>NZ_DATKQC010000029.1:0-9781 GCF_035532915.1 Edaphobacter sp.
AGAGAGCGTGATGTCTGGCAAATTGACCGACTCCCGTCGCCCATCACATCACGAGCTGCTGCCTGGAATGCCGCCCATTGCCGGTTCTCTCTGGGAAGAGGGCCTTAGCGTGCGTTTCCGGTCCATTGATTGTCACGCCTCATACTGGGCGATCTTGGATCACCCACACAAAACCTGGTCCTTGGCGCGCTTACCGGGTCATTAACCAACTTCGGAGAATTTTTCATCACAAATTTGACCATACAGAACACCGCCACCCCCTGGACACCGACGCAAATTCAGGCGCTCATGACGAACAACACAATCCCCGCAGGTGCGTCCTATTACGCCTTCAACGGCAATGCGAACGATCAGTCGGGGAACGGCAACAACATCACCCTGACCGGAACGACCTATGGGACGATCACGACGATCCCATCGCGCACTGCGGCAGGGGGTAGGACTGCCGCCGGAAACCGAACGGCCGTCTAGCACCAACTACTCCACCGGCAACCACAAGTACTGGGGGCGATACTTCGGAAAAACCACAACCTGTAGATCATTTCATCGAGCGTTAATACTGCATATGGTAGTTTTGTCGCATCAGCTTCGATGCCGGAGCAACTCTTGCCCGTCGCAGATGCTGAAGGAAAGGAGGAATCAGCATGGACAGCAAGAAACCGACCCCGAAGCGCGTCGATCACCGCGACACCGCCGATCGGCGAGCAGGCCAGCATCAGGGGCCGTATGTCAACGATGGTAAGCTCCCGCGCGCCCGCAATGACGACGGCAGATGGCGAAAGAAGCGATCCGATGCCAAGCCTAAGTAATCCACGCTGTATCTGGTGAGAAGAGGGGTCACGCCTGGTCTCCTCGTGTGACCCCTTGGTTCACGACCTAGAGAGTACATGCTATGCTGGCAGCACCTAGCAGTTGCCACGGAATCAACACCTGCTATGGGCAGCATGGATCGCTGCAGTCAAAGAAAAGAAGGGACTTGTCGCTACGTGGAAAGCTCGAATCCGCTTACCCCTAGGCGTGTAAGCCTTCGTTCCTACGATGCCACTCTTGGCTTCCGTAATATTGATGAACGATCATCAGCACTATCCGACCTGAAGGTGACTCACACCACGGGAATGGCGATGGTCCTTGCGGGGGCCATTAAGGGGCGAGACATCATTCGCGACGCACAGCTTCTCCGCAATGTTGCAGCTGATGTTCTCAAAATACATCCCTTTGCGTTTGAGCCCGTAGTACTTGAACTGGCCGAACTCGAACTCATACGAAACGTACGGAGAAAGGGGGGACAGGTCGCTTCGTTCACCGAAAACATTCCGATCCTCCATGATTCCATCTACGAGAAGCTTGGCGAGAGTTGGTCGTCGCACAGTCCATCAGAACTTGAACAGAAATTTGTCGCGACCATTGATGAACTTGCCAACGGACCAGTGCTCCTCAGCGAACTCAGAAAAACTTATGACATTACCAGTGCGGACGACCGCTGGCTGCGTCAGGTAGCGACACAAGCGGAACTCGTGCAATTTCATACCACGACTAGTGGAGATACACTTGCCGTATCACCCTTATACGCCTTTGAGAATCCGGAAAAGCTATTTACGCTTTTTGAGCAGTTTCCCATTGATAAGGTCCGAGAGGCGTTTACTCAGATTCGTCAATCGGCAGGCTTCCCTGTGCTGATGGATAGCCAGCCAAGTGTCATAAAGGACATCTTACTGTCGGGTCTGATGCCTGCCCCCACGGTCACCGGAGCGGACAAAAGACAACGTGCTTTTATCGTTCTCCCGTACGGAGTAGATCCCGTATTCACCACAACACGGAAACATGTGCTCGAACGAGCGATTGCAACCATTGCCTGCATCCGGTGTGGGGAGATCAGCGGCGGTATAACAGCCATCAAGTTTCCTGATCGATTGCTGGCGCGACTAATGGACAAAGACAGGAAATTCACGCTGGGTGGGCACTCTAGCACGGCCCGCCAGTATGCGCCGCTCATAGCGATGGGGATGATTCATATCGTTTCTGATGGGTACCTTGATGCTGCCCAACTTGTACCGACGCAGGACAATCTTGATGCGGTACAACTGGCCCGTAACTTACTCAATCGCCAAGCAGATGGTATGCCGGAGCGCGGGAATGAACAGGAGGCATCCGACTTGTTGTTAACTGGTGGCGCGTACTTAGCGCCGCTTGAGACTATTTCTCTTGCGCGACGGACAATACCTGCGTTGTCTCCCGGCGAACTTTCGGCTATATGGAATAAAGCGGCCGGATGGGGATCCTAGCATGGCAGGGAGACGTGACGGAGAACGGGATTGGAAGCTCAAGGAGGCAATGCGTGCAATTCTCTGGGCTCAGGGCTATAGCACTCGATTTAATGTGCTGCTTTCATATGAGATCACGCAACGCGGCAAAAGCGAGCCCATTAACTTGGGCTTGACTGATCTCGATGTGTTGGGTGTCCGCCTCGATCCAGGCTTTCGCCTGCATCTCGCCATTGCCGATTGCAAGACCGTGAGTGGTAGAGTTCCTGAACGCATGTTTTGGCTCGCCGGCGTGGCGAAGTTCTTCGGTTCCGATACCAATTACTTAGTACGCTCACAACCGTTTCCTGAGCATGTGCCGTCGTTAGCAAGATCGCTGGACATATCCTTAGTAGGACCAAAGGAACTGCCCATTCTCCTCAATACCTATCCTCAGAGCATGCCGGAAGAATTATACGCACGTTTTCATGACTTTTCTCTTCATGAGAAAGTGACACGCCGACTTTCGCCACTTCCAGCTGAGTTGAGAGATGTCGAAAGGTATAGGAATTCCCAATTCTGGATGGACCCCTCACACCTGGCCTTAAGCAGGGTTATTTTATCTCTAAGCCGGTTGGCGCGCAGTGGGAGTGGGATCGACGCAACAATTCAATGTTTCTTTTCAGATATGGTCTGGCTCTTTACGGTGTCTCTGTGGCGAGCCTGTGCCGCTCTCGTTGCTACCGGCCTTGCCGACCTTGAACAATCGCTCTACCTCTATCTCAACGGCTATGAGGCCGGTACGACGAGTCTGGAGCGATGGCGACGCGCATTTGAAGCGTTAGGGAAAAAAGCGGGAGTGGACACGCCACTGCCGACGCATCCGCCATATTTCAGCGAACTGCTTGAGTTGATCGTCCGGTGCATACGAAGACCTGGTGCAACGGCCAAAATGGCGCGAAGAGCTGAATGGTTGCTTAGTGCGCAGTTGGTTGGCGGCTTGGGTTCTCCTCCGTGGCTAAATAGCGATGATGATGTCCTCGCAGAGAAGCTCTTAGATGATGTCGCACGATTCTTAGTGAGACACGGGAGACTATCCGATAGATATGCAACGGCCTACTCGGCACTAGTATTCGATCAGAGCCAGGTAGAAGAGGTATTGCCCGTCGCGCCGGCGGGTGAAGCGGCGATTCCTCCGCATGCTTCTAACAATCAGCCCGTGGATCAACAGGAGTTACTTCTTGGCGCGGAGTTGGATGTTCCTGGCCCTTAAAGAGGTTACATGTCTTTTACGACAACGGTGGACAACTCACTCGTCCCCGGAAATCTACGGTGCTATAGTCACTCTTACCTGAGCAAGACCACCGAGTTCGCGTAGGAGGCAACGAGATCCGCACCAGTGCCTAGACGGCACACAGGCTGGGTTGGCGCAAGCCAAAGGCCGGCAGGCGTAACGACTGGACACCGCCGACAGAGCGTGATGCCCGGACGCACGGAATACTGCGCATCACATCGAACCCGACCAAGCACGGCGCCGCACGAGGCAACCCACCGTCTTCCTCATTCCAATCGCGGAGAGGGCGGTACAGAGTTTCGGAGTGACCTATAGCTCGCCACCGGCAAGACGCGCAAGCGCCGGACCGGGTGGGACGTTCAACCGTAAGGAGGAATGTTCCGGGCAGACCGTAGGGAAGCTCGCGGCACAAGCGATTCGGCAGGTGACTCAGGGAACGAAAAGGGGAGTTGGTCCTTCGGGGCCGACTCCCCTCTCGTGTATGGAGCGCCGCCCTGCTGGCGCACTTATTCACTAGCGCCATATTCACAGCGATCTTGGCCACCACTGATTGAGATAGTCAACTACGGCATCGTCAGATTCCCTCGCCCCAAAGACACGCATCTCGTCGGCGACTTCCACGACCATATCGATAAAATCCTCATGTGCACCACTGCTTGGATCTTCACAGGTTCCTTCGACGAACAACACTGCAATGCGAGCCAGACGATTGTCAGCCTTCCTCCGTACAACTCGACCCATACGCTGGATCATCTGGCGTCGGGAGCGACTTGTGGCAAGGATGACGGCGAGGTCCGCAGAAGGAACATCAATGCCCTCATCTAGCAGTTTAGGCGCCGCGATAAGCTCATGATCGCCCTCATCGAAAGCAGCGAACACCCTTCGCCTGTCGTCCATGTCCATACCAGAATGAAGGACCGCCGCATCAACCCCGTCAGTCCGCAGCGCTTCTACGGCAGTAGTTGCCGCTTCATTTGTCTGACCAAAGACGATGGATCGGTGTGCGCGCTTTATCGCTGGTACAAGCCCATGAAGGCGACAAAGCTTCTTGCTCGCGCTGGCAAGTACGGCACGTCGCTTAGTAAAGGCGCTGAGATAAAGTCCGGCGACCCTGGCTGCGGCACCGTCGCCGGATTTACCGAGTCGGGCGACCTCTTGCATGAAGACACCGAGAGGGCCTTCGGACACGCCATATTCATTGATCAACCTGCGTTTGTAGCGATTTAGTTTCTCTGATTCCGCATCATAGCTCAACTGTTCATCCGGTAAGAACGACACGCCGACAAATGCAATCTTGAAATGAGCGATGACCTCTTCGGCTAGTGCGGTACCATAGTCCAGCCGGTAGCACACGCCGCCAAAATAGGGATCGAGCACCTCCTGAATCCCGTTGTCGTCTCGCTCGTATGTTGCGGTCAAACCAAGCCGAGCGGCAAACTCAGGCTGAAGCGCGTGGCGCCAGGCCCCTGCCGCATAGTGATGGCATTCGTCTGCAATTAAGAGTCCGCGCGTCAGGTTTGGAGGGAAACAACGGTATCGACAAGCCTTCTGGACCGTCGCCACGACGATCTCGTCGTTCCAGAGATAACCGTCGTTATCGCCATCGAATCGGCCGACCCGGAGCGCTCGGCCCATGGCCGAACCGAGGTGCTTCTCGATCTGATCTACCCATTGCTCGACCAGATCCTTCGTCGGAACGATGACGAGTACCCGGCCTCCTGCACGAAGTTCAAGGGCCGCAGCGGCAAGTGCTAGTCTCGTCTTCCCTCCACCAGTGACGGCTTCGATCACACCACGGCGATTACAGATCAGCCATTCGGCCAGTGCCCGCTCTTGCCACTGGTAAAGTGAATTGAGTAAGTGGTCTGGAGGGTAGCTTTCGCCCAGGATTCGACGTATGGCGCCAACAGTGCTCTGACGGACATCAATGACGGCCGCGGCGTCTGGCTGGACTGGATACCACACCGGACGCTCACTATGGCGCTTCCGGCCGAGCTCCATTTTGAAACGATCCCGGTGCCCATAGAGAATACTGTTGATCTTCGGTATGAGCATCGGGAACTCCTGCTCGCGCAGTACCGTGGCGATTTCTCGGTTATCCAGTCCAGGTTGATTCTCTAGGATCTTTGTGATTATCTCAACAAGATCCGTCGTCGGCACCATACTTAGAGACCCTTTCTCTCGCGTCTTTGCCGATTGCTCCATCGCAATACCGGGCGCATCCTACGCGCACCGGGCGTGGGTTCAGCGTACGCCGCTTAGGTCACCTGCACAACCAGTACTTCCGCCTCATCCTTTTGCTTGCCCCTGCGATTCCGTACGGTGCGATGCCGCATCGTCCGAAACCGGAGCTTGAGGTCTTCCTCTTTGGCGACCTGGCGATAGCGCAACTTGATCGTTTCGGGGCGTTCCTTCGGCTCCAGAGTAAATTCCAGTACCTGACCGGCGGCCTGGGCTTCGCGCAGGAACTGCCGGGCCTCCTCACGTTCCTTGCGTGTGCGGTCATAGCCGCGGCGCCGTGCCCGCTGGATGTCGGTCTTCTCGATCAATCGCACCGTCGGCATCGCGCACCTCTTCCTAGGCGTCCATCCCTTGCAATAGGTGAGAACACACGCTCTCCTCAGCGGATCGCCGGGCCACGTAATCCGTACTCCAGGCGTAAGAGTGCAGAGGCAAGGTATATACTCGGCATCAACGAAGGGGCATACCACCCGGCATGTAGGAGAACCTCGCAAGTGCTGAAGCTAGCGGCAGTGCCATGTTGTTCAGATGGGGACGGACTACCTCGGCGTGACGTCGGTGCTCGCCACCCGGTTTGGGACCGTTCCCATCTTTGTAGTGCAGCAAAGAAGGCCCACGGATGCACTAAACGGTCAGGTCAGGGCGCCCAGCCGGAGCGGTGGTGCCAGCACTAGACAGCGCTACAGCTAACCTTCCCCTATCTACAGGGTGGTTGACAGAGAGAGTCCGCGCCGCACTGATGCCGCAGCATCGGCTACCGGCCGCCTCAACCTCCGACCGAAACAAGCGAAGCGGCGAAGTTCCGCAGAAGAATGGTCTCAGCCCTTGATGCAATACCGTATCTAACAACCATTCAGTCATGCGGCGAGCACGGAGGGTCCACTGGTCTCTAGCATCAACCGTTAGAATGGTAGGCACTACGACCGGTAGGCCGAAATCTGCATTTTTGGGCAGGGGATAGTGAGCGGGTTATGCAGGATGCTGAGTGGTTTCCCCGGCTTGGTGAGGTTCCGGGGATCCAGTACCCGGAAAGCACGTTGGTCGATCGCAGGTCTTTGCTAGGCCATGATTGGCAACCGCAACACTTCAAATACTTTCTTGAAGATCGATACCATGTCAGGTGGCCTGCATACGATGCGGAATGGACCACAGCGTCGCCGGCACAGCAGTGGTATTCGCGGAGCCCAGCACAGGGCCATTCAGCTGCAGCAACGTTGCGACATCTCCATGAAGTACTCGAACTCCCTGGGGACCTCTTCACGTACCACCTAGCCATCATGACCGGCAGCGAGAGCCTTTTTAGGTTTCGACGCACGGACCCCTGGGTGCTTGAGGAGGTAGAACGGTTCTGCTTGTTAGATATGGAGCTCATTGTCGCGTACCCAGCCATGATTGCGGAGGAGCGGGCCCCCGGGGGCTACGTGCGGTCATCTACATTCAGAATCCTTCGGAATCTCTACGAGAAAGATGGATATCTGCGCGAAGCTATGGAGATCGCACGCCTTGCTGCGCGATTTCATCAGGAAAGCCCGGGCTTGGAGAAGATCGAGCAGCGGCTCGCTATTCTTGAAGCTGAGAATGATGTCTGAGCGACCAGTATACGAGAACCTCATCGCCACGTCCTTTCTCGAGTTTGCCTTTCTTCGCTGGATCCTCCATGCTGCTGCCACACCAGTAATCGTTCGACACATTACACCGCAGCAACCGGTACAAGCAAGCGACCATGCTTATAGGATTGATTACGCCATTACGGGAGCAACTGCACGGCTTGCAGTCGAGCTGGACGGCTTCACCTTCCATAGTGATCGTGCTGCCTTCACCTATGATCGAATGCGCCAGAATGACCTACAGTCGGCTGGCTGGACCGTCATACGATTCTCCTATGATGCCATACGTCTGGAAACCGCTCGCTGTATCGCACAGTTGCAGGCGGCCATCGCCAGTGATACTCTATTGCGGTCCATGGTGATTGGTACACCGACCATCGAAACACCAGACATGAGACCGGAGGTCTTTTCCGGCTTCAGGCCGGTGCTGGAGGCACCAGGGATGATGGCCAACTACTATCCATCGGTCCGCGGCAAGTTGAACCAGAAGACCTTGCGCGAATGTCAGAGCCAGGCCCTTGCAGCACTGGCAAACTACTTCCGTACGGGCGGGCGCAACGCTGCCTGCGTCATGTCAGTGGGGGCTGGTAAGACTGCGCTTGGTGTGGCTGCATGCTTGAGCTTCGCCGAGCGGCGAGCCTTGATCATCACGCCCGGCAGTGTCATTCGCGGCACCTTCGATGTCGCATTCGACCCGCATGCCAGCCGCAACGCCTTGTATAGCCTTCCCGGTGGACCGCTCATTCCTGGGTGCCTACCGCCAAGCGTACGTGTGCTCGATCGGGACGAGGGTCCTATCCGCGGAGTTTCGCGGGCAGACTTGCTGGCTGCGGACGTGATCCTCACGAACTTCCATTCACTCGGGTCAGGTAACGACCCGGATGATCTGCTTGCCAAACTGGCGCCAGAGGATGTGGACCTAATTATCGTGGATGAGGCCCACATCTCTGCGGCAGAGTCGTATCAGCGGGCATTTCGGCATTTCTCGCACGCCCGCACAATACTTATGTCAGCGTGTTTTCAGCGTCTCGACGGTAAGCCAATAGATGCGGATGTGGTCTATCGCTATAGGCTGATTGATTCGATTGCTGATGGGAATGCAAAAAACCTGCGCGTCCGGCGCTTTGCACCGCGAGCCGAGGAGACAACCTATGAGATGGTTTGGCCCGATGGGAGACACGAAGAGATCGTCGGTCGGGATGCACTTCTTGATGTGCTTCAGGATGAGCGAAAGCTCGCACGGATCACTGCCAAATCGGATGCCTCTATACGGCAGGTGATGCAAGCAGTCAAGACCGCGCTTGATGAACAGGCACGAGTGCTCTATCCCATCAAACCGCGGGTTCTTTTCTCAGCCTTGGGCGAACGACATGCCGAGCAAATCGCGCGTATCGCTGACGAGTATGGGATTCCAAGCGCGCACCTGCATCACTCGATGAGCGACATCCGCATTCGGGCAATTCGCGAGCGATTTGAACAGGAATCCGGCGACTTGCAAGGTTTGGCACAACTCAAGATGCTCGGGCAGGGCTATGACTTTCCACCAATCACCGTCGTGGTACCCCTACGTCCGTATGGCAGTTTTAGTGAGTTCTATCAGTTTGTCGGCCGCGGTATCCGGGTCTTGCTACATCCAGCGCTTGTCGGTCGCGTAGGGCCTGCCGTGCAGTTCCTTGACATTATCTGCCACGGTGAGCTTGGTCTTGACGAGCACATCATGACGATCTACCGCGAAAACGATATGGACCCGCAGACAATGGAAACCCTCCCACAGGTAGAGCAGCGGGACGGAGGCGACGACGTTACCTTGGGGTTCAACGGTCGCGACACAGCCATGCAGGCCGCCACCTTTGTGCTCTTTGAGCAGGGTAATATTGAACAGCGAGTGGTGCACGATCAAGAGCGTGTCGAGCGGCGCCGTGCCGAGCGAGAACGGGAGTTATTGGCGCAACGCTATGCCACGTACGCACAGGGAACGGACAATCCAGCAACCTTCGAGCAGTTCGTGCAGCTGATGAAGATTATGCATGAGTGACGCTCACGGCAACTTCGGTGCCCGGTTTGCTGGGGCACGCTCGCTACGTGAGATGGACCTGCTCGAACGCACCGAAGGGCGCGCGGAGGGGTTTGTGCAGTTCGACGCCTTCATTGGTGATCTACTGACGCGACTCCTACAAGATGGTCCGATGGTACAAATTGCATGGTCTACTAGTGGCCCTTCACAGATGGAATTTGTTGGACTCACCGGAGCACAGCGCACATTCATGGAAGAGTGCTGGAGCCTCGACCGGCAGCAAGAGCGGGGAGCATGGTTCCTTGAAGAGCAAGTCTCTGCTGCTGCCGAACTTCTGAACCTACCCTATCATTACCGGACCCATGGGCGATTTGCGGCAACCCTC
>NZ_DATKQC010000030.1:0-3199 GCF_035532915.1 Edaphobacter sp.
CTTCGAGGGGCACCGTGACCTGCTCGCCCCATAGGGTAGTTCCCAACGTCATTTTCGTCCCCGGCTCGGTTCGGAAAGCGGCGAGCGTGCCATCGGCCTGCCGCCGGGATTCCAGCACCGACGAGAGAGAAAGCTCGCGCAGGTACCGTGCCGTCTCTTTCTCAATCTTCCTCCCGAGGAACTGTTCCAAAATCCAGTCCATCATGTCCGTGATCCTCCATGCGGAAGGCCTGGCGTCCTTTCCGGTCTGTGAGAGCGGTCAGACTGCTTGGGACGCGCGTTCCGGCATTCGTGCAGACAGTATGCGGCGACGCTGATGCCGATGCCCAAAAGCAGGAGCGAAGGCCGAAACTGAATGCAGGCGGCGAACTGCCGGAGCAGGCAGGCGCCGATGAGGGCGCCGGCAAGAAAAATCGCGAGCCGTCTGAGCATTTCGCCGCCGCGTTGTGGACTTACCATATAGACCAGCGCCGAGACGATCAATCCAATGGCAGCTACCGCGCCGATCAAGTTTGAAAGCAAATGGATCATTGCTCCCCTCCGAATAAAGGGTTCCTTCCAGCACGCGCTCCAATTTCGGCCCGGCTCAGCGCGCCTCCGCCGTCCGGCGTGCGCTCCATGCACCGGGGAGAATGCCCGGCTTGGGGCAGTACGGTTCAAACCGAACAAGTCCCGGCTGAGTAAACAGCGAGCGCCACACAGCCTGGAGACGATTGTCACGGTGAGGGTCGCGGATCGTGGGTTTGCCGATTTCGCGTCCCGAAGGTCCGATCAGGTGGCCAGAAGTCTGAGCGAACCCGCAAAGGGTTACTGCGATGCCGGTATTGTCCAATGGCGCGGGAAGTGCACTCCGTACTTTCCGGCCGGAGTTGATCCGTTCCTCGATGGCTCGGACTCCGTTCTCTTCCAGGTCCGTGCTCACCCATAGTGCGCAGTGTGAGCCCGCTTTGCAGCCATCCGCCCGAAGTTCGGCGATAGCTTGTTGTACTCCAAGAAAAATAGGTGAGATAGCGGTCGGTTGCAGGGATTGGCATCTCGCCCACAGGTTCCTCAAGAGGGATTCCCGGCGCTCCGCGCTCGCCTGCCTGCCTTCAATGACCTTGCGTACCGTGGGAATCGCGTACGTCCCGAGCCGCCGTGGCTCATCGGCCGTGGCCTGGTTGCCCAAGACCAGAACAGTCAGAGTTGATCCCGCCGACATGTTGGGATCACCGAGTGCTTGCTCGGCGGAACCCACAAGTGACTGGCAACCCCCAGTGAAGGAGATGGAGGGGTCGTAAACCTCTTCGACATCGGTCACGGGATCGTTCTTCATCGCATGCACGCGCCAGCCGATGAAACTCCCAGATGCGACAATCGCCGCAATCAGAATGATGACAGGATGCTTCATGACGGCCTCCCGCTCGCACCGCGCAGGCGGCCAATGTTTTCATTTATGCCCGCATTGTAGCCATCTAATACAGCTTTTATGGCAACCGCTTCAAGTTCAGGCAGGTGCACGTTGCGGTGAGTCCGGTCTTCCACATAGGCGATCTTCCGAGCGATGGCGTCGCTTACCTCTTGCAGCCGCTTTTGGCGGCGGGCGAGGTCGACAAGCTCAGCGTCACGACAAGCAAGCGCTTTATCTTCACCAAGCTTGAAAAGTCGCCATTCGTCCTCTCGAACACGAAGACCACTGGCAAGCCACTCAAGCAGCAGCACCGCACTTACTTCGATAATCGTGAGCCCGACGGCGAATAAGACTTCGGAAGGACCTTGCGCGGAGGAGAGCCGGAGCGCACCGAGACCCAGACCAAGCACGACCCCGGCCGCTACCCCAGCCCAGGCCCATTTTGTTCGCCGACCGGAAAGAATTGCCCAGGTCAGCATCGCCGCAATGAACGATGCACAAATGGACGACGTAAACCAAGACAGCATTGGGTCACTAATGGTATAGAAGAGGAGGTCGTGCAACGTGGGCGCGACGGTGACGGTGATTGCAACGATGAACGCAGTTGCGAGCCAGACGCTTACTTCCGGCTTCGGGCCGGCCTTCGCTGTCCCCGCCAGCACTTTCTCGGCATCGTGAACATTTGCGGTTGCATGCGCCACCCCTTTTTCCATCTCTTCGCGTTGTTCGAGGAGTCGCTCGTACTCAGCGTGGTGCATCCGATCGAGCGCGTTGTTATCGGGATCGAACTTCTCTCGATAGGTGTCTCGCGCGATCGACCGCGCATGATCTTCCAGCGCGTGGATGTCTTCGGGAATAGGCTTGGAAGCGCCGCTCAATCGCGCGCGGTTGCACCCAAGTTCGAATAGACCCGTTTGCATCTGGAGTAGCGGGTCGCGACCGGGTGCAGAATCAAATACGTTATCCAACGGATGAATCGGCGGCGGTTCGAAGTTGTTATGATGGTACGAATTTGCTTTTTGGCCATTTGAATTCATGCTTTCCTCCTAGATTGCGGCTATTGCCGTGCAGGGTGTAAGTACCCACTCATAAGCATAGGGAGATGGAAGGGCCTGTAAAAGCTGCAATATGCAGCATTGATGCTTCAATATGCAGCAAGAAGCTGCTGAGGCAGGCTATCCCAGAGGAGATTGACGTGAAGGAAGTTCTCTCAGGATGGATTAATATCGCGAATTATATCGGAACGTGCGTTAGCACAGCCCAACGGTACGAACATGCGTTAGATTTGCCCATCTATAGGCGGGGAAATGGCCCAAGGCCCCCGGTTTATGCCCTTAAATCAGAGCTGGACCGCTGGCTGCGAGGCACAGCAGCCGAGCACATCGGAAGAGAAATGCGGGAGGACTTCGATCAACGCCCAAACCTTTTTACAAGTGGTGATGGGGCATTGCTTGCTCGGATCATGGATCGTATTCACACATTGACAAACGTGACGCTCTACCGGCGTGACTACCATATGGTATTTGCCCTGCAACGAACCAGCAGAGGGGTTCGAGCGAACATTGACTTGACATTCGAATTGGTAAACGCAACCAACGATGGTCAGAGTTATATCCAGGAAATTACCATCGATGATTGTGAGCATGGCCATGTAATAGAGATGGCCGTCCTCAAAGATGGAGTAGTGATCTACGCCTTGAAAAATCCTGCGCCTACCAAGAAGGAGCCAGGATACTCCGTCTACCATGGAAAGAAGCTGATGATCGAACCGGAGAGTAGCGGCGTGCCATATATGTGCCATATATCATG
>NZ_DATKQC010000031.1:0-2715 GCF_035532915.1 Edaphobacter sp.
AGACCGTCACCTATCACGTCAGCGGATACACCTGCATCACCTGCGCGGTAGGGCTTGAGACGCTGCTGCGGCAGGAAAAAGGAGTGGCATGGGCGAAGGCAAGCTATCCCGATGCAAACGTGGTTATCAAGTTCAATCCCAAAGAAGTCTCTGAAGATTCGCTCAAGGCCTATATCGCCAGCATGGGTTTCAAAGCAGAGCCAGCACCTAAAGCCTAAAGGACACGTTACCGATCGCAATCGATTGAACAAGGAAAATCATGGAAAACAATACGTACGCAAAACTCGCTGCAACTCTGTCCGAATCGCTGAACCTTCGCCAGCCACCGGTAGCGATCAGCTTCACAAACACGGTTCCCGACGGCCTCGGCCGCCATACTGGACGAGTCTCCGCAGGCTGCCGCTTCTGGGAAGACGCCGCCGCCGCATCCTTTGCAACCTCTGCCGCCGATCATGAGATGTGCTCCATCGGCGTGTACACGCACAATCTGCAACCATCGCAACGACAGCAGATCGATCTCGGGGACACGCTCAAAGTTCTGGGTGAACTTGGCTATGTGCGCGAAGAAGATCTTGCCTCGATCCCTGTTCTTCAGTCGCAGTCAAAATTTGTCGTTTACTCTCCGCTCACCGAAACTCCATTGCCCCCCGACGTGGTGCTGCTCTTTGTCGATGCCAACCAATCGCTTGTGTTGACAGAGGCAACACAGCAGGTGGAGAACCAGACGGCGCCGGCGATGGGACGGCCAGCGTGCGCCGTTGTGCCACAGGTGATGAACACCGGTCGCGCTGCACTCAGCCTGGGATGCTGCGGAGCCCGCGCCTATCTGGATGTTCTGACCAACGATGTCGCACTCTTCGCGATTCCCGGCGCAAAGCTAGCGCAGTACACCGAGCGCATCGAGGCACTCGCCAAAGCCAACACAGTGCTTTCAAAGTTTCACCAAATCCGCCGTTACGATATTGAAGCCGGACGGACTCCGACCATCAAAGAATCGCTCATAGCCTTAGGAGCGTAGCTCTGAATCGCCTGCAAGAGTGGAGGCAGGATCAATTCTGCCTCCACTCGTCAGACTCTCCAGTTACCGGCTCCAGCAATATCTTCGGAGACGCAAGTCGCAACGGAGCATCATCCTCCAGCGCTCGCAGACACGAACGGATATCCTCGCGAAGTACCCCAACCCTTACTCCGCCAAATAAATTGGCATACGGCTCCAACCGCCGTAACGCTGCTCGTAGCAATGACGCGGCACCCTTCCGGTTTCCACGCTGAAGGTGATGAAACGCGGCAGTCGTCTGAATCAGCGCCTGTAAAAAAGTCTTCTCCGGCTCCTGTGCCTGCAGCCATACGCCCTCCCAATGCTCATGCGCCAGAAAAAACTCCTCGGCACGATAGCATCGCAGCCCCTCGGCAAGCGGCCCGCCGCTCCAGTCGAATCTTGTCATCCAGCCATTATCTCTATTCCGACGCAGCGAGCACTGCTCCCACCCATAGCCTTCCCTCTGCTAGCATCGAAGTCTAGCCCATATCATGACTACGACCAGCACAGAAGCCCCTATCCGCGTCCGTATCGCTCCCAGCCCCACCGGCGACCCCCACGTCGGCACCGCCTACATCGGCCTGCTGAACTTCATCTACGCCCGCCAGCGTGGTGGTAAATTCGTCCTCCGCATCGAAGACACCGACCGCACCCGCTTCGTTTCCACCTCCGAGCAGATGATCTTCGACACCCTCCGCTGGCTCGGCCTCGGCTGGGACGAAGGCCCCGACGTCGGCGGGCCCTACGGCCCCTATCGCCAGTCCGAGCGCACCGAAATCTATCGCCAGCACGCCGACCTTCTGCTCGCCAACGGAACCGCCTACCGCTGCTTCTGCACCGCGGAAGAGCTCGACGCCGCCCGCAAACAGCAGATCGCGGCAAAGCTCCCGCCGCGCTACCCCGGCACCTGCCGCCACCTGACCACAGAGCAGATCGAAGCAAACCTCGCGGCCAACAAACCTTTTGTCATCCGCATGGCCGTCCCCATTGAAGGCGCAACGACCTTCCGCGACGAACTGCGCGGCGACATTACCTTCGAGCACTCCACCATCGACGACCAGGTTCTGATGAAGTCCGACGGCTTCCCCACCTACCACCTCGCCAACGTCGTCGATGACCACCTCATGCACATCACCGACGTCATCCGCGCCGAGGAGTGGATATCCTCTACGCCCAAACACGTCCTGCTCTATAACGCATTCGGCTGGCAGCTACCGCGCTTCTGGCACATGCCGCTCTTGCGCAACATCGACAAGTCCAAAATCTCCAAACGCAAAAATCCCGTCTCGCTCATCTACTATCGCCAGGCCGGCTTTCTCCCCGAAGCTCTGATCAACTTCCTCGGCCTCATGGGCGGCGGCATGCCCTCACCCACCCCCATCGAGATCGTCAACGGCGCCAAAGAAAGCGAAATCTTTTCCCTCGACGATATGATCGAGCGCTTCGAGGTTCCCAACATCCGCCTTGGCGGCCCCGTCTTCGACCTCACCAAACTGCGCTGGCTCAACAGCGAGTACATCCGCGCCCTCAGCCCCGATGCCTTCTACACCGCCCTGCGCAGCACCATCCTCTCCGACGCCTACCTCCGCGAGATCGCCCCGCTCATCCAGCAGCGCGTCGAGACGCTCGGCCAGTTCGGCGACCTCACCAGCTTCTTCTTCCGCGACGACGTTCTC
>NZ_DATKQC010000032.1:0-8257 GCF_035532915.1 Edaphobacter sp.
CAAGCCGCCGCCTGCTTTGAGACCATCGTCGGCGACATTCAGATTCCAAATCATCCTCTCGTCGATGAAGTGATGCAGGACGTTCTTCAGGAGGCGATGGACCTCGAAGGTCTCATCGCAGTTCTACGCGGAATCAAAGAGGGAAGCATTCGCTGTCTCGCCGTCGATACACCAGTCCCCTCGCAATTCGCGCACGAGCTCATCAACGCTAATCCCTACGCCTTTCTCGACGACGCGGGACTGGAAGAACGCCGCGCCCGTGCCGTATCGTTGCGAAGATCGCTCCCCGAGAGCGTCCTCGAAGAATCGGGCAAGCTCGATCAGAGTGCCATCGACGAGGTGCGCCGCGAGTGCTGGCCCGACATCCGCGACGAACACGAGCTACATGATCTGCTGCACTCGGTCATCGCGCTGCCACTTTCTACTCTTGATACAACCGAAGCCCGCCACTGGCCCACCTTCTACGAACGGCTGACTCAGACTGGCCGTGCTCAAACCATAGAATCCGGCGGCATTCTCTGCTGGATCGCAACGGAGCGTCTTCCTTATACCAACTTGCTCTCGCGTGATGCGCAAAATGAAACTGATTTAGTTACAAAAGAAGCAGCCTTGAAGCAATGTGTTCAGGGTTGGTTACAAATTCTTGGCCCCACAACCGCCAATGCTTTTGCACATCGTCTGGCGCTCGATCCGGCCGAAGTCTTTCAGGCCTTTCTCGCCATGGAGATGCAGGGCCTCCTCATGCGCGGAGTCTTCGAGCATCCCAAGCCATCGACAGACCACGATATCGAGTGGTGCGAGCGCCGTATTCTGCAGCGCATCCATCGTCGCACCCTGAGCACGCTTCGCAAGCAGATCGAAGCCGTCACGCCAGCCGTCTACATGCGCTGGCTTCTCGGCTGGCAGCATCTTGTACCGCAGGCCCAGCTTGCCGGGGAAGAAGGAGTCCTCGAAGTGCTTCATCAGCTTGAAGGCTTCGAAGCTCCCGCCATCGAGTGGGAGCGTACGCTCCTTCCCGCTCGTGTTGCCAACTACGATTCCCGCTGGCTCGATGCGCTGTGTTTATCGGGCGCCGTCGGCTGGGGACGTATCTCTCCCCATCCTGCCTGGGCCATTGGCGACGGCTCTGCGCCACGCCGAGTCATCCCCACCAACGCCGCCCCCATTACCTTCTACGTCCGCGAGTCTGCTGACTGGCTGCCCCACGCGCTTGCACAGCAATGCGTCGAAGAGCCCAAGCTCCAGCAAGCCCTCAGCCCTGAGGCTCTGCAGGTTCGCACACTGCTCCAGCAGCGCGGAGCCTGCTTCTCCAACGACATCCAGCGCATCCTCAATCTCACGCGGCCACAGACGCAGCATGCGCTCTGGGAGTTGGCCACCGCCGGTCTCGCAGCCGCCGACGGCTTCGACCAGCTCCGCGCCATGATGGCCCCCCGCAGAAAATCCTCTACCGCCGACACTCCCGGCAAGCGCACCGTCCGCAGCTCGGCCGGACGTTGGTCGCTCCTCTCCGAAGAGGTCCACGCCGCGCCGACTCCAATCGAGCAGGCCCGCCGTACCGACGCTGCTCTTGAATCCGCTGCACGCATGTTGCTCGCCCGCTACGGAATTCTCTTCCGCGACCTTCTCACACGCGAGTCCAACACCCCCAAATGGCGCGATCTCCTCGGTGTCCTCCGCCGCCTCGAAGCACGTGGCGAAGTCCGCGGCGGCCGCTTCGTCTCCGGCTTCGGCGGCGAACAATTCGCTCTTCCCGCCGCCGTCGATTCGCTCCGCGCAGCTCGCAACCGCGATTGCCTTGTACCCATCACCGTCGCCGCCGCCGACCCCGCCAACCTCGCAGGAATCATTGTGCCTGGTGAGCGCATTCCCGCTGTTCCCGGAAAGCAAGTCATCTATCGCAACGGCAGCCTGCACATCGAAAGCCACGAAGAAGACATGATACCCATCCTTCTGCCCATTCCTGCGCCCACACCACCCGTTCTAACATTGTTTTAGCGATGACGGAGCCACTCAAACCCGGTGAGCCAGAGCCTGCTGAAGAGCCCGTGCCGCTAACTCCGGAAGATTTTTACTATGAAGGCCCCTACCTCGTCTTCACCGCAACGTATCTACTCAAGCGGGGCTACTGCTGTAATTCCAACTGCCGTCACTGCCCTTATCGTTAGTGTTCCGGCGGAGGCAAAGGCGGCAGAGCCGTGGTACTGGCGGTCAGAGGCATGTGGCCACTGCGGATCGCCTCTGCATTATGCACCAGCAGTAGAACCCGAGGGTCCTTGCGATACTGCTCCAGCAGATCATCATGCCTCATCGCCTCTAATACGTCGAAGCCGCCTTCGCTCGCCGTCGTCAGGTAGTGCAGCATATTTGCCACATCTCCATGCTGTGCATAGAGCCGTGCAAGCTCGTAGCAGAATCGCGCATGGTCCGCCGGCGACAGCATCCGCATCGTGATTCCACCCGGTCCTCCGCGATGCAGCATCAGGTCCGGATCGATCTTCAACGCGACGTCGAACTCCTTCCGGGCACTCTCGAAATCTTTGCGCTGGAAGTACGCTGTTCCAAGATTGGAGTGAAATGGAGCCGATCTCTTATTCAGCTTGATTGCCTTTTTGTAGTCGGAGATGGCACTTCCATTCTCGCCTTCCAGATACTCCACCGCGCCAAGATTGTTCCATCCGTCGGGGTTCTTGCGCTTCAGGTGCACCACGCGTTGGAAGAATGCGCGCGCAATCTCATGATTTCCCACTTCCAGCTCCGTCACTCCCATCTTGTTCAATATCTCTACCTCGTCGGCTCCGCGCTTGAGCGCATCCGAGTAATAGTTCAGGGCGTTTTCTGGAAAGCGCCTTGCCCGCAGCACATCCGCGGCGGTCTCCAACTTCTCCCCAGAAGCTGTCGCGGGATCAGGCAGGTGCGCTTGTATCAGAGGCCATTGCGGATCTTCGTGTTCCAGCTCTACCGCCAGCTCATGACTATGGGCATTGAGCTGTGCGGACAGGCTCGCTCCGGCCACGAACGCACTGAAGAGGAAAAGAGCGGAAGAGAGACGAAAGAGGCGGACTGGACAGCCCATGGCATGCCTCCGCGAGGTACGTCAGCATCATCCGCTTCTCTAAATCTCCTGTCAATAGGCAGAATTATGGCGCTGCCGGTGCGTTCGCCGGTGTCTTCGTCAGCGCAGCCGTGGAGGGCGCAGCAGGTGCTGCCGTCTCCACTCTCAACGCCAACCGGGGAAAGCTGAAGCTGCCGCCGGCATCGTCGATGACGTTGACCTGGCAGACGTAGGTGCCCGGTTTCAATTGAGTTAGCGGAACATCGAACTGAAAGCCAACCGCATCGCGCTCGGGAATATTGATCGCATCGGCGACCACCAGCGGCGTCTCGTACACCTTCACGCCGTCGCGCATGAACTCGATGCTGGTCAGCACCCGCACCGGCTTGCCTTCGCGCCGCTTCAACCCAGGAGCATCAGCCGCTACCGCACCGCCTTGCTGCTTCGCGGGGTCATAGACCTCATAGAGGAAGTAGAGGTGCTGGTCCTGTCGAAACACATGCGGAATATTCGGGATCCACTCCACGCCATCGCGCACCAGCGGGCTCGCCGCCTTCTTCGTCGTATTCGGCGTGCGCTGGCTCGACAGCACAATCGAGCTCAGCTTCAGGGGGCTCTTGCGCATATCCGGAACCTGGATGTCCGTCTCAAAACTTCCCATGCGCCCGGTCTCATTCTCGCGGACCACGAACTTCAGATGATACCGTCCGGGAGCAAGCGTAAATCCGGTTGAGTACTGGATGTTCTTTCGCTTCACCTGTTGCGACGAATCGAGCGCCAGCTTCACCGTGTCGCGAACATTGCCCACGATGATTCCCTGGGCATCCTTCACCTGTCCCATGATGTCGATGTTGGCCTTGTCGCGGTCGCCATTGGTTACAAAGGGGATCTGCGAACCCGGAACGATCAGCGATATCGGAACAAAAAACTTATTGTCGTCGAGCCGGAAGTAGAGCGCCTGCAGGTACACCGCAACATCGGTCGCGGGCAGGTCGCTGCGCATCTGCTCCGTCAAAGCCTGTTCGCGGTCCTCGGTCTTCTGATGTTTGAAATCAGCCGGCGCATAGTACCCAGGCCGATAGTCCAGCTTCACATCGCCACGGTTCAACTTCACCGTCAGGTGCCGATAGCTTCCATCCCGCGCCGCATTCGTGGAGTGGAACCCAACGATGTAGTAGGCCTCGGTGTCATGTTGAATCTGTTGAAACGCCGGGGCAAAATCATTCGAGTCGAGGAACGCCTTTCCGCCCGTATCGCTGGACAGAGTAGACAGGGTCTCCTGCGAGCCGGAGTTCGCATCCAGATTGCTCTGCATCGCGCCGCCGCCATAAGCAGCCGTGCCGCGCAGGCTTCCCGTCGAAGCGTTGCCCACTGGCGGCAGCGCCTCCAGACCGCGCGAATCGACGCTGTAAATGGCCATATTCGCCTTTACGGCTTCATTCGTCGCCGCGCGCATGCTCGCCTGATTTTCTATGCCCTGCCGCGTCACCCCGCCGCTGAAGTACAGCAGGCTCTTGCGCTGGTCCACTCGCTCCAGCGACTTTGCAATCGACCGGATCGCATACAACTCACGGTCTGTGTTGAGCGAGTTGTACTCGCTGTCATCCGCTGTAAAGCTCGACGCATCGTCCGCCGTCCCGCCGGAGTTGCCCCCCTCATTGCCATTCGAAAACCCCGTGCCCTCGGTGCCGTTGTACTTGCCCACACCTTTCAGCAGAACGGCCTTGTCCGCCGTAAAATCCTGGTCGAGACTGAGCGAAGTGTCCAGACTCACCAGTGCCACCAGGTCGGCGGGCTGCATCTTCTTATTGACGTAATCCTTTGCCGCATCGACTGCCCGGTCCATGTCCTCCGGCTGCATGCTGCTCAGGTCGAAGAACATCACAATCAGCCGGTGGTCCTTCAATGCAGCCGGCTCGGCGGAAAAATTACCATTCCCATTCAACAAGTCGGCAATCGAAGCCTTTCCGCTGACGGTCGTCTTCTCGTGCAGCACCGCGGCGTCATCGACATTCTGATAGTCGAAGCTGGCGATCTTCTGCGGCTTTCCGTTCTCCAGAATTGTGAAGTCGCTGGCCTTCAGCCCCTTCACCACCTCACCCGTTTTTTTGTCCCGCACTACCACATTGGTCAGCACGATATCGCTCTGCACCTTCAGTGTGAAGGTCCCATCCGCACCCTGCTGCTGCGCGACCATCGGCGTTCCCGCCATCATCGCTATCAGCACCGCCGCCAGCGCAGGACGCATCGCCGCTGCAACGCGATTGCCCGTCATGCCAGCCGTTCTCTCCATCCAAAGACCCATCGCCCGAACCCTCTTCACGTTCCTCACTCCCATCACGAACGACTGCCTTTCAGAACCGATACCGTGCAAATACTGTCAGTGTGCGCATCTGTGCTGCGCCCCTCACCTGTCCAAAGGTGGGTGAGTTCAGCGTGGTGTCGATGCCCGAATACTGCACGATGTTCAACGCATTCCCTGCCGTCACGCGTGCCTCGAACGACCGCGTGTCGCCCAGTTGCACCGTACGCGACAGCGAAGCGTCCACGCCCACCGTTCCCGGCCCTTCGATGGAGTTTCGCGACGCAGTGCCGAACTCGCCCGCGGCAGGAGCGCTGAAGGCCGCCGCGTTGAACCAGTTGCCAATCTTTCCTTCACCGCTGATCGGCACGCCGAAGTTCCGGTTCGGTCGCAGCGAATTGGTGGTGCCGGTCGCCGCCTCCTGCACCGTCAACTGATAGCTCGGTGTGTAGTATGTCCCCGACGAAAAGGTGAAGTCCCCCGACAGTGAAAACCCATCCGTAATCGTGGACCACAATCCACCCTTGGTAAAGAAGAGGCGGTTCGGCCCAAACGGAAGCTCGAAGACCCAGTTGCCGGTCAGCTTATGGCGAACGTCGAAGGAGCTGTTGCTCTCTTCCGCATTCAGATCGTTATCGTTCTGCGCCACCGTCTGCGAGCCGCCGCCGATCGACGAAGCATTGTCGATGGAGTGTCCATACTGATACGTCCCCTGAAGCGATATGCCTTTCGACATCCGCTTGCGCACATTCACGCGCAGCGCCTCGAACCGCGAATAGCCGAGCGAGTCCTCATAGTTGAAGGCCTGTGCTCCGGGATTCAGCAGGCCCGTGGCCGTCCGGTTCGGTGCGCGCACCATGTCGAGATCGCCGCCCTTCGTCCCGTCATAGCCAATGTTCGCCACAATGCCCAGCGGCAGCGTCCGTTGAATATCGAGGTCCCATATCTGCACATGTCCCAGCCGATAATTCAGGTTCGCGCTGAAGTTATTCTGCACCGGCGCATTCGAGCAGTTGAACGCTCCGGCCAGCGTAAACTGCCCCAGCGTGCCACAGCCCTGTTGCCCGGCAATGTTGGTCTGCGTCACCGCAAAGGGCTGCTGATTGGCCAATTGCCGCGCAATGGTCCCGTACTGGCCAGTGTTGTAGTTGATGCCATAGCCACCCCGAATCACCGTCTGCTTCATCAGCTTCGACGGCACCCGGTACGCAAATCCAAACCGTGGCGAATACATCGACCGATCGGGATTCACCAGCGACTGCGGAAAGCTTCCGCTGTAAATGCCTCTCTGGTTCGGCTGAACTGCTTCCACCTTGGAAAAATCCGCATTGTGATCCAGGTTCACCAGTCGGTTGCTCTTCTCCACGTAGGGAGAAAAATACTCATAGCGAAGCCCAAAATTCAGCGTCAGGTTTGCCAGCGCGCGCCAGTCGTCCTGCGCATACCAGTCATAGACATTCGCTCGCAGATATGTCTTGTTCAAGCCTGCCTGTACCGAAGCCTGCTGCGGCATTCCCAGCAGAAAGTCCGCGAATCCCGACCCGCTCGCCGGAACCACCGGGCAGGTCGTGGTCGTCGTAGCGGTGCAGTCGCTTGCAGGATTTTGCGTCGCATATCCGGTAAAGCTGAACGATCCCAGCGGCGTTACCTGCGTCCCGCCAATCGAGTCGGCATGAACGCGCCGAATATCTCCGCCATACCGCATGTTGTGTTTCCCGAATCGATAGCTCACAAAGTCGCTGAACGAGATGGTCTGATTGATCGTGTCGTTTGGAGCTGTATTGCTCAACCCGGTAAAGGCGTTCGAGCCGCCGAACGAGATCGACGGTACGCCATAGTAGAACTGGTTTGATTGGATCGTGGAATTTCCCACCAGCACGCCTGCCTGCAACCCGGGGTTGGTCAACCCATCGGTAAAGTAGTTCACCGTCATCGCGTGCGAACGGTTCCAGTTGATCGAAGCGCTGTTCCGCAACCGGCCATAGCCGATGGTGTAGCCCGCCGTGACTCCATACCCATCGGAGGCCGTCGTTCCACCCAACGGCAGAAAAATATTCCGGCTGTCAATGGCGCTGTGCGAATAGCTGCCGTTGAAGTTGATGTTCTGCGTCAGCGTCTTCGGAGCATTCGCCGCCTGCCGCCGAAACATGCTGCCAAACCCGCTCTGCCCGAAGTTCCTGACATAGCGCAGCGCAGCCGTTGTCGAATTCTGACCAGCGTTGGTTACAGTCTGATAGTTATTGCGCAGCCCTGCGTTAGGAACATTCGGCGCTGGATAGTAGTTCAACAGCGCCAGCGCCTGTGGCGAGAGCGGCACCGAAGCGTTCTTGAGATTGTTCCCTGGAATCGGCTGGCCCGTCGTCGGGTCATACAGCGTCTGTCCCAGTGTGGAAAAATCTCCGCTCCGCTCCGCCAGCGTCGGCACCGTGCCATTGAAGATGCCCGGGGTAATATTCCGTCGCCCGATCACATTTAAAAACACAAACTGCTTCGAACTTGGCTTCACCAGTCCCGGTATAAAGGGCGATCCCACAAAGCTCACACCAAACCGGTTCGACATCGATGACGGCTTCACCACCTGTGCGCCCGGCTCTCCCAGCGCCGAAGCCACCGAGAAGGGCGCCGCATTCAACGCTCCATTGCCGCCCTCATAAAAGATTGCTCCATGCGGTTGTGAAGGATTGAACCCACGAAATCCGCCGCGCCCGCCGCCTCGTCCGCCGCCGCCTCGCCCACCGCGTCCACCGCCGCCCGGCCCACCCATCATTCCTCCCAGCATCCCCACCACGGCGTTCGCCATATCGCCCGCCGCTCCACCCTGCTGCCGGGCTCGCGCAACCGCATCCTCTACACGCTGCCGAATCTCGTCTTCATTGAAGTTTGCCAGCCCATTCGTCTGG
>NZ_DATKQC010000033.1:0-38212 GCF_035532915.1 Edaphobacter sp.
TATCCCTAATGCGGATTTGCCATGCGTCACTTTCCCCTCGGTTGTTAAGCTGAACCTGCGGCCCGCCGTGCATGAAGGCTGATTGTGTCGGCCCCATGGTGAATTCTGCCGTAACCTCTGGACGGCTTTTGTCTAAAGCATCTTCCAATGCTTTCTCTGTTTTCATAAGTGCGCTCTTTTTCTCTGACCATGCAGATAATGAGGCTAAGAAAAATGCAACCGCTGATATTGAAAAGAAGAGAGTACGGGAAAGTAGAATCCCTTTGTCTCCCTCAAATAGATGCGGCCACATTAATGGGGCGCAGACAGTAATTAGTGATAAGCCGCCTGTCACCTGTCCCATCCAATGACGGAACATGTCGCACAAAAAGTCACCAACCCCCGTTGTCCATCTCCACATGCTCCAGATGGTCGCAGGGTTAGACCTATACAGTCAAAATTATGCTGCATTTCTCTGATTTTTCTAAAGGGTGTAAAAATGGTGCTCGTCTTACAAATCAACTGGATACCTAGCAGAGAAGAACATCCATGCCAGATGCAGATCACGGATACAAGGCCAGCACCCCAGTACAGACGCCGGGTAAAGGCCGAGGATGGACTTGGCTCGTCAGCTATGTAAAACGCAAGTTTCATGAGCGCAGCGCCAAAAAGCAGGAAGAAAGTACCGCTGACAGGTCGGCTCGGCTCACAGCCAATGCCACGGTTGTGCTTGCCGTCTTCACGGTCATCTTGGCCGCGACTAGTGTTGGAACCGTCTGGATATTGAGAAACCAGCTTCGAGAAATGCACTCTGGAGGTGCCGACACTAAGGCGCTGGCCGAAGCCGCCAAAGCGCAGGCTGAGGAAGCTAAAGAGCAGGTTGGGAAGATGGCTGAATCTCTCACTAAGACAGACAACCTTATTATCCAAGCTACGGCTGAAGCCGCTGCGACTAATCGCTTGGCCCTGCAAGCCCAGAGGTCTGCCGATTATGCCAGAGATGCGATTAAAACGAGCGTTGAGGCAGACCGCCCGTGGATCGTTCCTGACTTCCCCCCGCACAATAAGCACACTATTCAAGAGGCGAACTTGGAGTGGCATAACGGTGGAAACGTGCCCGCCGTTGCAGTCTTTAGTGCGACGGAGTATTTCGTTCCAGTATTTCCGCATCAACTTCACACCTGTACTGAAATGGAAATAGAACTCAAGAAGAAACCCATCAGCACTTGGCAATACAAAGGATTTGTCGCTCAAGACGAGCGCTATGAAATCGCACTCGATAACACTCCGCCGTGGTCGGGACAAGCACCAATCGACATCCATGGTTGCGTTTGGTACACCGATATTTTGAGCAACACCGAAAGGACTACAGAGTTCTTTTACACGGCCATTCAAAACAAATTCATGTTTCCTGAGTCCGATGGTGTCTCCCTCTTTTATCTTGCGGATCGGCCTTTCGTTTACAAATAGAAAAGCGCAAAACACTAAGACCAGAATAAAAATTAGGACACTACCACCCCGTCCATTTTCTGGACAAATCCAGTTTTCTGTGTGAACTGGATAGTTGTCTTTGCCAAGGTGTTGCTTCGTAAAATATTCATTCTTCATTAGTTATAGGCAAAATATTGTTTCTAAACGAGTTAGGCCCAGCTTTGGCTGGGCCTTTTGTTTATTTCCTATGTAGTTTCAAGTTTAGCGAATTGGGTGGAACTGTTTTGCAGTTTCAGGGGATTTATTTTTTGGGTGGAAGTTGTTTGTTTTGTGCTGGTTATTTGGATTTAGGTCGAGCGTGGGGGCTTGACATGCGTTTTTGCCGGGATTTTGAGGCTGGGCGCTTCCTGGGAAAAAGCGATAGGCCAGTCGTTACGCCCTTTGGGCTTCACTCCGGCCTTCGGCAGAGCGGAGGCCGCTTCGCGGCGTTTTTTTTTAGACGCGAGGCTGAAGCCTCGCTGTACCTAGCGGCAACGGCAGGAACAAGTGCAAGAGCAAGTGCAACAGCAACGGCAAGAACAACGGCAAGAACAACGACAAGAGCAACGGCAAGAGCAACGGCAAGAGCAACGGCAGGAGAATTACAAAGGCGGTGGCAAGGACCACTGCTAATGCTTGGGGCAAGAGCGATGAGAGTGCCGGGGAAAGAGCTTGTATTGAAATAGGGCAGGAGCGTCACGTTACCTGTCTTCTGCCGAAGAAGAGCAGAGGACGGTGTGGCGAGATGTTCGGGACTCTGTGGAAGTTTCGATGGTTGCGCGCTTTGCCAGCGGTGACGTTGCTGATGACCACGGTTGTCGCGTATTCGCAGACGTCAGCCTCAGCCGGTTCAGGTACTGTGGCCGCGGCGCAGAACGTGGAAGATGTTCTGCACCAGATGTCCAACAGGGCGGATGTCATCTTCGTGGGGCAGGTGGTTGCGATACGGCCTCATGACGGCGACGGCATGGGCTCGGGATTTGTCGAGGTTGATTTCGAGGTGGATCAGGCCATTCGCGGCTGCGCTGGGGGAGCGTATGCGTTGCGGGAGTGGGCCGGGTTGTGGTCTGGCGAGGCGAACCGCTACCGGGTTGGCCAGCGGTTGCTGATGATGTTGCATGCGCCGGGGGCGAGCGGTTTGAGTTCGCCGGTGGGTGGACTGGATGGAGCCATTCCGATTCAAGGTGTGGCCGATGCTTCGCCGCAGGCAACGGCCGCGGCGAATCCGCCTGTTCCTGTAGCGGACCTTCGCTGGCTGGGCGCGAAGGTGGTGCATTCGTCTTCCTTTGTCTTGCAGGCGGCCCTATCGGCAGCTCCTTTGACGGTCGAGCAGCAGATGGCAGGATCGGGGGAGGCGGTTGTGAGCCCCGTCGTCGCCGCAGAGGATGGCTCGAGCCGAGCGTCGATTCCCGTGCAGCAGGCGACGGTCGATACCGTGGTCAAGTTGCTGACCTCCTGGAAAAAGGCAACGGATGATGGCCGTTGAGAGGGCAGGGTGGCTGCGAACAATATTCGCATTGGCCCTGTGCTGGTTGGCTATGGGCGCGGCGGCGTTTGCCGGTGGGCCACGATGGGTGACAGGGCCGCCGTACTTCAGCACGTCCGGGGTTCCGGTGGCCTGGTATACGAATCAACTGCTTTATTTCACCGATCCGGGCGATCTGAGCCCTTATGTCGATCACGCGGCTGCGGACGCAATTGTGGCTGCCGCGGCGAACACGTGGAATGTGCCGGTAGCAAGCCTGGTGTTGGGTTATGGCGGCCAGCTTGGTGAACATGTCAGCGGGGCGAATGTGTATCCGGGTTCGGAGGGGCTGGTCTTTCCTGCGGACGTGCAGAGCAGCAACTATCTGGCCAAGCCGATCGCGGTGATCTACGACAGCGATGGATCGGTGACGGACATGCTTCTGGGCAGCGGAGCGAGCGATCCTTCCGGCTGCCGCCAGAACGCGGTGACGGAGAGCGTCGATTCGATCGTTCCGTCTGGCTTCATTCAGCATGCCCTGCTGATTCTGAATGGCCGATGCACGGGGCCGGCTGCGGAACAGCAGTTGCAGATGCAGTACCAGTTGATGCGTGCCTTTGGGCGCATCCTTGGGCTGGGCTGGTCGCAGGTGAACGACAACGTGTTTACGGGAAGCCCGCAACCGACCGCGATGGAGGCGCTGAACTGGCCGATCATGCACCCTATCGACATCATCTGCGGGCTGTATACGTACCAGTGCCTGCCGCAGCCGTTCACGCTGCGGGCCGACGATCTTTCGGCGCTGGCGATGCTGTATCCGATTGCGCAGAACCAAGCGCCGCCGGGGAAGACGGACTCCCTGTATCTGGCGCACGAGATTCAAGGGTTTGTGTACTTTCCGACGGGGCAAGGGATGCAGGGCGTGAATGTAACCGTGCGCCGCTGGCATCAATTCCGGACTCTTCCAGAGTCATGGCAGACGGCGTCCGCGGTTTCGGGCGCGACGTTTAAGGGGACGGGAGGCAATCCCGTGGCGGGTACACCGGCCACGGCTGTGGGAAGCAGCGGGACCTCGAACCTTACTTACGAGGGGTTCTATGAGATATTTCGCGTTCCAATGCTTGATGGGACCTGGGATAGCGACATTCTGGACACAGAGCCGATTAACCCGCTCTATACGGGGCAGTATGCGGTGGGGCCTTATGTCGCCAACCAGGTTGAACCTTCGGGGGCGAACTCTGAGTTCGATACGAACATACTGAGGAGCTATCAACTCGTAATGCGCCAGAACCTGACCCCTGCGGGCGCGGCCAATAGTTGCAATACGGGAGCGGACGGGGTTGAGGCAGCTCCCGCGGCTGTGGCGCCCGAGGGGTGGTGGACGGGAACGCTCTGCGTCTATGGGCATACGGCGTGGTCGTCACTTGCGATCAAGGCCAATCGAAGCTTCACGGTAGAGGTGACGGCGCAGGATGAAAATGGGTTCGCTACGATGGCGAAGGCAATGCCGGTCGTTGGCGTGTGGAATGCGACCGATGCATTGAAGACGCTGCCCACTGTGGCATCGGCGGTCACGGCATTCAATGGCACCGCCTATGGCATGACCTCGTTGGCGGTCGAGAGTACGCAACCGGATCAGTTACGTATTGCGATTGCGGACCAGCGCGGGGATGGGCGGCCCGATTTTGGCTATCAGGCACGCGTGTTGTACGCGGACAGCATCAGCCCGGCGAGCGTAAGCGCGGAGGGGGGAGCGGTCACGATTACGGGGATGGGTTTTCGGGCCGGGAATATGGTGACTATAAATGGCGTGGCTGCTACGGTGACAAGCTGGACGGCCACTTCGATTGTGGCAACAGCCCCTTCGTTGCGAGCGCTGGGATTCACGGGGGCGATTGCGGCGGACGTTGCGGTCACTGATCCTTCGACCAGAGGAACGACTGTGATGACAGGTGCGCTTGGCTATGCCGCACCGCTGCCGTCGTTGAATCTTGTGACGGCACCTTCGGGGACGGTGTTTGCCGGGGATACGGCGGTTGTTCCGTTCGCGGTGAAGGCACTGGCCGCGGATGGGATGACTCCTGTGGCAAATCAGCTTGTCAGCTTTACAGCGAGCGGCGACGGCGTTATTCAGTTTGGAGCGTGCGGCGGAACTGTTTGCAGCGTGATGACCGATGCGTTGGGTGTGGCATCGACGACTGTGTCTGCGCTGGCGGCAGGGGCTGTTACTGTATCGGCATCGAGCACGGTTGGGACGCAGACTGCTTCGTTTACCATTGCGACTCGGGTGCGGACGCTTACACCGGCTCAGTCGATGTTGTATGTTGCGTCCGGGGTTACGTTTGCCTGGACGTCGCAGGTTGAGGCAAGCGATAACTCTGCTTCGACTGCGGGCGTGGTGGTGAATTGGCAGCCGGTTTTGGGAGGAATGATTTTTTATCCAGCGCAGTCACAGGTGAATGCAGAGGGAGAGGCGGAGACCCAGGCCGATGTTGGACCGTTGGCGGCTGGAGAGGAGGCGACGGCATCGGCGTGCGCGTGGACGGTGGTTTGCGCGACCATCGCGGCCCAAGGCGTCGATCCTGCTGCGTGGAGAATTGAAGTTGTGAGTGGGGCGGGGCAGTCAGTTGGCGCGGATGGTGTGCTGGCGCCGGTGGTGCTGCGGGTGACGGATACAGCAGGCGATGCGGTCGCGGGAGCCGTGGTTGAGATTCACCAGACTATAGGCGCTTGGCAGGGGCCGTGTCCTGATCGCGGACGCTGCCCAGTGCCTCCGGATGAAAGCGCGCAGGTATCGTCGGCAACGTCAGATGCAAGCGGTGTGGTAACCGTCGCTCCCTTACAGGTTGCGGGAGCCGCGGAGGTAACGAATGTTGTAGCGGCTACGGGGACACAAGGGTTTGTTTCATTGTCGTTGCAGAAGCAGCCCTGATGATGTGCGCTGGTTGGTGTGGCACAATCAAATTTGCCAGGAGACGAAGCATTACCGCTGCCTGAGGCATCAAACTTTATAGATACGGTGAGGAGTCACAACGATGGTTGATGGAGCTACCGGTGGTGGTCTCGAGCGCAAGCGTGTGGTCATTATCGGCGGAGGGTTCGCTGGGCTGAATGCAGCGTTGAGCCTCGCCAAACTGCCGCTTGATATTTCGCTGGTCGACCGCAGAAATCACCATACGTTTCAACCATTGCTTTACCAGGTTGCGCTGGCGGTGCTTTCGCCCGCCGATATTGCGCAGCCTATTCGCTCTATTCTGAGCAGCTATCCGAACGTTGAAGTGCTGATGGATGAGGCGGTCGCCTTTCACATCGATGAGCAGAGAGTGGAACTGAAGACTGGCGCGCAGCTTGAGTACGACTATCTGATCGTTGCGACCGGTTCCACGCACTCTTACTTCGGCCATGACGATTGGGCGAAGCTTGCGCCGGGTCTCAAGACGATAGAGGATGCGACGGAGATTCGCCGTCGCGTGCTGCTGGCGTTTGAGCTGGCCGAGCGGCAGATGCAGGAGACCGGTGGCCATCCTTCGCTGAATTTCGTCATCATTGGCGGCGGGCCTACCGGGGTAGAACTTGCGGGAGCAATCAGCGATATCGCGAAGCTGTATATGTCGAATAATTTTCGGCATATCGATCCATCGCAGGCCAAGGTGCTCATCCTTGAAGGGTCGCCGAATATCCTGGGGATGTATCCGGACGATCTACAAGCGAAGGCGCGGGAGCAGCTCAACGCACTTGGGGTGGAGCTTCGCGTCAATGCGCATGTCTCGGATGTGCAGCCCGGCTATGTGATGGTGGGAGACGAGCGCATCAATGCTGTCGTGACGCTTTGGGCGGCGGGAGTGCAGGCTTCGCCATTAGGGAAATTGCTGGGCTTCGAGACTGATAGAAAAGGATGTGTCCTGGTGGATCAACATCTCAATCCGCCGGGGCATCCCGAGATATTTATCTGCGGCGACCTTGCCCATGTCGAGCAGAACGGCAAGCAGGTTCCCGGCGTGGCGCAGCCGGCGATGCAGATGGGGAAGTATGCCGCGAAACGCATCTCGCGGCTGGTCGCGGCGGATTTGGGAAGCGACGGCACGGGAAAAAACGAGCCGTTTCACTACTTCGATAAGGGTGACATGGCGACCATTGGACGAAAGGCCGCCGTCGCCAATATTCAATGGCCGTTCAAGGGGCATTGGAGCGGTTTTCCTGCATGGATGACGTGGCTGCTTGTCCACATCTTCTTTTTGATTGGGTTTCGGAACCGGCTCTCGGTGTTTCGCCAGTGGGCCTGGACTTATGTGACCTTTAAGGACAGCGCTCGCCTGATTACCGGTTCGCAGGAGCTGCCGGGGTGGAACTCCTCGGAGACGCAACAGGTCCATGCCGGCACGGAACCTCTGGATCTTGGATCGCCCAAGACATAATTTTGTCGAGATGTCGGATCAGATGCCTTGCTGGTGCGGGTTTAAAACCGGCGCTCCGCGCACGGCGGTTTGGTCGAAGAGGCGCATGGTTTCGCCCTCTTCGAGTATCTTCACTTTGCTGCTGATCCCCAGTCGCGCTGCTTCGTCCATCAGGCGCTGCGGCGGTTCGTCCATCGGCTCGCGTCCGAGGTTGAAGGTGCCGAAGTGCATGGGGACCATCCACTCGGCACCTACCTCCACAAAGGCACGGATGGCTTCTTCGGGGCTGGTGTGAACGGTGCGGTAGCTATCGGGGAAGTAAGCGCCAATGGGAAGCAGCGCTACCTGTGGATGGAGGCGCAGTCCGATCTCGGTGAAGCCGGAAAAATAAGCGGTGTCGCCGGAGTGGTAAATGGAGTGGCCAGCGGCTTCAATGACATAGCCGCCGTATCCGCGGTGGGTGTCGTTGAACATGCGCGCGCCCCAGTGCTTGCAAGGAGTGAGCGTTACGCTTAGCCCGCGCACTTCGAGCTTCTCCCACCACTTCATTCCATGCACGCGGGAGAAACCGAGTGCGGCCACCAGATCTTCTACTCCCCAAGGCACAACGACATCGGGAGCTTTTTTGCCCAGCATTTGTGCGCTGCGAACGACGCGGCGCAGGGATGCGATGTTGAGGTGATCCATGTGGGCGTGGGTAAGCAATACGACGTCAATGGCGGGCATCTCGTTGATACGCAGGCCGGGACGCCGCTGCCTGCGCAACAGAATCAAATGTTTGGCAAAAACTGGATCGACCAACACCGAGCGGCCACCCAGTTGCAACAGGAAGGATGAGTGGCCAATGAAGGTAACTCCAAGCTCGCTGGGGGCGACGATCTCGGCCAGCCGCGTCTCGCCTGCTATTGGTTGAGCGTGACTCTCCTGCACCAAACGCCAGAGCTGTTTCAGTTTCGTCACCACAAAGGGCTGACCTCTCCACCGATCAAACATTCGTCACCTTTAATCTAGATGCATACATTGGTCCTTGCTTTGCCCATGCCCTTTATCTTATGGCTCCAGCTTCGACCGCAACTACCGAGGCTGCATGAAATCGCATCTACCTATTAAGACGATCATGCCAATCCGGGAGTCTCTGCTATTTCAACGGACACCACTTCTGTTAAATCTCTTGAACCGCGAGAGCAATGGATATGGGACTATGTGTCCCATTCGCCGCTGCGCTCGCTGTGGGACCTGCAAGGAGTTCCTGTCCGCCTCGTCGCAGCGCGAACATGGCATAACTTCCTTGCTGACAACCTTATAGGGCGGGCTGCAGAACTTGGTTTCTATTTCATCTTCGCTCTCTTTCCAACTCTATTCTGCGCCAGTTCACTGCTGGGAATCGCCGCGCAATCTGCGTCGAGCATCTATGACAAGCTTCTGCATTATCTTGCTGTCGTTATCCCACACGCGGCGATGGGCACTGTACTTGCCACCTTCAACGAGACGACTGCCGCTGCAACCAGCGGCAAGCTTACGTTTGGAATTGTTGCCGCGCTCTGGTCGGCCTCGGTCGGGTTTTCTGCGATTCAGGGCAGCCTCAACATTGTCTATAAGGTCCCTGAGACTCGCTCTTATCTGCACGCACGCCTCTCGGCCATTGGAGTCACCATCGTCCTGGCTGTGCTGGTTACGGTTACGCTCGCGTCCATGCTGGCCAGCGACTTTTTCGCTCGACTCGCTCGCGAACACATCTACCATCATTTTCTTGGCAGCGTTGTTGTGGTGGTGACTCGCTCGCTGGGGTGGGTAATTGTCACAGCCCTCATCACTCTCTTCTACGCCGTGATTTATTACTGGGCTCCCGATTTGAAAAAAAGCTGCTGGCGGTGGCTCACTCCTGGCAGTGCTATCGGCATCACGGTATGGGTGCTGGCCTCTATCGGTTTTCGCGTGTATCTGCATTTTTTCAATAACTTTTCTGTGACGTATGGTTCTCTTGGCGCGGTGATCATTTTGCTGACGTGGTTTTACATTACCGGGCTAACCCTTCTGTTGGGTGCAGAGATCAATAGCCAGATTGAGGGGGCTGCTGCGGAGAAGCGGCTGCTTGCCGCTCTGCCGCCATCGTCTTCGCCGCCCATGCCTGATAGGTCAGACGATCTTTCTCCACAGCCCATGCCGCCTCGGGAAGCACCATCAAATCCGAGCGTTTGATGGCGGGGAAGCCTGTTCCCAGGGCATCGAGTCCGCCCTCGCGATCCTCACGCATGTAGTTATTCGAGATGAAGACGTCGTTTGCTTTTGCCCATGTGCTGATATGTGTCACTGGAACGGTAGCAATATACTTTGTTGTCCAGTTCGCAAAATGAATTTGTTTTTCAAGCCATTCGACGCCGTCGCGATCTACCCATGAGGTCCGGTGGCTGATGCCGGGATAAAAGACCGTCGTGAACATGTCCCTATCCGTTCCTCGCAGGGCGATAGCGCGTGCGCGGGTGGCGGCAAACCAGTCGGGCCCGTGGTGCGGGATATCCATCACGGTGTCGGCTAATCCATTCATCACATACATTGGGCCGCGGTCGGCGTTCAGCGCGTAGAGGATTGCTCCGCGGTCGCCCAGCACGCGCAATGACCGGTAAGGCGGCCCCTGACAGGGGAGCTTGTTCGCATCGAAGTAGCCGGGTTCGACGCCGTCGTAATCGCCGCCGCCGCTGAGGAGTACGGCGTGAATCTGGGGATCAATGGCGCCTGTAATTCCAGTGATAAATGACCCCATCGAGTAGCCAGCAGTGGCGATTCGTCGTTGGTCGACCTCCGGTCTTTGTGCCAGATAGGCCACAGCCTGCATGACATCGACCTGCATCAAACCAGCCAGTCGCTGGCCCCAATCGGTCTGCGGCAGCCCTGCAGGAGGATCGACCCACTTGTCGTGTGCGCCTGCCTGCGACTTTTTCTCGATGTTCCGCTCGCCCTCGCCGATTGGATCGTAGGTCACGACCATGGCGCCTGCGCGGGCGAAGAGCATGCCGCTATAGAACGCATACCAGCTGAACTTATCGCCGCCATGCCCGTTGACGATGACGATGCCGGGGAGCTTGCCTTTCCACTTTTCGGGCCGGTAGACGATGGCAGGCACCAGCATTCCGTCCGCCGTTTGGTAGGTCACGCGTTCTGCGATGACGCCCGGCATTGGAGAAAAGCTGGACCATGTCTTTGCCTCGAGTTTGGGCAATGTCGCTGGGATGTATAGCTGCCTGCGAATGGTCTGTCGCCAGATGTCGTCTCTTGCTGACCGCTGCGCAGCCGTCAGCGGTGTTGCTGCCTGGGCGCAGCCGGTTCCTACTAAAAGAGCCATTGTCAGAGCCAATCGCAGGTGCTTCATCCGTTCCCCCTTGACCTCTTTATAAAGCGTAGGCACGATAGAATCGCACCACGACTATGAATCTCTACGCTACCGTTCTGGGCATTATCGTCTTTATGCTGCTTGCCGTGTCGCTAGGCAGCCTTCGCAATGTCAAGACTAAAGCCGACTATCTTGTTGCCGGACGATCTCTCCCTGCATTTGTGCTGGTTTTTACACTTTTGTGCAGCTGGATTGGGTCAGGCTCTTTGTTGGGGGGAGCAGAGAATGCATACAGACATGGGTTTGCGGCGTTGTGGCAGGCGGGGGGAGGCTGGGCCGGACTCCTGCTGATCTACTTCATTGCGCCGCGTGCGAGGAAGTTTGCCCAGTTCACGATTCCCGATCTACTTGAGGCCCGCTATAGCCAGACTGCCCGCGTGCTCGGCGTTATTGCCATCCTGTTTACCTATACCGCGGTTACGAGCTACCAGTTTGTTGGTGGCGGCGATATCCTTCACCTTGTCTTCCCCACGTTCATTACTCCGGTTCTTGGACAATACATTCTTGCCGGCTTTGTCATCGTCTTCACGGCGATTGCCGGCATGGCTTCGGTAGCTTATATGGACGTGGCTATCGGGCTGCTGGCGACTGCAGCGTTGATTGTAGCGTTCCCGGTGCTGATGCATCGCGCGGGAGGATGGGGCGCGGTCCATGCCGCTCTGCCTGCCACGCACTTTCAGGTGCTTGGGGATCTGAGCTTTGCGCAAGCGATGGAACTCTTTTTGCCGACGTGTCTGCTGCTGCTGGGCAATCAGTCCATGTATCAGAAGTTTTTCTCGGCTAAGTCGGAAAAGGCGGCTACCCGTGCGGTGGTGGGCTGGATTATCGGCACAGTGATTTTAGAGACGGTAATTGTAGCGATTGCTGTTGTCGGTTCTGCGCTCTACCCGGTAGGAGAGGTGCATGACCGTCCCCGTGAAATTCTTGCTTACTGCGGACTTCATGGATTCGGAGGATCGCGGTTGCTGGAGATTCTGGGGGCACTGCTGGTCGGGGCTATCTTCGCCAAGATTATTTCTACGGCGAATAACTGGCTTTTTTCTCCCGCGACGAACCTGATCAACGACATCTTCCTGCGGTATATTGCGCCGGAGTCTTCGAATAAGCGGACGCTGGCCATAAGTCGTTTGATGGTAGTGCTTTTAGGACTATGGGCGCTCTATCAGTCGCTTCACGTTCAGTCGGTTCTGAAGAAGTCTCTTTATGCGTACACCATTTATTCGGCGGCGTTGACGCCTGTCATTCTAGCTGCTTTTTTCTGGAAAAGGGCGACTGCAAGTGCCGCTGTGGCCAGCATTGCCGTAGGAACGGTGGTAACGATCTCGTGGGATACCAGCTTTGTCCATGCTCACGTTCCGGCCATTCTCGCTCAAAGGGATGCCATCTTCCCGGCGCTGTTTTTGTCGCTGATCGCCCTTGTTGCCGTGAGCCTTCTTACCCCACCGCCTAGTTCAGCCCAGCTCAAGCCATTTGCCGAGCAGTGAACCGAACGAACGGACTGAAAAGTAACGTTGTCAGATTTTCACACTAACCTTCTGGCTCCTGATGCATCCAACACCCTACATCACCCAGGAGGGGTTCAATGGCCACCACTAAAAAGCGCAGCAACTCCGATGACGACTTTCTTAACGTAGGCCCGGATGCGACGGCTACCTTCGACAACTCTCGTAGCAATCCGACTGAACATGCCAGCAGCGAGAACCTCGATGCGGTTGACACTGACGAGGATGAGGAGGAGGACGAGGACGAAGATCTAGACGAAGAGGAGGGACAGGAGGAATACGAAGAGGAGGAGGATGAGGACGGCGATGAAGATGAAGACGAGGATGACGATAGCGAAGATGACGACGATGAAGAAGATGAGGACGACCACGACTTGGGAAAAGGCCCCAAGGCTCCCAGTGTCTACCGCAAAATTTAGGTCAAGAATTTAGATCAAGGATGCCTGAGGCGCGGCTTGTTATCTGTGATGGTGAACTAGTAGCCGGCTTCGGTCACAACATTTTCCAACGGCTTGCCGGCGATGAACCGTCGTACCTGTTCTGCACCGAAGCGGAAGGCGCGGTGGATAAACTGTGGTGTTGATCCACCGACGTGTGGGGTGATGAGACAATTCGGCGCGAGCCATAGGGGGTGCCCCGCAGGCAGGGGCTCCGGGTCGGTTACATCGAGAGCTGCGCAGATTCGGTGAGCGGCAAGGGCCTCTACTAACGCATCGGTCACGACTACCGGACCTCGAGCCGCGTTGACTAGCAACGCTCCGTGTTTCATGAGGCCCAGTTCTGTTGCTCCGATCAGTCCGCGAGTTTCCGCGGTCAAGGGAACGATGGCGACGACGACATCGGCTTCGGGCAGCAGCTTTCGCAGATCGGTAACGGCATGAACTTCTGGGGCCTGGCGCGCGCTTCGCGCTACACGCAAAATTTGGACACCAAAGGGTGCGAGACGCGTCTCGATTGCTGCCCCGATCGAGCCATAACCGACAATGAGAACTGTTTTGCCAGCGAGATCATCGCCCAGAACGCGGTACTGTCCTACCTGTGCTCCACTCTCATTCAGAAATCCGTCGGATACAGATGCCTGTCCCTTCCACTGCTCGCCCAACTGCATGTCGCGGTAGAGAGGGAATTGTTTGAGTGAAGACAAGATCGCGGTGAGAACCCATTCGGAGGCTGAGATGTCATGGATACCTCGGCCGTCGCACAGTGTTACCTCCCTGGGCAGCCACGGTGTGATCCAATCGACGCCTGCCATCATCGATTGCACGACCTTTACGCCTCGTAGATGGGAGAAGGCTTCGGCGGCATCGCGGCGTTGAAAGGGAAGAATCCAGAAGTCGACCTCGACCGTGCCGGTTAGATTGCGGGGAACTCGAACGATCTCCGCATCGTGCGGAAATCCGGCAAGCAGTTCATCGGAGAGGCTTTCATCAACGCCAACACGGACCATGATCGACTCGACGTATCCTATGGAAGATTTGGCGGACTCGATTGGGATCGAACCAGCGTCTTTCTTCATACTATAAGACAGGCTTTGTCGCCAAAGGCATTGAGAGACCGTGTATGAGTGTCGTTGACGGTGCAGTGCGAGTTATTGCGGGCCTGCCTGCTCTGATTCTGCAGGGTTCGGCGTGTCGATGGACGAATGGGTGCTGTTAAGTTTTGCGCAGACCGCGAACTCGTTCTGAGCTTCTTGCTTAAGTCCAAGATGCTGGTAGATTTGCCCTAGCCTGAAATGGAGTGCGGAAACCTTTGGCGCGAGTTTAACTGCCTCTTTTAATTCTTTCTCTGCCTGGGGAAGCATCTGCAGAGTCTGATACGCGCGTCCGAGTTGCTCGTGCGCTTTAGGATTTGCGGGGTCAAGGGTTGCAGCTTGTTGCAGATAGGGCAGTGCCTGATCTGAATGACCTTGCTCGGTTAGCAGAATACCCAGGTTGAGATAGGGCTGGCCGCTCTTTACGACGGCATTCTGATCCCATTGGATTGCCAGTTCGTAGGCATTGCGTGCCTCTTCGATACGATTCAATCCCTCGTATGACAACCCCAGATTGTTCTCACTCTTGGCGTCGAGGGGCTTGAGGCGGAGCGCCTGGCTAAAGCTCTTGATGGCATCCGCAAAGCGATTTTCGTTATATTGCGCGCGGCCCAGCAGATACCAGGCATGGGCGTCCTGGGGAGTTTCAGCTACTACTGCGCTCAGCCATTTATCTGCGTCGGTGTAATCGCCCAACAAGACGTAATCGAAAGAAACGATTTTGAGATCCTCGGGCGACGGGCGCTGACTGCGTGCTCCTGCTGTGTACTGTTCCAGAGACTCTGTCGGCTTCTGTTGAAGAAATAATGTACGGCCTAGCAGAAAATGAGCCTCGGCTGAATTGATATGGTCTGCCAAGTAGCTCTTCAAGGTGGCGTTGGCTGTTGCGAAATCTCCGGCCTGCAGCGACTTTCTAGCCTGATCTAAAGGAGCGTCAGCTGGCTGTGCGAGTGGCTGTTGGGCACTGAGCGTCTCGCATAGTAAGAGTAAGACGATGGGCGCAAAGGTGAGCCTGAATTTCATGCCAGAGAGAGTAGATCCTTCTGCGTCGAACCGGCGAGATCATGGCCATGCGGGTTCTATCGACGCATTCAATATCATAGTGCATGAGCTAGACTCCTCAACCAGAGCGCTTCCTTGTTATCTACGGGACAATCGTGATCGTTGTCTGCCAGAATGCAGTCTTGTGTGCCGTTGGATTGAGCACCGTTATCTGGCAGTTATAGTCGCCGGCGGGAAGATGGCTAAGTCCTATGCTGAAGCGCAGCGGCATGGTTTTAAGCGAGTTAGTCATAGCACTTGCCATCTCCATGGGTTGCGTCTCGAAGACCTTGGTCTGCCCCTGGTAGAAGCTCACAAATGCAATCAGCGGCTGCACGGTGGTCACGTCCTGCTCATAAGCCTGCAGGTAGACATACAGGTCCCGGCTCTTGCTGAAGACCCGGGTCACGCTTGGAATCAGCTTCTGTCCATTCAGCACCAGCGGATTGGCTGCCTCGTCCTTGGCACGTTCTTTTGCTTTGGCAGCGTTGTAGATCGCGTCCTTCAAGTCGGCGCGCTGGCCACTCAGCACGACGGAGCTGATCGCCACTCGCTTCTCTTCTTTGTTGAGATTTGGGATGACGAATGGAGTTTCGAATGTCCCAATCCTCCCCGTCTCATCGTCGCGTGCGAGAAATTTGATGGTGTACTTGCCCGGCAGCAGCGTGAAGCCGGTATCGTATTCCACTGGGCGTTTGGCCAGCTCCGCTGCTGTCTCATCGCTGAGTTTGATGTTCACGTTGTCGCGCATGTTCTCGACGGTCATGTTGCCGCCGAGTTCGTCCTTTACCTCGAGCAGAAAGTCGATGAGTGTATGCTCTGCACCGCGCTTCTTGGCCAGCGCCAGTTCCCGGCCCGGTATCTTCACGACGACTGGCACAAAATATTCTGCGCGGTTCAACTGGAAGTAATTAAGCTCCAGGGCAATCGTGAGTTCCGTCACAGGATCGCCCAGCATGAGCGCATCTTCCAACTGCCGCTCTTTGTCGGCGTCATTGAACTTCGCGAATATCTTGCCCGCATAGTAGCCCTGCCTGTAGTCGAGGTTCGCGGCAAGTTCGGGCTTCACTGAGATCTTGATGTGCCGGAACCTTCCATCGAGAGTCGCATTACTCGTGTAATAGCCTAGGATGTAATAGCTGGTAATGTTCTGCTGCGCCTGTACGATGCCTCGGGTCAGATCGTTGTAGTCGAGCAGGGCCTTGCCGCCGGTATCTCCGGCCAGCGCATAGAGCGTGTCCTGCGACTGCTGCATCCGTGTCGTCACCGCCAGAGCCGCGGTCCCGGTATACATGGCGGCGTTGCCCGGCGACCCCTGTGTCGCATCTCCCAAGGGAGCCTGAGCCACCAGGCCGCGTGCGTCGATCGGCCAGAACGACACCCCGGACCGGATCGCGTCGTCAATGGTCGCGTGAAGCTGCGCCTGATTGTCGACGCCATGAAGGGTCATGCCGCTGGCAAAGTAGACCAGCACCTTTTTCTCGCTCAATCGGCCGAGCATCTTCGCGGCGGTTTGCAGCGCGGAGAGCTGGCGGTCGGTATTGAACAGGTTGAATTCGCTACTGTCCTGCCCGAACGCCGCACCTGCGTCAGCCGTGTCCGCATCGTCGGTGATGTCTTCGCTCTGCTGGTTCTCGCCCACGATCAGCGTCTCCAGAATGCTAAGCAGGCGGTTGTGATCGTCGGTGAAGTCTTGCAGCACATCCACGGAACTGCCGCCATAGCGCATGATCGATACCAGATCCGACGACGTCATCTGCGTCCGTATAAACTTCTGCGCGGCCTCCAACGCGCGCAGTTTATCGTCGGGCGGCATTGCGGTCAGATCGAAGTACAGCGCAATCAGACGGCGATCTTTGTAGTGAACATCGCCCGGCTTTTCAGGTGCGATCTGAGTGACACCCAACCGGTTGTAGACCGTAATATTTTCGGGCTTCTTCGGCGCAATCGGAGGGGCCGAAGGAAGTTTCTGATATTCGCAGAAGCTGACCTGCTGCGGTACGCCGTCCTCGGTGACGGTAAAGTCTTTCGCCGTCAGTCCGCTAAGCGACTTTCCCTGCTTGTCCTTGACGTTGACTGCCTCGACGACAAGCTTGGAGCTGACGGACATGGTGTACTCGCCATTGCCTCCGGCAGGCTGCGAGTTCTGTCCCACCACCTGCGCTCCGACGGGCAGTGTTCCAAGAAGCATCGCTGTGAGCAGTAATCGCATACGTCAGAACCTCAGGCGCAGAGAAGTCTGCAAGCTGCGCATCGCATTTGCCGCTGCGGGCAATCCAAACTGCGTGTTGGTGATGGAGTTTTGCCAGGTGGAATAGGTAACGTGGTTGAGAAGATTGGAAGCGGCAATCTGCAGGTCGAGGTTCATTTTGTACGGCATGCGGAAGGTGCGTACCATCGCAGCGTCCAACGAGAACTGGCTGGGGCCGGTGATTGAATTTCGGCGTGCATTCCCCCACTGTCCCAGAGGAGGCGCCTTATAGGCTGCCGGGTTTAGAAACAGGCCGGGAGGCGCGGCGTAGATCGACTCTCCCGTAATACTGGGCCGAACAAAGGCAGAATATCCCGACACAACGACGGAAGTATCAAGGGGTGTCTGCGGCAGGCCGCTGCCCGCGGTAATCTGCGTTTCGATGGTCCACTCCTTGTAGAGCTTTCCCCTCCATCCGGTCATCAGCGAACCTCCGGACATTCCCATTCCGGTGGTATATTGCACCTGCGCACTCAACAGGTGGCGCTGATCGAAGTTTGAGAGTCCGCGCTCACCACTCAGGTTGCGCCAGTCCTGCGCAATCGTGGCTGAAGCCTGCGTCTGTGTGCTCGTGGTGGAACTGTCGGCTACGGCTCCCTGCCCACCCAGCGCGGAGTCGTCATCGATCGACTTTGAGAAGGTGTAGAGCAGCGAAGCGGTGAATCCGCTGTGCAGTCTGCGGCGTAGCTGAATCGATCCCGACTGACGCGTTGAATTGCCATCTGTGACGAGGTACACAAATCCCGTAGGACAGCTCGGACATGGGTTCACGGCTCCTATCGGGTTGGTGTTGGGCAGAAACTGTTGCACGCCCCGCGTCCCCTTGATGCCTAGATAGGTCGCCATCATCTGCAGCGATCCTGGAAGGTCGCGCTGTACCTTCAAGTCCCACGTCTGCACATAGCCAACGCGAAAGTTAGGATCGACGCCGAAGGTCTGCGCAGTTGTCTCAGAACATGGGTCGAAGCCGTTGGCAAGTGTCAGAGGGCAGGTTGTGCTGTTCTGCACCGTCAGGCTCTTGGCGAAGGGTGCCTGCTGCGCCATCTGGATCGCGATTCCCTGATAGACCGAGGTATCGTAGTTGACCCCGTACCCTGCGTTGACCACCATCGATGATCCGGGGATCGGTCGCCACGAGACCCCAATTTTCGGCTCTATACCGCCGCGGTCGGGGCGCATCAAAGATGCAGGATATCTCTGGCCCGTCAGCGCTCCTACCGGATCGGTGGCCAGCACGGGTGCGATTGCAGAAAACCCCGTCGCCACATCCAGGTTGACCAACCGCCGCTTCAACTCCGTTACCGGTGCGCCGTACTCCCAGCGTGCGCCGACGTTGATCGTGAGCTGAGGCGTGGCTCTCCAATCGTCCTGCAGATAAGCGTCGTAGACAGATTGCCGCAGATACTTGTCCGCATTGCCGAATCCGATGTTGCTCGCGTCAGGAATTCCCAGCAGAAAATCTGCAACATCTGATCCACTGTTCGCTGCGCTGCCTGATGTTGCCGTGCCTGTAAAACTGAAGGTGCCGCGAGGGTTTGCCTGCGAGAGGTAATTGAACTGCTCGCGGCGGAAATCGAATCCGCCTGTGATGTTATGGGACCGGTGGTTCCATCTCGCGATGAGAGAGACTCCGTTAGTCGAATTACGAATAAAGGAGCTTTGGCCATCGGTCAGAGCGGTCAGGCCTCCGGAGAAGTTGAGCGTCGGGGGACCCCAGTAAGTCGGGGTCTGATCGTTGCCTGTGATGCCAGCCTGGCCTGAGATATTTTCGCGGTCTTGCCAGTAGGGAGTCAGCCGTGTGGACTGCCTGCTGAACTGGTAGCCGAGGTTCATGCGCAGGCGCGCGTTGAGAGTATGCGACCAATTGATCTTGCTGCTCATCCCCAGACCGGACGTCCTGTCTACAAACCCGAGGAGGTTGGTGCTGCTGTCGCGTGTGCTGGTGGCGGCAAAGGTCCCGGAGATCTCGTTCTTGCGGCCGATGGTCTTGCTGGCCGTCGCGATGAGCGCGTCCCTGTGCACATCGGAGACGAGGGGGAGTTGATAGTTGTACTGCGAGCTTCCGCTGAAGTTCGGTAACGGATAGAGGTTGAGCAATGCCTGCGCCTGCGGGCTGATGGGCACTCTATTACCCGGATACGGCTGGCCTGTCTTCGGATCGTAGATCACGACTGGCCGCCCTTGTGCATTCACCGCCTGCGAGAAATCTCCATCGCGCTCGGCCAGGTTCGGCACCAGGCCCGGAGTCGTGACGGCGGTGCTGTCGCGCGTTCGATGGTAGCCCACAAAGATATCGGGGCCGTTGCGCAGCAGGCCGGGTATCTTCAACGGTCCTTCCAGATTAAATCCACCGGTAATCTGGCTGGTATCCGGCTTGGAGGTATCGATACCCGTCAATGAATACGACCGGGCATCAAAGGTAGAGTTGTTGAGCTTCAGATCGAGGCTGAAGTTGTACAACGATCGTCCGTGGGCGGTATTCCCAAACCGATTCGCCAGCGAAAACTGGGACGTAGCCGCATTGTTTACGCTGCCGTTGATCAGCAGGCCGTCCGCGGCTCGCTGCGCAACTGCGTCGGATGGGGGCGGAGCCTCGCTCTTCTGGCTGGGGGCCTCGCTGGTTCTCTTCGGTTCGCTTCGTGTTTGCGTCTCTGCGATGCCCGCACTTAATGCGGGCTTCAATTGGGTTCTCATCTGCTCCAGCGATAGCAGCTGCAACTCCCACTTCCCAGTAGCAATATCTGGTGCGATGGCTACCTGCTGTTTGATCTGGGCGTAGCCTGTCATCTCCACGTCCACTGTTGCCGGGCCATCGGCAAGGGAAGGGAAGGAATAGAACCCTTGCATGTCAGTTATCGCAGCAAACTTTTTTGCGCCTTGCGTGACCGTTACCGTCGCGCCCGGCACCGGCAGACCGCCGGAGGTAACCAATCCGTGATACTCCGAGGCCATCGCCGCGCTCGATGCTGCTAGCAGCACAAGCAGGGTCAGTCCCCGACGCACCAACTTAACAAGGCCCTGCGAAACCAAATCAGCTCCTCAGACATCAATTTACCGACGGCGGCGAATTGGTGATAATCATATCGAAATAAGACATTGAGCGGGTTTTTCGACACCTTAATCGCCGGCAGAGCTTGCTTTAGTTTGGAGAGGGCGTTTGTTCCAGGTGATCGATGACCAGCATTTCCACGGGAACCTTCTGGGACTCCAACTTCAGCCCAAGCTGTTCCTGCACCGCCGTGAAGATGGATGGATAGGGAGAATCTGTTGATCCGTCCGGTGCGAAGTGCAGATTGATATCGTAGTTGCCAGCGATATCCGTCTTGTTCATGACTGGTTGACCCAGCGGGTGAGCCAGCATCGCAGCTAAACCTCTCATAGAGATACTTGGGCTTCGTATTCCATCCTGGAAAATATATCCGACAACAGTAGCTTCCTTGACTGTCGTAAGTTTCGAGCCGCCCTTCGCGACCACGAGGTCATACCCCCTGACGTCTTTTTGCTCATAGTGAACTGTCAGCTTGAACCGATGCGCCAGTAACTGCCGTAAGAGAGGCTTGGCCTGTTCATAGCTTAGAGGGACGTCGCCCTCCGGCTTCGCGTCAATGTCGTAGAGTCCCGAATCCATCCATCCTGCATTTTTGTAGGAGATCTGATTGCCGGTCACATCGAAGGCCAGTTCAATCAGAACTTTCATGGGGACGTTTCTTGCAGTAAATCGCCCTTGTCCCCAAGGACTGATCGACATGTACCCGTGTTCTGCCGGAACCTGACGCACGGATGCCACTTCGAACGATGGGGTGGGGGCCGCTGGTGCTTGTGCCCAGATTGCAATCGATACGCTGCCGCATAGCGCGAAGGCCAGCCAGCGGCTAGAGGCTGTTATGAAGTTCATGCGAGTTGTTTGAACATGTTGGCGATCATGAGGCAGGCGAAGGCGGCGTAATGGAAGCCTTTGAGCGTAGTGTCGAGTCGTTCGTAGTCGCGCACGAGTCTGCGGAATCGGGCAGCCCAGGCGAAGCTTCTCTCGACCACCCAACGGCGCGGCAGCAGCACGAAGCCTCGCTTGGCCATGGGGTGTTTGACCACTTCGAGCCGGATGCCGTGACTCTGGGCGGCCTCGGCCGCGCTTGGCCCGGTGTAGCCCTGATCGACATAGGCCAGATCGACCGTGCCTCCGGTGACCTGCTGCATGGCTTGGGCCAACGTCTCGACCTGGGCGCGATCACCCTGATCGGCCGGAGTCACCGACAGTGCGAGCAGGTGGCCCAGCGTGTCGACGGCGATGTGGACCTTCGAGCCCTTGCGCCGTTTCGCGCCGTCGTAGCCCGCCCGCGCGCCGCTCTCGGGCGTGGATTGCAGCGTGCGGCTGTCGATACACGCTGCCGTCGGCTGGCCCTTGCGTCCGGCAAACTCACGCAGCAGAATGCGCGTGTCTTCGACCAGCCGCTCAAAGCATCCTGCCCGCATCCAGCGCTGCATCTGCTGATAAACCGCAGGCCACGGAGGATAGTCGTGCGGCATGAACCGCCATTGGTTGCCCGTCCGCGCAATGTAGCGAACGCCATTGAAAACAGCTCGCAGATCGTGCTCCCGATGGGCGCTGTCCTCCCGGCTCAGCAGCAGATACGGCAGCACAAACGCCCACTCCTCATCCGTCACATCGCTCGGATAACCGACTTTCTCTTTGCTTGCCATCCCTCCATACTGGATAGGATTGGCCGCCAACGTAAGCAACTATCTTGGTGCAAACTTCATAACAGGCTCTAGCGAACAGAAGACGATTTCGGCAATTGCGTCCGACCTGTTCGGTCATCATTCGCGGTCATTCTCCCTGAAATTACCTGCATCGCTAATTTGGCGAAGGTTTCTCGACATGATCGATAGCGATCACGTCGACCGGAGTCTTCTCTGCGTCCAGCTTCAGCACAAGCTGCTGCTGGATCGCCTCGAAGAGACCCGGTGAGGTATTAGCTGTATCTGCCTGCTTGGGCAGCGGTGGAGGATGTCCATTGAACTCGGAATCGTCGGGGGTGAAGGTGAAGTGAAGATCAAACTTACCCTTGATCCCAGTGTGATCGACCACGGGCCGATCCAGGACAAGCGTCTGTAGAAAGCTCGTGAAATCCTCCAGCGTTCCGTTCATCATCATCATCATGATGCCGCCTGGGGCCGGGTGGTAGCCGAGGCCGGGCAACGGCCCTTTTAGTTGCGTTGGTGTCAGCTTCTGCCCATTCTTGCCAACGGTCAGCACATAGGCCGAAAGTTCGCGCTTTTCTTGGTGGAACGTCAGCTTGAACCGATCTGCCAGCAATTTCTTCAGCATGGTTCGCAACTGCTGGGGATTGGGGACACCCTCTTGCACCGGCACTGCTGCAATGTCGTAACGGTCACTGTCCATCCATGCCGGGCCGCCCACAATCTGTTTTGCCTGCACATTGTAGGCAAACGAGATCAGATCGACGAGAGAGGAATTGCGTGTTGCAAAGTCACGGCCTCTTATTGTGAGCCCCTGCATCTGCGATGCTCCCGAGTTGTTCGGCTTGATGGTCGCGACGTCAAACGACGGATCGGCGTCTGCGGCCATCAGCTTCGGTGGCGGTGGTGGCGCTGGAATCTCCCATGCAGTTTCCCTGGTTGAGCGCACCAAATCCAATTGTTTCGGTCCGCTGCCTTGTGTCCAGGTTCCCGTGATTACGTCGCCGGTGCTGCCCAAGGTTCCCTGGTAGCTGCCGCTGACCATATCGATTGAAAATTTAAATGCAGAGCCGTCCAATGAAACCGAAGAGGCATTGAAGGGCTGCGCTCCCTGGTCGATGCTGTACATCTTCGCGCTCCAGCCCTTATCTGTGCGGGCTATCTGGAGGATGATCCGCAGAGATCGTTGCGGTGTGTTCAATGTGCCTTGCCAGTTTCCGGCGATGTCCCCGCGCGCATGAACCTCCTTTGCCGGTGCTGCGGTCGAAGCAGCTTGTTCCGGGGAAGCAGTCGCGGGCGTCTGGGCCCAGCCCATTGGTGCACACAATGCTGCTGTAAAGGCTATCGAAACCACCACAATCAGAGAGACTCTCTTGCCACCGCATCCAATCCGTTCGATCATTGCCGTCCTCTTCCTCAACACCGGAATATATCCTTTGGAGATGAAGCTTGGCCAGCAATAACGCCAGATAGATACAGCTCCCCGCGCCAGCGCAAATTAACCATCTATATATATGGGACGAGCGCCTTTCGCCGCCGTTGCATCATTAGCCAGCCATTCCGCTGAGCCAGCTTTGCCAGAAGCGCTGTGCCGCTGCCTCTAGTTTCGGTGCAAAGATTCGGCTGTCTTTGCGCAGTTGAGCAACGCTGATTTCAGCATGAGCGAGTTCGCATGCGTGGCCCACGTACCATCGCTCCAGATTTTGTGCTGTGACCTCTGGATGAAACTGAAGTCCCAACGCGTGCTGTCCAATCGCAAAAGCCTGATTCGCGTAGGAGGCTGTGCCAGCGAGGTGGTGAGCGTTGGCTGGCAGGTCAAAGGTGTCGCCATGCCAGTGAAGGACATGTAGATCGGGAATAAGGAGTTCGGAGAAAAAGGGGTGGAGCACCGCATCGGTGCCTGGCTTGATGGGAGCCCAGCCGATCTCTTTGCCTTGCGTGCCTGGGTAAACCGAAGCTCCCAAGGATGCCGCAATCAATTGCGCGCCGAGACAGATGCCGATGGTAGGAAGTTTTTTAGCAAGCCGTGAGCGGATCAAATCCATCTCTGGGTGGAGGAACGGGTAAGTTTCGTGCTCATACACGCCAATCGGGCCGCCGAGAATGACTAAGAGATCGGGTGCCAGGGGATCAATGGCGCGCAGATCCGCGGTACAGGCGTCGACGGTATCGATGGTGTAACCGGCACGCGTTAGTTCTGTCCCGAGTGAGCCCAGGTCCTCGAAAGCCAGGTGATTCAATGCCAATACTGTTCGCATCTGTCCTCCGTTAGCATGCAGCAATTTGGTAGCCTGTCTCTACAGAGATAGAGGCAGGCGTCTGTCCTGAAGTCTATGGGTGCGATCAGGATGCGCAGGCGCTGCGTTCATTACAGAGCGGCTCTGGATATTATCGCAATCAAGTATTGGGCGGCCAAAGCAGAATTTACCTCTGTGGTTGACAATAGAACGAGTGCCTTTGACTTTTCTCATCTTCACAGGAGTTAACGATGTCCTTGCTTCAGATTCAGACAGATTATTCCGCTCTTCAGCAACTTGGGCTCAAGTTGGATTTGACACGAGGAAAACCATCATCGCAGCAACTGGACCTCAGCGTGGAGCTTCTTGATCTCCCCGGGAGGTCAGATTTCCTTGCTGAAGATAAGACGGATACGCGCAACTATGGCGGATTGCTGGGGCTGCCAGAGGCACGGCGGTTATTTGTAAGCCTGTTGGGAGCGCCGCAGGAACAAATTGTCATCGGCAATAACGCCAGCCTCGCCTTGATGCATGACCACGTTGCCTTTGCGCTGCTCAAAGGAACCTGCGACAGCACTGGGCCATGGTCAAGGCAGGGCGAAATCGCTTTTCTTTGCCCCGTTCCCGGATACGACAGGCATTTCAAAATCTGCGAGGACTATGGCATTCGCATGATCCCCATTCGTCTTACAGAAGACGGGCCGGACATGGATGAAGTAGAGCGACTGGTGGCTTCGGATGCGTCCATCAAAGGCATGTGGTGTATTCCCAAGTACAGCAATCCGACGGGCACGGTCTATTCTGATGCCGTGGTGGAGCGGCTTGCAGGGATGAAGACGGCGGCGAACGATTTCCGCATCTTCTGGGACAACGCCTACGGGGTCCATCACCTCACCGAAGAAAAGATTTCGCTCGCAAATATTCTCGAGCGGTGTGCTGGCAAGGGAAACCCGAATCGAGCATTCGTGTTCGCCTCCACATCGAAGATCACCTTTGCGGGAGCTGGCCTTTCTGCTGTTGCCTCGTCGAAAGAGAACATTAAATGGCTGCTCTCGCGTCTGACCCCGCAAACCATAGGGCCTGACAAGATCAATCAGCTACGCCATGTCCGCTTCTTGAAAGATGAAGAGGGCATCGCCGCTCTGATGGAGAAGCACAAGCAACTGCTGGCCCCCAAATTCCAGGCCGTTCTCGATGTCTTCGATGCAGAACTGTCGGGCCTTCAAGATGTGTCGTGGACCAGGCCAAAGGGAGGATATTTCATCAGCCTCGACGTCCCCTCCGGCTGCGCCAAGCGAGTCGTCACTCTGGCCAAAGATGCGGGCGTTGTCCTGACGCCTGCCGGTGCGACCCATCCTTATGGGAACGACCCGGAAGATCGAACCATTCGGATTGCACCGTCGTTTCCTGGGCTCGCTGAAGTTCGGCAAGCGGCGAAGGCTGTGGCGTTATGCGTTCAGCTTGCTGCGGAAGAAAAGACTCACGCCTAGCAAGCCGCACGCTGAGACAGCGAGCAGCCTGATTGATGGAAGCCCGATTGCCGGGATAGTGATGGAGGCTGGCTTACAGCCTCCATCACTGCCTTATCGATTGATATGGACGCGTACGACACGGTTGCCGAAATACTATTTGGTCGCCACTGCTAAACTTGCCGTGCACCCACCCCGGCCGCAAATAGTTTAAATCTAGATTTCAACTACAACCTTTCCCCTGCTGCCGTTGGCAACAAGGTCAAATGCCTGTGCGATCTGATTGCTTCCGAAATGCTGTTCGGCCAGAAGCGGTTTCATCTGATCGTTGGAGGCAAGGTCTGAAATTTGCTTCAGGATTTCTCCATGGTGCTCACGGCCTATTCCGGTCAAGAGGGGGAGAAGAGTGAAGACTCCAGAATATGTCGCGCCCCGAAATGACAAGGGAGCTAAAGCGTGCGTCCCCCATCCCAGGCAACTGACAGCGTGACCTGTATACCGCTTTACAGCCACAAAAGACTCATCGAGTATAGGTCCACCCAGCGTGTCATAGACAATGTCGAAGCCAGCGCCGTCTGTGTGTGCGTCTACATACTCCTGGACGGGAGTCCCTCGTTCGATGGCCACCGCACCTAAGTTTTCGACGAGAGAACGCTTATCGTTCGATACTGTTGCGAAAACCTTAGCGCTTCTCGACAGTGCAATTTGAACCGCAGCGTAGCCAATCCCTCCGGCGCCGGCATGGATCAATACCCTGTCGTCCTTTTTCACATCCGCACGGTCGATAAGCCCTTCCCATGCGGTGATCGTGGCTAGAGGGAGCGCCGCGGCTTCTCGCATGCTGAGCTTCTCCGATTTCGAGGCGAGAAGCGAAGCGTCCACAGCGATATATTCCGCAAGCGTGCCCTGGAGCCCTCCCACGCCTCCAACCATTCCGAAGACTTCATCCCCTGGCCGGAATTGCCGGACATCCGCGCCCACACATTCCACCACTCCAGCCATGTCCATACCCAGAATCGCAGGCAGAGGTTGCTTTGCATGCGCAGCTTTGCCCGATCGAATCTTAGTATCCAGAGGATTCACCCCTGCATGCGAGATCTTGACGACGACCTGATTTGCTTTTGGTATAGGCTTTTCCATCTCGCGAGATAAGAACATGCCATCATTTTCTTCAACAAAAAACGCCTTCACCACTTTATTCCTCCTACCAGCTCAAGATTCATCCTCTGTGGCTCGATCCCGCATCATTGTTTCAGATGTCACTTAATAACTTCCGTTTGCGATGACTATCCAACAAACCTCGTCACAATCTCGCCTTCCGTTGGCTTTCAAGCCATACAGTCGGCGACATCCCCACATGCTGGGTGAAGGCTCGAGTCAGAGCGCCAGCGCTTGCGTAACCGACACAGGGTGCAACCAGCTTGAGTGGATCGCCTTTCAGAAGCAGCGATTGCGCGACACTGATTCGCCATTGGGCAAGGTACTCGAAGGGTGTGTGTCCCGTGACTCCAAGAAAGTGCGCAGCGAAGCGCGCTCGGGACATACCGGCAACAGTGGCCAGTTCTTGAAGTTGCCACTGTCGTTCCGGCTCAAGATGAATGGCATCGACTGCCTTCGACAAACGCAGATCGGAGAACGCAGGAAGAACGCCATCCTGAACGAGGCGCCGCTCGACCCCGGTCCGCAGCAGAACGACCAGGATGTATTCCACAAGGCGATTGACGGCGATTTGGCGACCCGGCTTGTCGGCAAACCCCTCGACAAAAAGCAATTCAATCACCGGTTGGAGCTCTGGGACGGCAGACAAGGGGACTTTGAGCAGTTTCGGAAGGGCACGCGCCAGCGGGTTAGACACACTCGTTCCAAACTCAACGAAAGCACAGACGATATCTGCCCCATCAGATTGGAAGGTGTGGGGTTCAGAGTATGGATAGAGAAGGATGGTAGGTTCGTCAATCAAATCTGCCACGCCACCCACATCCAGAATCCTCATCCTCCCATTCCGCACGAGATGGAGGTGTCCGCATTTTGCAGAAGCGTGGTCGCTCGATGTGCCACAAAGCCTTCCTGCAAGGAACACACGCGCAGTGAGTGCCAGATGGCTGAAGAAAAGCTCTAACCGATCCATGTTTTGAGACTCCCGGGTGGGTCTTCGATACGCCGTGAAATGCGGCGCGGTGATGCAGGCCTGAACATCCCTATAGCTGGGTCTTAGCTTAGTTGAGCGGTGGAGGATACTGATGGCAACTTTAGCAAATTCTGGAACGGTGAGCAGCGCGGAACAGCCCGAGGATTTTGATCTCGTTATTCTGGGAACCGGCGAAGGGGCTAAGTTTGTCGCATGGACTCTGGCCCGCCAAGGCAAAAGCGTCGCGATTGTTGAGCGTCGCTGGATTGGCGGAGCCTGCCCTAACATCGCATGCCTTCCCAGCAAGAACATTATCCATAGTGCAAAGGTCGCGTCTTACTTCTCCCGCGCTGCCGAGTTCGGGATCACAACCCAGGGCTATCAGGTCGATATGGTTGCGGTGATGGGCCGCAAGCGCGGCATGGTAAAGAGTCTGGTAGACATCCATGTTCGGAACTTCAATACGAGTGGAACCGTGCTCGTTATGGGAGAAGGTCGCTTCGTAGCTCCAAAGACGGTTGAGGTGGCACTGAGCGCGGGTGGCACCCGCTATTTGCGTGGTGAGGATGTGCTGATCGGTACCGGCACTCGAGCCCGGTTGGACAACATTCCCGGATTGTCAGACGCGAAGGCGCTTACTCACATTGAGGTGATGGAACTTGATGTCCTGCCCGAGCATCTCGTGATCCTCGGCGGAGGATACATCGGGCTGGAGTTTGCGCAAGCCATGCGTCGGCTTGGCAGTCGCGTTTCTATCATCGAACGGAACAGTTCACTGCTGCACGATGAGGATGTAGATGTGACCGTTGAACTGGAGAAGATGTTCAAGGATGAGGGGATTGAACTTATCCTCAACGCATCGGTTGAAGAGGTATCCGGACAGTCCGGTAAAGCCGTGGACGTCGCTTACAAGCAAGATGGTCTGCTGAGGCACGTAAAAGGGACGCATCTTCTCGTGGCCGCGGGCAGACTGCCCAATACAGAGAACCTGGGGCTTGAGCTGACTGGAGTTGAGACAGCGGAGCGCGGATATATCAAAGTAGACGAACGTCTGCAAACAACGGCAGCGGGAATCTGGGCTGTCGGCGACGTTACCGGAGGCCCACAATTCACCCACATCTCATTCGATGATTTTCGTATCGTCAGGGACAACATCACGGGCGGAGCGCGCACCACGACCGGTCGATTGGTTCCCTTCGCAATGTTTACCGATCCGGAACTTGCGCACGTCGGCCTGAGGGAACATGAGGCGAAGGCCAAAGGTGTTGGCTACCGAATCTTTAAGATCCCTATGATCTCAGTCCTGCGCACGCGGACGCTCTCGGAGACGCGGGGTTTTATGAAGGCCCTTGTGGGGCGGGACGACAAGATCCTTGGCTTTACCGTCTTCGGGATTGGTGGCGGTGAGATCATGTCCGCAATCCAGCTTGCGATGATGGGAGGCTTGCCTTACACAGCCGTTCGAGATGCGGTGCTCACTCATCCGACGCTGATGGAAGGCCTCATCGTATTGTTCTCCTCGGCCCCCACAAGTGTAGAACCAAGTTGACCCGCTAGTCTGGCGATTGCAGGTATGAGAACTCCTCGGATAGGTCTTACGGAAAAGAGTTCGCGCGCATGTCGTCTGCAGTGACGGCGATGGAGGTCAAGGGCACAATCTCTAACTCGGATTTACCCAATATGATGGACTGGCTCACAGTTTTACAATCGTAGTGGATGGCGAGGATGTCTGATAAAAATTGGAAACTGCCATGGAGGCCACTTCTTAGGAAAAGAAGACCTGGCCTCCATGGCGATTTTGATGTCCTTTGGCCAACTCCAGCCATGCGAAAAGTGAGGCGACCGTGATGTCAGATGGAAGAAAACCTGTCATGGGGGACGATACGCCGAACATCGTCGATGATGTGAAGCGTAATGATTGCTGCTGCACACCTGCATCAGATCGGGCGAAGCTTGAGCTGCAAGCTCAGCGCGCGTCAACGGCCACGAGTGCCAAAGCCAGTCTCTCTATCGACAAAAAAGGTGCCATGGTTTCCCTGCCAGGCGGCGAATTTCTAATGGGTACGAATTATGGCGGAGGGTTTCCTCAAGACGGGGAGGGCCCGGTGCGTCCTGTAGAACTCTCTCCGTTTCAAATCGATACCTTTCCTGTAACCAACGCGGACTTCTCCGCATTTGTCGATGCGACCGGCTATCGCACGGAGGCCGAACTCTTCGGCTGGTCCTTTGTCTTTTGGTCGCATATTCCTGTCGATCGGCGGGCGGAACTAATAGAAGACACTGTCGCAGCAGCACCATGGTGGTGCAAGGTCTCTGCTTCCTTCTGGCGCCAGCCCGAGGGGCCGGGTTCTAACATTGAAAATCGTCTTCAGCATCCCGTAGTTCATGTTTCGTGGAACGACGCCAGTAATTATGCAACATGGGCATCGAAGTCGCTCCCCACCGAGGCCCAGTGGGAGTACGCGGCCCGCGGTGGTTTAGTACAGAAGCTCTATCCGTGGGGCGATGAGCTGACTCCCGACGGGAAACATCGATGCAACATCTGGCAAGGAGAATTTCCAAAAGAAGATACGGCTGAAGATGGCTACGCGGGGACCAGCCCGGTCGATAGCTTCCCGCCGAATGCATTTGAACTCTATTCCATGACAGGGAATGTATGGGAGTGGTGCGCGGATTGGTTTCATGCGTCCTTTCACTCCAGTCCCATGCTGCGCAACCCTGCCGGCCCCACCTCCGGGCAAGGCAAAGTGATGAAGGGTGGATCTTTCCTTTGCCACGCGTCGTATTGCAATCGCTATCGTGTTGCGGCACGTATCTCAAACACGCCGGACAGCTCTTCCTCAAATATCGGTTTTCGGTGTGTTCGGTCCAATTAATCTGGACCGGTTCCCTTAGCTCATCTTGTTAAACGATGGGACAGGAAAGAAATTGTGAGTTCACTGCACCCTATTCTTTTCGGTGCACAATTCCATCTTTTACACTTTGTATTCATTACTTTTTATATTGTTTATTGTATATTTGTGGATATCGGAATCAACTGGAGCCTTGAACATGAGTATTCTCCAACAGCTTAGCTCTTCCTTTCTCAGTGGGCTCCCCATAGGTATCTATTCGGTTTGCTCAGCGCATCCGCTGGTGCTCGAAGCTGCTGTGCGGCAGGCGGTGGTGGACAGAACACCGTTGCTCATTGAGGCCACGTCTAATCAAGTCAATCAGTTCGGCGGCTATACCGGAATGAGACCGGCAGACTTTCGTGAGTTCGCTCTCCGGATTGCTACTGCACATGGACTTCCAGTGGAGAGGCTGATTCTCGGTGGCGATCATCTCGGTCCAAATCCTTGGCAACATCTGCCCGCAGATGATGCCATGCAACACGCGCAGAACATGGTCGCCGAGTACTCGCGGGCAGGCTTCACTAAGATCCATCTTGACGCCAGCATGGCCTGCCTCGGAGAGCAGACCCCGTTGCCTGACAGCGTCGTCGCCGAGAGAGCTGCGCGTCTCTGCCGTGCGGCAGAAGAGGCGAGCGGTGGCCAGCCCAGATACTATGTGATCGGCACAGAAGTCCCTGTTCCCGGTGGCGCTACGGAGTCGCTCGCAGGGTTGGAGGTTACAACGTATGCCCATGCAGCGCGTACGCTTCAGATTCATCGCGAGATCTTTTTTGCTGCGGGTCTGGGAGACGTTTGGCCGCGGGTCATCGCTCTGGTTGTGCAGCCCGGAGTCGAATTTAATCACGACAGTGTAGTTGATTACGATTCCAGCAAAACCGTACCGTTGCGGAGGTTGCTGCGGGACGACGTGGGCTTGGTCTTTGAAGCTCATTCGACGGACTATCAGCGGCCACGTGCTTATAAGGAGCTGGTCAGTGATGGCTTTCCTATTCTGAAGGTTGGCCCTGCCCTGACGTTTGCCTTGCGTGAAGTGCTCTTTGCGCTTCAACTTATCGAAAACGAACTCGTTCCGGCGGAAAAATGTTCCAATCTTTCCGGAGTGGTTGAGAGACAGATGCTGCTGCATCCTGCGCACTGGGTAAAGCATTATCACGGAACATCTGATCGGCAAAGGCTGCTGCGGCGCTACAGCTACAGCGATCGTATACGGTACTACTGGACGCAGCCGGAGATTCAGGCTGCCGTCAATGTTCTTATGAGCAACCTGGAAGGGCTAGCCATACCGGAGACTCTGCTCTCGGCCGAGATGCCGCCGGAATATCTGGCTGTGCGTGAAGGCAGTCTGCGAGCAACTCCTCACGAACTCATCATCCACAGAATTCAGCAGGCCATCCGACCCTATGCCGCTGCGTGTATTCGCAACTAAAAGCAGGCCCCACTCAATCCAATCCATCAATTGCCGGGACTAAACACCTAGCAAAATTGTAATGACTGGGCTATTGCTCCAACTAGCTTGTCATTTTCCTCCGCCGTGCGTATCGCCGTGCGAAAGTGTCTGGATGGCAAAGTTTCATAGTTTGAGCAGTCTCGCAACACCATATGGTGTTCAGCGATCATGTGTTTCCAGAGACGCTCTACAGAGGTGCCATCAGGAAGACGAAGGAGTAGGAAGTTGGCGGCTGAGGGGTAGGTATGGATGCCCAGGGCATCAAGGTCACCGTTCAGACGATCTCTTCGCCCGTCGTTGTGTAGCCTGGTGCGCTCCGCGAAGGGATGGTCTGCTAACGCGGATATAACGGCGCATGAGGCTAGAGTAGTGATTGGCCAGGGTGGAAGATGTTCATTAAGTGCTCGCGCTATAGCTTCGTTGGCTACTGCATAGGCCACTCTGAGGCCCGGAATGCCGTGGAACTTGGTCACGGAGCGAAAGACGATCAGGTTTGCAAATCGTTCAACATCCAGCGTCAGTGAATCCAAAGGCGCGTAATCGATAAATGCTTCATCAAGCAGCACGGTTATATTTCGATCTGCGCACTCCGAGACAAACTGGAACAAGATATTCCTTGTGGTAAGAACGCCCGAGGGATTCTGTGGATTGGCAAGCAAGACAGCGTCGTGACCACCATGCACCAAGGCATGGATGTCATAACGGAAGTTGGAATCCGGAGTTAGGATATGCGGTTCGATCTCTACTCCAGCACGTGCAAGGCTGCGACGATACTCGACGAAGGCAGGCACTGGGAGAAGGCAGCGTTTGACCCTTAGCGTGCGGAGCGCAGACTCCAGCAGCGGAATGAAGCCGTTAGCGACTACGATGTTTTTGGGGTGAACTCCGGCGTAGTCTGCTATTGATCGCTTGAGTCCGGCCTGTTCGAGATCGGGATATGCGGTCAGAATTGAGATGTCTTCAAGGCTCGTTCGCAAGTTGGACAAGACTGCGGGCGGAGGCCCGTCGGGATTGATATTGGCGCTGAAGTCGATTAGTTGCGACAAGGGGATATTGAAGCGCTCGGAGATCTGTCGTAATTGGCCGCCATGCAAGGGAACGAGTTCGATCATCGGGACGCCCCTGGGGCTTCACGTGGCTGAGCACAAGCTGAGAGAAGAACGCCGCAGGCCAAACCAAGTAGCGTTACGACTGAGACCAGCCGGAGTGCGCTTTTGACTTTCGGCAGCGATGGGGGTGAAAACTCACGGCCAATATGGGCAGCCCGAACCAACTCGCCGCCGTAGGTATTGTCGCCTCCAAGTCGAACGCGCAGCGCTCCTGCCATGGCGCTTTCAGGCTGGCCCGCATTGGGACTCTTGTGCTTGTCTCCGTCACGACGCCACGTCTGCCACGCTGCCACAGGGTCGCAATGTTCGTGGACGTTCGATACTGCGACGATGGCAGCCGCGGTAAGGCGCGCAGGCAGGTAGTTGGCTGAGTCGTCCAGGCGAGCGGCAACCTTTCCGAAATAAAAGTAACGCTCGTCAGCGTGCCCGATCATGGAGTCCAGTGTATTGACGGCTTTATAGGCCATAGCGAGAGGAACGCCACCCAGCGCCATATAGAAGAGCGGTGCGAGAATGCCATCGGAGGCGCTTTCAGCTAGTGTCTCAATCAAGGCACGGCAGATTTCCTGCGTGTCTAGATGTTGGGTGTCTCGTCCGACGATGCGTGCAAGGCGGTGACGAGCGAGCGGCAGGTCTCCAGAATCGAGTGCATCAACGACAGAGGTTGCCTCCTGTTCAAGATTTCGAGCTGCCAGGCAGTTCCATGCGAGCACGACTTCAACCGTATTGCCCACTGCGGGCGATAGGCGGTTCGCTAAGCGGATCAACTGGCGCGTTGCTTGGTAACTGGTGGCAACGACAGCCAGGCTCAGGGCTGCGCCAGACACAAATTCCGACAATTCGCTCTGGTCGGGCCGACGAAGGGCAACCTCGCCACGCGCCGTGGCAAAACCGATCAGGCGCACCGGATGCGGGAGCCACTCGGGGTCGCCGGCGAGTTGGTCGAGGAGCCAAGCAGCGGGAATAAGGGAGCAGCGATTCAACGGATTTGCTCCACCGGCTCAATCTGGCCTTGAGATTTGTACGGAAGGCCGACCCAATCAAAGATACGAGGCAGGTCCAACGATTCGCGAACGGTGTCGGCTAAGAGGTTGAACGAGTCTTCGCGCTTTTCCCTCCAGTTCTCGAAGCGGTCCACAGGCGCAAGTTGATGAAAGCTCCGAGCCGCGGCCAGGAAGGTGTGGCGGAATGTGTCGTCATCGAAGATGCCATGTAGATACGTTCCGAAGATGCGAGTATCAGGGGAGATGCCTCCGTCCGGCTCGTGCCCATTCAGGATTGAAAAGGCCTGAGCGCCGTCTGCATACATGGTTTCTCCAATGTGGATCTCATAGCCATCGATATCTATTGCGGGCACACGCTGACCGAAGAGCATTGACAGAGATAGACGACCGGTCACCGCCCGAGTCACCTTATCGGGGTTCATGTGAGTAGTGAACGGTAGCAGTCCAAGCGCATCGGCTTGACCTCCATGCTCCATAGCAAGTGAATCGACAATCGCAGTACCAAGCATCTGCATCCCTCCGCAGATGCCGACTACGAGGCCTTGGGCGGCATGCGCCACAACGCAGGAATCTATACCTTGACGGCGCATCCAGAGGAGGTCTTCGACCGTCTGTTTGCTGCCAGGCAAGATGATTAGGTCGGCCAGCGCAAGCTGGGATGGCTCCCGGCAGAACCGCAATGAGACAGATGGCTCGTGGCGTAGCGCGTCGAAGTCGGTGAAATTCGAAGAAGATGGCAGCGCAACGACCGCAATACGTAGCGGTCTTGCACGGACATTCTCCGGCAGCCATGGCTCCGTCTCGCCAGTTATGTCGGCGAGGCCGAGACTGTCTTCTTCTTCGAGGGCAAGATGGTGAATGTACGGGACGACCCCCAGGCACGGCTTCTGGAGGCGATCTTCCATCATGTGGACACCCGGCTCAAGGAGCGCGATATCACCACGAAATTTGTTGATGAGGAAGCCCCGGATGCGGGGTTGTTCCGTCGCATCGAGCAACTGGACAGTACCCAGGAGCGAAGCAAAGACGCCTCCGCGGTCGATGTCGCCCACCAGTAGGCAGGCCGCATCGGCGATCGCGGCCATCCGCATGTTGACGATGTCGTGCTGTTTCAGATTGATCTCCGCGGGCGAGCCGGCGCCTTCGAGGATGATGACTTCATGTTTAGCGGCGAGAATCTCGTAGCTCTCGCGAACGAGGGGTAACAGTTCTTCGACGCGTCGCTGGTGATAATCGGAGGCGGAGAGCCTGCCCCATATTTTCCCGCGAACAACCACTTGCGATGTCATGTTTCCAGCAGGTTTCAGAAGTATGGGATTCATGTGGACCGAAGAGGGGATGCGGGCAGCCTCTGCCTGTAAAGCCTGCGCGCGGCCGATTTCAAGACCTTCCAAGGTCGCAGATGAGTTGAGAGACATGTTCTGCGACTTAAAGGGCGCGACGCTCACTCCCTGATCCGCAAAGATGCGACAGAGCGCAGCCGTGAGAAGCGATTTCCCTACGTGGGAGCTCGTCCCAAGCACCATGATGGCACGCGCCCTCATGGCTTTCCTGTCTCGGGGTCGGCGCAGTATCGGTCGTAGGACACAACCCTTTCGAGTGGTATCCGACTCTCCCACCCAAAGCGCTCAAGTTCCGGCTCTGTGGCGAAGCGGTCGACGTAGCCAAGGCAAAGATAGCCAACCGGAACGATGCTTTCTGGAATGTGCAGTATCTCGCGGAGACGATCCGGATCGAGGATGCTGACCCAGCCTACGCCTACACCTTCGGCTCGGGCGGCGAGCCAAAGATTCTGTATCGCGCAGACGGTCGAGTAGATCGCAGTTTCGGGCATCGTATGGCGGCCAAGTTGATGGCCGCGCTCACTGTGCGGATCGCTCAGAACGCAGAGGTTTTGGGGAGCTTCCAGAATGCCTTCGAGCTTCAGACTTGCATATTGCTCGCGACGCTCGCCGGTGTAGGTTGCCAGAGCGTGTTCGTTTGCGTGCAGAAATGCTTCATGAACAGCTCGGCGGACTCCGTAGTCACGGACCAAGACGAACCGCGACGGTTGCATGAGACCGACGGAAGGGGCGCAATGAGCCGCGGACAGGAGGCGCTGAATCAATTCGTCAGGCAGGGGATTTTCAAGAAAGCCCCTGCGTACATCGCGCCGGGTAACAATAGCGCGATAGATAGCGTCGCGCTCTTGCACCTCAAACTCAGCGCGTTCCTTCATTACCATGCCCTCGACCACTTGGGCCCCGTCTTCGTCTCATCGCGGAGGCGCGCATCGACTCCAGCATTGAATTCGATGAGTCTACCGAAAAGCCAGATGACGTCGGAGAGGCGGTTGAGGTAGACGATGATCTCGGGTTTGACCACTCCGCCGCTCTCAACAAAGCGGACAGCGTTTCTCTCGGCCCTGCGACAGACTGCGCGTGCTATTTCATAGGCTGCGGATTCCGTGTGTGCCCCGGGGAGCGACCAGTCCGACAAGATGCCTTCGATCGCTTCAATTTGGTGGACGAGTTCGGTGAGCATGGCAACGTCTTCAGCAGAGATGATGGGCGGCTGCTTCTTGCTCTCGGGAGGGGTGGCCAGAGCTGAGCCGAGCCGGAACAGTGTGCGCTGGATCGTTTCAGTCCACGCTTTGATCTCGGGGTTTTGGCAGATGCTTCGGGCGAATCCGAGGACTGTGTTGAGTTCGTCGACAGTGCCATAGGACTCGACTCGTAGATCCGCCTTGGAGACGCGGATGCCGCCCGCGAGCCCCGTCTGGCCGCCGTCGCCGCGTGTTGTTGAAATGCTCATAGTTGATCTCCTGAAATTGCTATTGGAAGTGGGAATGTGAAGCTCTCTTCCATCGTGATGCGTAGCGTCTTGATGATTGGATGACGGTCGTATTCGATGGTCAAGGATTCATTGAGAAAGTCGGTGACGAACGGAGGGTGCTCCGAAAGAAGAATTGCCTCGGAGAAGAATCGTGGTTGGACGGCTCCGAGTTCTTCGAGAGTTCGGGCGCGGACGATCACCGCTGGAAGTCGAAAAATGCCTGCACGAAGCAGACTGTAGGCGCGGTGATAGCCATCGCGCAGGAACCAGCGCCCTGCGTATTGAGCGACCTCAAAGAACGGACTGCCCGCGTAAACGGCGACCGGCATTGCCGGGTCTTGCGTCACCTTAAGCTGCACATTTGGGTTACTCGATTGCAGAGTGACCGTTTTCTTATCTCTATCGTGGATCACATCGCCGATGATCGGATTCGGAGAAGCGAAAGCGATCTCGATCAGGTCGCCCCAATCACATTGCGGAGAGACCTTCACGGTGGGAAGTGTTGAATCGAAAGACAACCTGCGCTGAAAGGCGAGCAACCGACGCAGGTCTACTACACCGAGAGACCAATCGAGGCCCCACATCTCCGCCTGGAGGTCGTGGCGCGATAGTTGTATGTCAAAAATATCGCGAAGGAGTCGAGTCTCCTTCTCGCACAACGCGCTGGAACAATGATCCAATCGCCTCTGAAAGACGAGATCACGCGCTTTGATCGACTTTTCTTGGTCAAACGACTCGGGGCGGGGCTTGTATGCGTCGAAGTCCCAGGCGACAAGCTCTATGGTACGGATCGGGCTGAAGATATGTGGCATCATCCGAGCATCTCCTGCAAGCGCTTGTCGGGGTGAGGATGGTGCGCGTATCGAAAGGTGCAGCAGTAGGGTTTTGTCAGGGCCCATGCCGTCTTCTCATCAAGACCGCAGAGAGTACGAAGGACCACACGCATGACCCCAGCGTGTGTGACGACGGCGATCGAGCTGCTTTCGGACTGGCTGAGGAGATAGCTTGTCTCGGCCATCACTCTTGCCTGGAATATCTCGAAGGATTCTCCATCTGGTGGAGTCAGGTGCGGAAAGGCTTTGAGCCACTGCTGAGCGAAGGTCGAGTCAAGCTTCTCAATTTCTTCCCAAGTCAGACCGTCCCACCTTCCAAAGTTGATCTCACGCAACGCTGGACGGGTGACATATGGAATGGCGAAGGACTCAGCGAGCACGCGTGCAGTCGTCACCGAGCGTTGCAGATCGCTCGTGAAGACGGCTGCAATTGATTCGGTGCGTAGGCTTTCAGCAAGTTTTTGGATTTGCCGATGGCCTGCGGTGTTCACAGTTGGGTCGGATTGACCGCAAAAGGTGCCGGCCATGTCGGTCTCGGCGTGGCGAATGAAGAGAATA
>NZ_DATKQC010000034.1:0-3131 GCF_035532915.1 Edaphobacter sp.
TCTGACCTGCGGGGGATTTGAGGGCAGCTATCAGCACGAAGCGCAGGATGCTAGCCTGTTCGCGAAGTGGGGCTACGACCTTCTGAAATACGACCTCTGTTCCTATCAAAAGCTGATGAAGAACACGAATAACCCGGCAGAGGTGAAACCCCCATATCGGTTGATGGGCTCCGAACTTGCGAAACAGAATCGCGACTTTGTCTACAACCTGTGTGAGTACGGCAACGGCGATGTATGGAAGTGGGGCCGCGACGTTGGCGGCAACTTCTGGCGAACCACAGGCGACGTAGGCTACCTGGATACGCCGCAAAGCACGCTCTGGAAGAATATCGCCGCCTTCGGCTTCGGACAGGCTGGCATCGAAAAATGGGCCGGTCCCGGCGGTTGGAACGATCCGGACAATCTGCTGGTCGGAAAGATTCTGTGGGACGGCCACCTGATGCCCACTCCGCTGACCCACAACGAGCAATACACCTATATGACGCTGTGGTCGCTGATGGATGCGCCACTGGTCTTTGGCGGCGACATGACGCAGCTGGATCCATTTACGTTGAGCCTGCTGACCAACTCCGAGGTGATCGATGTCAATCAGGACGCGTTAGGGAAACAGGCTGCGCCGGTTGCAAAGCACGGAACCCTGGAAGTCTGGGCCAAGCCAATGGAGGACGGCTCAATGGCAGTAGGCCTGTTCAATCGCGGCGATCAGGCAGCGGAGGTGACCGCGCTCTGGTCCGATCTTGGCATTCACGGCAAGCGCAAAGTTCGCGATCTGTGGCGCCAAAAAGATGTCGGCAAATTCGATCATCAGTTTCATGCGTCCGTCGGACCGCACGGCGCAGAAATGTTCCTGCTCGAAAAACATCGACACAAGTGGTAACCGATCGCGGCTATTCGACGGTTCGCTTCAACTGACCGCAGGCTGCGTAGATATCGCGTCCGCGTGGCCGACGCAGAAATGCAGGCACGCCGCTCGCGATTAAATGCTGCTGAAACGCGGCGACGTCTTCGGGCTTGGGCATGCGGTAGGGGATATCCGGGCCTGGATTCCAGACGATCAGATTCACTTTGGCTGGCAATCCAGAGCGCTGCAGCAGCGCACTCAACTCACGTGCATCCTGCAACGAATCGTTGACGCCGCCCAGCAGGACATATTCAAAGGTGACTCGCTCCCGCGGCCGCAGCGGAATTTCCCGGAGCGCCTCCAGCAAATCTTCAATCTTCCATTTGCGCGTGACCGGCATGATACTTTCGCGAATGGAATTGTTCGGCGCGTTCAGACTGAGCGCCAGCTTGGGCCGCAGTTTTTCCTTGGCGAATCGCTCAATGCCGGGCAGAATCCCGGAGGTTGAAACCGTCATGCGCGACTCCGGAATCCCCATGCCCTCCACCAGTAGATGGACGGCGGCCATGAAATTGTCGTAGTTCAGAAACGGTTCGCCCATTCCCATAAACACCAGGTTGATGCGATCCCGGCCAACGCGCACCTGGTGGCGATTCATTACCGCCGCCACTTGACCAGCGATTTCGCCCGCAGTCAGGTTGCGCTTCATGCCCAGCTTCGCTGTCAGGCAGAACTGGCAATTCACGGCGCAGCCAACCTGGCTCGAAATACAAATCGTCGCGCGGCGTGAAACCCACGTCTCAGAAGCGAGACCCTTCGACATGCTCAGGGCAGGCTCTGGCGCACGCGGTTCCTCAGCTTCTTCGTCAGCTGCGTCGGAGCCGTCGCCCAACTCGCCATCATCCCCGTTTGGCATCCAGACGGTCTCCACCGTCTCGCCGTCAGCACACTCCACCAGGTAACGCTCCGTTCCATCGCTCGAGACGAAGGCCTGTGCGATGCGCGGCAACCCCACCTGGAATCCTGATTGACTCAGCAATTCACGGACTGATTTTGGGAGTGCAGTCATCTCCTCCAGGGAGGAAACGCGCTGTTGATAAAGTGCGTGCCAAAGCTGGCGGGAGCGGTAACGCTCTAAACCTAATCTTTCAATTAACCATTCAAGTTGTTGTAACGAAAGAGAAAACATGGATTCTGAAGAATTTTCAACATTCTTTTGTGGAAGAGAGTCGAATTGTGGAAAACTTTGCATCTAATGTGGATAACTAGTTGCAGCCTCAGCCGCTTCCGGGCTCGACCGCAATCCAACCTAGTATGTGAAAAAATTATATACAGATGATTACGATCGATAGTCCGCAGGATACTACGCATTTTAGTTCCCTTGGTAGCTCGCCCGACAGCGCCCAAAGTCGCAATATTCGACGCACAGAATTATCGAATGGTCTGGTGATCCTAACCGAGAGAATGGAGCACGTTCGTTCCGTTTCGATGGGCGTGTGGGTCAAGACCGGTTCGCGAGATGAATTGCCGGAGATCAACGGCGTGTCTCACTTTGTGGAGCACATGGTTTTCAAGGGCACTAAGTCTCGCTCCGCTCAAAATATTGCCAGGGAAGTCGACGCCATCGGCGGCAACCTGGACGCTTTCACCAGCAAAGAAACCATCTGCTTCAACATCAAGGTGCTGGATGAGCATGTGCCGAAGGCGCTCGATGTGCTGACGGACCTGGTCACGCAGCCGGTGTTTGCTCCCGACGATATCGGGCGGGAATGCAAAGTGATCCTGGAAGAAATCAAGATGGATGAAGATAATCCGGACATGCTGGTGCATGAAATCTTTACCCAGAGCTTCTGGAAAGATCATCCGCTCGGCAAGCCGATTCTGGGCACTCGCGAGACGGTGAAGCGCTTCGATCAGGGAATGCTTTTTGATTTCTATGGCGGCCGATTCCAGGGGAAGAACATGATCTTCTCCGCCGCGGGGAACCTGGATCACGATGCATTTGTGACCTTGGTCGCGGAGAAACTGGCGCATCTGCCGGCCGCGCCCTCGCTCGACAGCGAATTGATTCTCCCGTTTGCGGCCAAGCCGAAGGTTCACGCACGGATTGTTTCGAAGCAAAAGAAGTCGCTGGAGCAACTGCAGCTTTGTCTTGGAGTACCGGCTCCGCCTGTGAATGATGAACAGCGTTATACCGTCGCCCTGCTGAATACGATTCTCGGCGGCGGCATGAGCTCTCGCCTGTTTCAGAATGTCCGCGAGGAGCGCGGTCTGGCGTACTCCATTTTCA
>NZ_DATKQC010000035.1:0-3936 GCF_035532915.1 Edaphobacter sp.
AATCAGCACACCCTGACGGTCGAGAGTTACATCACGCAGGAAGATGGAGCGTACCGCTTTGAGCAGCTGTCTCCCAATGACGATTACAAGCTTTGGGCGAAGGTGGATGGGAAATCCAGCAAGCCGAAGATCCTGAGTTCCTTCGACGACAGGGCTATCTTTCGCGTCATCATCCGGATTGACACCGGCAAGTAGATTCGCTCGCTCCACAACTTCTGCTGCAAATAGAAGCGCCGAATGCATCGCATTCGGCGCTTTTAGGTTCTTGTGCGGTGCGATTATTCTTCGCGCTCGCGCTTCTTCCAGTTGATCAGATCGCCCAGCGTAGTGGACGAGGAAGACTGCGAAGACGAAGTTTCACGCGGACCGCTGGAAGGCGAATGCCCGTGTCCATGCTCCTTCGCGTGTGGCGCCTTGTATTGCTCCACATCCGCCCGTGTCGCTTCGTCGCCAACGGCGCGAAGGCTCAGGCCGATCTTCTTCTCTTCCGCGTTCATCTTGATGATTTTGAAGTCGTGCTCCTGGTCAACGTCCAGCTTGATCGGAACCCCATGGAGATCGGTGGCTTCCGATACGTGGCACAGGCCCTCGACTCCGTCCGCCAACTCCACGAACGCGCCGAACTGCGCCATGCGGAGCACTTTGCCATGCACAACATCGTTTACCTGGTGCTGTGCAAAGAATGACTCCCACACATCCGGCTGCAGCTGCTTGATGCCCAGCGACAATCGGCGATGTTCCGCTTCAATTCCCAGCACAACGGCCTTGACCTTGTCGCCCTTCTTCACCACTTCAGACGGGTGCTTGATGCGCTTGGTCCAGCTCATATTGCTGACGTGGACCAGCCCGTCAATCCCATCCTCAATCTCAATGAACGCGCCAAACTCCGTAAGATTCCGCACGCGACCTTCAACCACGCTTCCGGTCGTGTAGCGTTCGGAAAGATGCTCCCACGGGTTCTCGAGCAGCTGTTTCATGCCGAGTGAAATACGGCGATCCGCCGGATTCACATTCAGAATGATGGTCTCAATCTCATCGCCCGGCTTCACCAGCTTGGTCGGGTGCTTCATGCGCTTCGACCATGTCATCTCGGAAACGTGGACCAGGCCTTCGATGCCTTGTTCCAGTTCCACAAACGCACCGTAGTCGGTCACGCTCAAAATGCGCCCACGCACGCGCGCGCCGATCGGGTAGCGCTCGGCTACGTCGAGCCACGGATCCGGTGTCAGCTGTTTGAATCCGAGCGAAATGCGCTGCTTCTCGCGATCGAACTTCAACACCTTCACCTGAATCTCATCGCCTACGTTCACCAGGTCGCGAGGATGAGTCAAGCGTCCCCAGGACATGTCGGTGACGTGCAGCAGTCCATCAATGCCACCCAGATCGACGAACGCACCGTACTCGGTCAGGTTCTTCACCGTCCCCGTCAGGATGGTTCCTTCTTCCAGGTGATCCAGAGTCAGCGACCGCTTCAGCGAGGCTTCGTTCTCCAGCAATTCTTTGCGGGAAACCACGACGTTGCCGCGCTTCTTGTTCAACTTGATGACGCGAACTTCAATCGTTTGGCCAATGTAGGATTCCAGGTTGCGAACCGGCCGAATCTCGACCTGCGAACCCGGCAGGAATGCCTTGATCCCGATATCGACCGTCAAGCCGCCCTTAACGCGGCTGACAACCATACCGCTCACTGGCGTCTTGTCGTTCGCAGCTTTCTCAATCGTGTCCCACACGCGGTGGCGCAAAGCCTTGTCGTAGCTCAGTAGGTAGCCGCCAGAGGGCTCCTCATGCTCCACAACCACTTCAATCGTCTGCCCTGGCTGCAGCTTCGGCTGACCGGTGTGGTCCAACACCTGCTCGATCGGAATCAAGCCCTCGGATTTCAGACCCACGTCGACCACGACATGCTTGTCGGTCAGTTTGATCACGGTGCCGGTCACGACGTTGCCGTCGACGGCCTGCGCGGCCTCCTGTGCCGCCTGCTCGTGCTCAAACGACTCCAGCAATGCACCAAAGTCCATCTCTTCCTCATGGGAAGAGGCATCGTGCGCTTCTGCGGCCTTAGGGGCTGCCGCTGGCGACTCACTCGCCAGCGCAGAGATTTCGGCGTGGCTCGTCGGCTCAGTCTGCTCCGATGTCTGGGAATTGGGCTCAGCTGGTTGGGTTTCTGCCGCGGCAGAAATGTGGTGGTTGTTTTCCGGCGCTTCGTTTTGCGTCTCGAGGGTTGTGACTTCGTTGGCTTCCAATGTAGTGTTCAGGGTTTTGCTCGCAGTGTGTTCGGGATTGAGGACGTCTACCATAAGACCTAGGGGGCTCCGGACTCATACGGCGCGACGGGCGCGTCGTATCGGGCAACCGCCGGTCTCCCTGGGGAAACCGAAGATTATCCTTTCAAGCCGGCTGCGGTCGCCTTGGCGACTGGCTGTCGAAATGGCATCTCAGCCGGGCGTGAAATCTGGGGGCTTTTCTCTCTCGCCATTGGCTCGAAACGCTGTCGGCGGTGCCATCACCTGAAAGTCAGAAAACGACTCCCTGGGTGGTACCCGAAAAACAGGCATGATCGAGATTTTGAGCCGGGGAAGAAAAGGAACCCTGGATTGGGAAACGGAGCGCGTGAGTCCTAGTCCGCTTCGCTCCCAATTAAAACTATATCAACCGGTGGAAAACAGTGTCAACGAGAACTGCACTTCCAACATCGATCTGCGAAGAAATTTGCGCCATTGCGCGTGATTCGCGTCACAGACGTGGCCACAACCGTGTGTTTAGACATGTTACCAAGGGCATCGCTTCCAGAAGTTCTCGTCCTATGTCATCACATCGCCCAAAGTCAACGTCCAATTTCACGAACAATATCATCGTGGAGGGCGACCGCATGTTGATTCTCTCAACATGCAAGGGGTGCGGTGCAGGCAAAAAATGCTCCAAATTAGACGGCTCGCTGGAGAAGTGGGAAAAATCCCATCGATGCAACAGCGAGCAGAAGCACTCCTAGGGCGATTCAGTCCACCTCATCGAAAGTTTGCCTTCACGGTTTCCCTGGTCACGGCGAACAGCGGATAATGCGGTAGTGCAAGAAATGCATCGCCGCGAATCCGATTCGCGTCCACGATCATCGCATCCAAGGGTGCCATACATGCCAAGCGTGAACATTCAGGCAAAGGAAATACGTCTCGTTTCTCGTCCGCAAGGAGAGCCCACACGGGATAATTTTGAGCTCACAACCGTAGAACTGCCTGAGTTGCAACCGGGAGAAGTCCTCGTCCGAAATTCTTTTTTCTCCATCGATCCCTATATGCGCGGCCGCATGAATGAGGGCAAGTCCTACATTATGCCGTTCGTTGTCGGCAAAACTCTGGATGGCGCCGCCGTAGGACAGGTGGTGCAATCGCGCGACGCCGCTTTCCGTCCCAGTACCTGGGTGTTGAGTTTCTGCGGCTGGCGCGATTACTACACCGCCCAGTCGTCGCAGTTGCGGAAGATCGATGCCACCGTCGCGCCTCCTTCTGCCTATTTGGGGGTTTTGGGCGCCACTGGCCTAACGGCATGGGTCGGCCTCAATGACATTGCCAAAATCAAAGAAAGGGAAACAGTCTTCATCTCCGCCGCGGGTGGCGCTGTGGGCAGCGTTGCCTGCCAACTGGCGAAGTTGCAGGGCTGCCAGGTCATCGCCAGCGCGGGTTCGGCAGCCAAGGTGGCGTTTCTCAAGAACCAGCTGAAGGTCGACTACGCGTTCAACTATCGCGAGCAGGATCCTCTGCGGCAATTGGAATCCGCCGCGCCGGATGGCTTACACGTTTACTTCGACAACACCGCCGGACCGCAGTTGGAAGCCGCGCTGGCGTCCATGCGCAACCATGGCCGCATCGTGATGTGCGGCGCTATCGCTGGGTATAACGCACCCTCGCCAGGTCCGACCAATCTGCACCAGGTGATCATTCG
>NZ_DATKQC010000036.1:0-20047 GCF_035532915.1 Edaphobacter sp.
CCGGCGCATTCTTCCCGCTCGCATCGACGGTCCACACCCCGAAGACGGCGCCCCCAAATCCGCCGCTGCCTCCAGGTGCCACCGCCATGGTGACAATCGTCTGGCCGTCGGGCGAGAAACGAGCATCGTTTGCCGAATCAAATAAGCATGGTCCTCCGGTACACACGACGGTCCCTCCGGAAACAGGAGGCGAGCCGATACTGCTGACCTTCGTCGTGCCTGCGGCGGTCCCATCGGTTTGGTAAATGTCAATTACATAGCCATCCCCGTATGGACCTCCCTCATTGCAGAGAAAAGCCAAGTGATCAGGCCTCCACGCAACCTGGTCACAGATATTATTGGTTCCTGTGTACGCGTTTCGCAGTATCGTGGTATAGCCCGTGCCGTCGCCGTTTACTATGGCTACTCCTATAGACTGGCTCTGTGTCAAAATCCAATCCACTACCTTCACTGTGGCAGTTGCGGTCTTCGTAGAATCTGCCGTTGCCGTCGCGGTTACTGTTACGCTTCCCGTGTTGGTATTCGAAGGCGTTAGCACCCCAGTATTCGCGTCGAGTGTAGCGCGATTACTATCTCCCGACCCGGTGAGCACAAGCGAGTAGGCCGTATTAGATGTGCCTGACACCTTTGCCGTACAAACGTAGGTTGATGGAGAGGTTACGCCTATTTGAATCTGTGGAGGACAAGCCAGCGTAATGGCGACACTACTGGCTGGGGGAGCGGGATTTGTGGGGCCGCTTCCGCTGCTCCCCGTGCCTCCTCCACCGCAGCCGGCGATGCACGCACACGCTGCTATGACCCCTAGAAGTTCAACGCGCAGGGTAGTGTTCATGACTAATTGCTCCTTTATCTGCGGACGTGGCCGATGAGGTTGATGATGGCTTGGTATTGGCCGTAGGCATTTTGCGAAGTCCGAAAAGCGGACTGGGTACAAATTGCTATCGTTTCCGATGGGGCCGCCGTCGCGCCATACCAAAGCCGAGTGGCACATAATCAAACTCATGCGTGACACCGGCTCCGGCTTGTCTCGTCTGGCGTCTTATGACCCTCAATCTCAATAGTGGATTACATTAGCCCCTCCAAGCGCCAACCGTCATCATAAAGGCGAAAGTATGCACTGCTGGTCCTCGACGGGTGGTTTTTGATTATTGGTCGAATCTCAGGCGGAAGCTTGCTTGCATCAATGCTCCATTCGAAGGTCACAGATTTTTCACCTTGGCTGATATCTGCTATACCAGTCACCTCGGTGACGACGGGCTTCAATGCCATCCATAACTCGGTAACCTTAGCTCCGCCTGGCTGGTTTGCAAAGAACGCCGTAAAGATCTGCCTACCCTTAGGGGTCAGCCCTATGGATTGTCCTGCGCCAAATATTTGAGATTGACCCACTATCCAGTAGCCCTCAGTCATTCCAGTATTTACTTCGGCGTCGGTCAGCTGGATATCCTCACCTCGGCTCGTGAACTGCTTTGACGCCTCAATGAGGTCCTTCGCCTTTGAGCGTGAAAAGTACGTCTTCGAGTGACAGGCAACTAACGCCGATGCCACCAGCAGGACAACTGCAATCCCCTTGAAGTTCTTCACGTGTGTCTCCTCCTTTTCAGAATGTTAATTTCCTTCCGTAGTCCCAGAAGACCATGCATCATTCCGGTAGGACATTGAGCGAACTCTTTGTCGTTTGCCAGCTCCCGCTGCCCTTTTGCTGTCTTTGCCTCAGCGACCGCCATTGCGTTTCCGATTGATTAGGTCGCCCAGAGTAGTAACCGTTGGCCCGGAAGTCTCAGATCCGTGAACTACTTGTTCAGAGGGATCAGATATCCGAATAGCTGATTCAGGAGTCGTGGGCGTCATACCCGCGGTTTCCTTGACCATCGCTTGGCAGAACAATTGGACTTCCTTGTCCACAAAACTGCCAACCGGCTCAAGGGACCATTCGTTGTACCAGCCGAGGTATGCCGAACCTGAGATGCCGCCGAAAGGCTGCCAGCCTCTGCGAATCGCGTCGTTAACTGCCTCTTGCAGTTTTATCGTGGTTTCGCCAGCGCAAACCAAGTATTCCGCTATCACTTTGCCTCCGCGCAGAGTATCTTTTGCGATTTGCGTTTCGCCCCACGACTATCTGCACCTGGAAGTCTGAGGGCATAAATGGTCCACAGCCGGTCGCGTAAGCCTAAAGCTAAGAGCAGAAGTGTGAACCGCGAATATTGCTCCTTTCATCTGCGTCGCTTTCCCGCTATTGTTAGATTCTTACGCTACAAATCGTAAACAAAACTACTTCAACAAATGCGAGTTGGTCTTAACATGTTAAGAATGTCCCGTAATCCGGGGGATTTCAAGGGCGAAGCCCTTGGTTAGACTTTATTGCTTTTCACTTCCCGTGACTGTTGAATCCGCCAGGACAAACGCTTGGTGGAAATCCCGCCTTGACGCCAGTTACAGCATCCTCAACAAAACTCACTGATATAGGTAGTTTGCAAAAAACTGACCGAGTTGAAACGGCGAGCATAGTCGCCAAGGATCTTTCCGCCCGAAGCTGATCCGCTTTTCCCCAGTCATTTACAAGGTCAATGCTAAAGCAACCGTCGTGTTGGCTAGCATACGTGCAACGTGCCTGCTTGTTATAGCTGATGACGTACTTAGATGTCTTTTCCAGAATGATCCCGCCGTAGTCGTCAGTTCCTTTGGAATACTCGTAGAAATCTGCAACCTGAATCAGCCCATTGTCGCCTTCTATCACGACGGTATCTCTCTTGGCGGCGAGTTGGTCGGTCCCATTAAGGCCGCTGGGCCGGGGACTCGCTACCGCGAGATTGTGGGGCTGCGCACCGCGTGTCAGCTGGCGTAGCCTGTCCGCGACATAAAAGGCAATCGTTTGCTGTCCGCCCGCAATGGCCGATGGACATTGGATGAATGGATGGACATCGCATTGCCCCGAGAGCGAGAAGAATTCCAGGCTGTAACTTTCGCCCGCTATCCGAATTCCAAGGGAAGGTCCCGAGGCTCCTGCACGCTGTTGCGCGCGAAATGTGGATACCTGGGAAGGCGGAGCACTGAAGACCATCGCACCGCTATCTTGTCTTTGCAACGAGACCGCCACGGTGGAGAGTCTCAACACTGCTCGATCGCACCCGACAAGATGATCGGAGCAAGCATTGAACAACACTGCTCCTCCCAGTTGCATTATCTTGTCCCAAGAGGCAAACGATTCTAGGTTGCGGCCTTGGGTCAGCAATGCATCTCCCGATTGCTGGCAATTTGCTATACTGTCGCAGATCGGCGCATTCGCATCCGTCGGCGGTTCTGTCCTGTTCGTGCCGTTCGCTTGATTTGTGTCAGCGTCAGCCGGAGTCGGGCGTGACTGCGATATGCCACCTGAATGATCGCCCTGGGGAGCACTCCCTGTTGCGGTCACCTGGGCCCGAAGCTGCTGGGCTTGCCGGTGGTAGTCGATTTCCTTGTCCCTCCATAATTTCGCCTGAATTGAATACTTTGTTGCGAATATTCCTGCAAGCGGCCCCGATGTTGAACTTTGGGCTTTTTGCTCGAAGGCTTGTGCTTTTACAGCAGCCGCGTTTGCCTGCCGCTCAAAGTCGCTCGCTTGTTGGAGGAGTGAAGTTGCGGAAACGCCAGACTGCGAGGCTGCGGCTGCAGTCGGTCTAACCGGCTGTTTGGATGGCTGTACGGAGGTTTGTCTAAGTTGCTCCGCAGAGAGCATGGCATCAATAACGGGCTGACTTACTCCCGCGGTCTTCAGAGCTATCAGTCCCTGTATCGAGGTGTCGAAGTTGGCGCCATTCACCTTTATCGCGCCAATGATCGTCTGATCAGCGAAGCCAAGTTTCTCCATCTTGATGACGTCGTCGTTTGTTAGGGGTTTACTCGACTGAGCAAACCCGGCCGCAACCGCTATGAACAAAAACAGTACGGAAATTGTTCTTAAGCGCATCTCTCGCCCCCACAACCGCGGTTTCAGTACGCCTGATGTGCAACTTCTATGCGCTACCGTTGTCGCCGCGTTGCGGGTATTTTGTAGCGATGACGGTCTGTGTGATCTTCGTGCCCATTTCGTGGAATTGTGAGCGAACAGCGTTGCCATAGATTGTTCTCCTTGGTCCGATTAGACTCCGGCCAGCGCGCATTCACGGCGGGCATCGACAAGGCGCTGCACAATGTCACAAACCCGAGCTGCCTCCGCCTCGTCGATCACCTGACCGTCGAAGACGGATCGTTTGAATGGGATCTCACTGACTCTGCCTCCGATGTCTGTAAAGCCGACCGTCAGCGTTTTACTAAAGAGTCTCCTTTTGTTGGCCACTATTCTGCATCCTGCCTCTCAATAGAAGTCCACGCTGAGTAGCGCAGCATCTACCAATCCGTCATGCCGGTATTTGGAGTACGTACGCCCTATCAGATACACCCAATGGCATTGGGAGTATGAGTAGGACAAATCCCCCTTTTTTGGCTTTCAACCCCTGCACGTTGATTCGGTACAGACTGCCCTTTCCCGCTTCGATGTTGGCATCTAGGGGAATCTGGTTGTGCTCGTCAAAGTTCTTGCCCAGCGACGCCAGCCAGAATATTTTTGTCTCAGTGATTATTGAGCCTGGCATGTTTACATAGAACTCCTCAACTCTTGAGGTTTTTGGAATTACTGAGAGATTGCGAAAACTGTAAACATCTTCGGCTTCATCATCTTTGCCATAGGCTGTCAGTTCCAATAACCCGTGACTCGTTGAGGCAAACACTCCAATTTGCTGCGGCCCCGGTGCCGCTTTGCATCCGAGGATACACAGCAGGAGAGAACCAAGCGCCATTATGCTTACGGCATTTCTGCATGTCATACACGATCTCCCTCTTTATCTGATGAATCTGGTTGATCAACCGCCGATTTGATCTCTCGGAGCTACTTCCCGGCAAATTCCGAACTAACGAGGTCAAATGTCGTTCCTCTTAGTGCGGTTACACCCTGGCCAGCGTGCATTCGCGGCGGGCATCGACAAGGCGCTGCACAATGTCGCAGACCCGAGCTGCCTCCGCCTCGTCGATCACCTGGCCTTCAATCACGGATCGCTTGAACGGAATTTCGCTCATCCTGCCGCCCATATCGGTAAAGCCGATGGTCAGCGTCTTGTTGAGCACGTAATACAGGATCGCGATTGCGATTCCCAGAATGCCGAAAGTGAAGAACGTGGCAAGACCGAGAACGATGCCGAGGACAATCGCTTCCTTGAGTGGGCGCTTGAACGCGTAGAACATCGAGCACGTGTTTTCCAGTGGGGTCAGAAAATTGAGCGTGCCTTCGAGCGAACCCTTTTGGAAGATGATCTTCTCGCCGCTCACGATGAGCCGGACGGTCGGACTGATACCTAGCGCATTCAGCAGCCAGGCGACTAGCCCTCCCGCCCTTCCCGAGATGTTGACGTAGTTCTGGTCCGCGTCAGGATTGCTTGATGCGGACCAGGATTTGATTACAAACGCCGTTGCAGCCATAGCCTTTCCTTCCTTATGTCACTGCTGCTTGAATTGTTTGCCTACTGGAGCCAGAAGGTGAGAAAACCTCTGCCGGCTGTCCAAGCTCTATGCGCATTGACGACGATGCCGAGGCTGAACTTCAGCGCAGCGGTCTTTTGCAGATTGGGCAGTGTGCTCTCTCGGAAATGAAGATCACTCCGCTATAAACACAGTGCTTGCAGATGAAGTGACCCTTCTCACAAGTCTTGCCGCCGCTTACGTCGTGTTCTTTTCCGCACACATCGCACGTTCTTCTGGACATTCATTCATCTCCTTTAGGTGCATACCGCTGCAGCGCGGGCAATCGATCTCACCATGCCCATGGCAGCGTGGTCACTTCGTGGTGATAACGGCCAGGGTGATCTCCACGCCGCATCTACGACTCGCTGTGGATGAGTCGAACCCTCTTCCGGTATTGACTCCACCCTCCGCCAAATATGCAGTAGAACTCCCCAAAGATCATGAGCACCATGAGAAAGACGCCGAGCATGATCAGCCAAGTGATTGGATTTAGAATTACGAAGCACCCGGTTTTGGACAGCGCCTTTCTCAGACCTGTCCATACTGCCGGAATACCCCAATAGAAGGACCATGCATAGTAGCCGAGTATCAGCGCAGCAATGAGTCCTCCCACGAGCATCTCAACAAGCTCAGAGGCACCGAATCCGGGCTTACCGGCGGATCCGACGAGCATAACAACCGTTTCGACGATTCCGCAGACAAATAAGACGGTGAAAACAATCTTCGAAGTCTTAATCCGCTTCTTGGCTTTTGCTATTGCCGCCTCACGGTCCGCCTGCACCTCGTGCTTTTCAGTCTCGACTTCTCTCAGATGCTGCGCGATGCAGCCTTTGCAGACAATGCTGCTGCCGACTTCCTTCAGACAGTCATGGCAAGCTGCTTTTCCGCATTGGGAACACATTCCCGCCGCATCTTGGTCTGTGTGGTAAAAGCACTTCATTGGACGCTCCTTCTTCCCATTCAAATGGTTTGCGGCAGGGATTCTTCCCCTGCGATGCGCTTCGTTTTGCGGTATTCGTAGATGGCTCCTCCGAACACCCCGTAGGCATAGCCGAACTCAAGGGGGATTATGAAAAAACTGACGGCCAGAATGATCCATCCAAGCCCCGAAGTAAACACCAGAGCCGAGGAATTCTCGAACAATCCCTTCCACCACCTCCATGCAGCCGGTATGCCCCAAAGCGAGGCCCAGATAAGATAGACCGCGGCTATGCCGGAGATCGGCACAGCAAAGGCCTTCACCGCAGGTGGGACGCTCGGATCGCCCGCGAATAGGCCGATCATCGCCGGAACCCCGAGCACGGAAAACGCGGCGGTGAGAATCCAATTTCGCCGGATTCGCCGCTTTGCCTCTTCCCGAAGATTGCGTGTTTCGGTGGCGAGGTCCGCCTCTGTCGTTTCTGTTTCGACCTTTTGCAGCCTTTTGAGCAGACAATCGGTGCAGTAGAAAGCTCCGCCGACCTGCTCAAAGCACGCTTCGCAACCTGGAGAGCCGCACCCGCCACAGGCTGCCGTGCCCGTCCCGTCTAAGTGTCCTGCACAACGCATGAACTCACTCCTTCACACTTGATTCATCGCAAGACTTCCGTCCGCGAGCGTCCACTGGCACACATTGAAATGCTGATCCCTCTCTGGCAGAAGCGCGCCTATCATGATCATGGCCCCACGACAAACCTAAGTAAGCCGTTTGACCAGCTTGCAACAAACAAGACCTGGGGGCTGGTCGGCGCGATAACCAGCCCTGTTCCACTTGCTGCTAGGCCATCCCATGCATACCCGCCGGGATCAATAAGAGTCCATCCCAAACCACTCGTCAGGAGCGAATACCAGGTAACGCCAGCATCCGGCGACCACGCACCAATATTCGGTCCTAAGACATAGTTCTCGCTAGATACGGCAAACACGCTATTCGCAGTACTTGGGTCTGCAACAAGGTTCGGGCCGACAGTGAGGGTCGTCCATGTCTTTCCAAAGTCTGTCGATTTTGCGCCACTGGCTGAATATGCACTGGTTTGTTCAACCGCATAAATTGTGGGCGGGTTCGATTTCGTATCGACAGAAAACGGACAGGTGATAGTTGATTTTGTTTCCGACCACGTGCTTCCATCATCCTCAGAAATCGCAATTCCCACCCCATCGGCGATAAGAAGCGTGTGTGGATTCGCGGGATTTACGGCAATGCAACCACCAACGTCGGTTGATGTTAAGCCGGTATTCACTTCCGAATAGGTCGATCCACCGTCAGTTGACCGCAGTAATCCGATTCCCCCGGCTACCGTTGCGACGAAGATGAGGCCTTGCTGCTTGGGGTGAAAGTTGATACCGGTTATAATCGCAAACCCAGTTGGTGGCGGGGGAAGCGATGAGCTGACATCTTTCCAAGTATTGCCCCCATCATGGCTCGCAATCAAACCTTCTTCCAGTGTGGCGGCCAGTACGTCGGTCGAATCAAAGGGATCGACCGCAATATCCGTGACGCTGTCGCCGTTTCTCAGGTTAGCCCATGTGACCCCGTTATCCGTGCTCTTGAAAATGCCCCCTCCATTTAGGGCACCAAAATACATAGTTGTCGGTGTTTCCGGGTCGACCGCCAGAGTGATACCATTCCATTCGGAGGTTCCCTCGCCCGAATATGACCAAGATTGAGCAGCATTCACCGTTTTATAAATACCAGCTCCTCCGAGAGCCATAAGAAAAGAGCCTGGGCTGGCTGCAAGCGGGATCATGGTGCCCGTTGGACCAGTCAGACTTAGCGAACCCGAAGAACCTCCTGAGGAACCTGCGGTTGGTGTTCCGGCATCGCTCGCCGCGAAGCTGTGACCCCCATCGGTTGATTTGTACGCGGCATGGAACTGAAGCCCATATAGATAAATGACGCTGGCGTTATTCGGGTCGGGAACAACCCGCTCCGCATCCAGTCCGGTAGCAAGCGGTGTCCATGAGCTTCCAGCGTTTGTACTTTCATAAAGGTCGACAACGGTTGAACCGGAGATGCCGGCGAGGAGAAAGATGTTGGACGGAGCCGCTTGATCCACGGCAACATCCCGAATCCCCACGTCACCGCTTGCGATGCCATTTGAACTGGACGTCCACGTCGAGCCGCCATCTGTTGTGATATAGAGCCCGTGGTCTGTTCCGTAATAGACGGTGGACGTGTTCGTCGGGTCCACTTCAATTGGATTGTGGAGAACTGCGGTTGCAGAGCCAGCAGTAATCACGGGGGAAGAGCTGAGCAATGTCCAGGTTGTCCCGCTATCGATAGATTTGACAACCCCGACACCAGCCACGCTCAGATAGATAGTAGCGTAATTCTGAGGATCGATGGCCATACCGCCCACGGCTCCAGATGTCGCTGCCTGTGATGTGGTCCAGGTCGTGCCTCCGTCGAGTGAGATATAGAACCCGGTGTTATTCTTACCCGCCGCATAGAACACCTGTCCCCCATTTACCACAGCGAAATCTGAAATCTGGGAGATGTCCAAGGCCGAGTTTGTAATCATTGCCGTCCATGTCGAACCCGTATCTACGCTTTTCCAAAGCCCGCTGGCACCTTGGTTGAAACCGCCCGCATAGATGGTGTTCGGTGAGCTTGGATTCTCGGCAAGCACCGTGATGCTGCCTCCCCCTGTTGGGCCGGATTCCTGCCATGAACCTGACGGCGGCGTGCGCGTGACATTCAGCATCAGGGTTCCAGATTTGGTTGCATCTTCTGAAGAAGTGGCCGTCACTGTGGCCGAACCAGTTGTACTCGAAGGTGCCGTATATGTGGCGGTGTCCTTTGCGGTAGACGCAATTGTCCCGAGGCTGGCCGTCCAAGCTACCGTCGGGTCAAAGCTGTTTGTCCCTTGAACGGTTGCAGTACATTGGCTTGTTGTGCCCTCGGTTACAGTTGTTGGGCTGCAGGAAACCGCCACAGAGGTGATCGTCGGTGGCGGCGTCACAGTGATAGTTACTGTTCCGGATTTTGTGGAGTCCTGAGTCGAAGTGGCTTTGACAGTGTCCGATCCGGAGGCCGGGACGGTGGCAGGCGCCGTGTATAGCCCAGAGCTTGAGACAGTACCCGATACAGCGGACCAAGTTACGGCCGAACTGTAGCTGCTGGTTCCCGACACCGTAGCTGAACACTGGCTTGTCTGGCCAATTGGGACGCTGGTCTGGGCGCATGAGGCCGTTACCGAGGTGATTGTGGGCGAAGAGCTGCCTCCGCCGGTGCCTCCTCCTCCGCAACCGGAGAGCATACAGCAAACCAAAGCCACGAATACGCGGGAGCGCAGGGCTAAACTCGATGTCCGATGGGAAGACCCTGTTCTCCTGGATGCTCTTAGTCTGTGAGTCACTGGCCCGGCCCCCTATCATGTATTCCGGCCACGGACGGCTCGCCCGAGCGAGCCCCTTGTCGCGGGCACACGCCCGCCCAAGTCGGAAATGTGGTGTTTACTTGCTCATCGGACGCCAAACCGCTATGATTTGCAATAGGCAATAATAGGCATTAGTTGGTTTTTGATGGTATGGCGGCGGAAGCCGCCCGCCAGGGCTCCGAATCTTCCCCACAACTGAGCCTCGGGCAGGGACGAATATGCCGAAGGTATCGACCGCAGTCGAGCGCATCGATGGGTGGAAGGACATTGCCGGCTATCTCGGCAAGGATGTCACCACCGCGATTCGATGGGAGAAGCTGAATGGGCTGCCCATCCATCGTGTTCCCGGAGGCCAGCGGCAGGCCGTCTTCGCCTGGCGGCACGAAATCGACGAGTGGCTGGAAAGCGGCGGCTGCCATGGGGGCAACGGACACCGTCTTTCGGCCATAGTCGAACAGGCGCCACCGGAGTCGCTAGAAACTACTTCACACGCCCACCTTCTGCCCAGCCGAATCTGGCTCCATGAGAACGCCCGGACAATAGGCTGGACGACGGCAGTTGTGGTGTTCTTAGCCGTCGGCGGATTCGCCATACATTCAGTTAAAGCGCCGCTACGGATCGAGTTTACCGGAATTGCTCAACTGACCAGTGACAGTGCCCCGAAATACGGGCTCGTGACCGACGGAAAGGACATCTATTTCGGCGAGAGAAGAGACGGGAGAGTCGTTCTTTCGGAAGTACCCGTCGAAGGCGGTACGATCCGCGCAATTCCGACTCCTTTTGTCAGCGCGATTCCAGAGAGCATCTCGCCGGACGGAACGCAATTGCTGGTTCTTGATCGCGAAGGGGAAGAAGAGGAGCGCACTCTGTGGATTGTCCCGACCGAAGGCGGGGAACCTCGCCGTGCAGGGAAGATATCCTGCCATTCCGCGGCATGGTCACCGGATGGGAAAAGAATCGCGTATGCAACCGGTAACGGCATCTATCTCGCTTCTGACCAAGGGGTCAGTGTTGAGAGGGTTCTAACCGTCACTGGCGTGCCGGAGCTTCTCAACTGGTCCCTTGACGGCAAGCGGCTTCTGTTCGAATTGCGAGATGTAGATCACGGTAAAACTTCTCTCTGGAGATTGTCCCTTGGGGGAGAGGCTGGTTCGCAAAGGGCATTGCCGATCCCCGTTCAGATCGGCTTGAATGAATGCTGCCAGTCGCTCGCAATGTTCGATCTCGCGGGCCGTGCATTTGTATCGGCGGGCAGGTATTCAGACTCCAGAATTTCGTTTCTCGACAAGTCGTGGAACCTATCGGGATCCCGCTTCACTCCAGTCGAATTCCGCGATCAATTGGCCAATATATTTGCACTTGCACTCGATCGAACCACACGGACTCTGTTCGTTCTCAGCGGCGCAACCGGAGGGACCGAACTTCTGCGGTTCAACCCGGCAACGCGGGACTTCTCACCGCTTCTCCCAGGCATTGCGGCAAAAGACGTGAATTTTTCAAGAGACGGGCGGTGGATTGCCTACGTGGGATCGCAAGGCAAGTCGCTTTGGATCAGCAATGCGGATGGGAACCAGAAACGCCAGGTTAATTTTCGGGCGACAGAGATGGAGCTACCTCGTTGGTCGCCTGACGGCCATTGGATCGCAGTAATGGCAAAACTCCCAAACAGACCCTGGCGAATCTTCCTTGTTCCGGCGGCGGGCGGAGACCCCAAAGAAGCTTCGGGGGGAACAGACAACCAGGGTGCCCCGACATGGTCTCCAGACGGCCGATGGCTGATTTATGGGAATGTGAAATGCCAGGAGGTCGGAACCTGCGCCATTCATAAGATCGATCTCTCCACCGGCCAAGTGAGCACATTGCCTGGATCGGGAGGGATGGGTACCGCTCGATGGTCTCCGGACGGCCGTTACGTCGCCGCCCTCTACCCCGAACGACGTCAGGTCTACCTGTTTGATCTCCGGACGGAGCGATGGCGAAAGTTGGCAGATGACGTGAACGGTAACGATCTTAACTGGTCTGCGGATTCGCGATATGTCTACGCCAGCCGGCCCATTGGAGATAAGCCAGAAATCCTCCGCATGTCGCTTAACGACGGAAAAGTAGACTCTGCCGTTGATTTGTCAGCGTTCAACAGGCTGGCCGGGCGAGTTGACACCTGGTTCGGCATGGCCCCCGATGGATCGATTATCTTCATGCGCTGGTTGGATCAGACAGAGGTCTACGCACTGCATTACCAGGAAATGTGAGAGGTCACGGGTCTTCTACTTCATCCAAATTTACAAATGTTTTGGCACGCTAACTTTGCTAGAGACGTGATCCGGTGGGTGGCCCTCAGATTCGTTCGGAAGCTCAAAATTCGACAGCTTCTCTACCTGGCGTAGGAATTGTGCTGGCCTGATGCCAAGCGCAGAACAAATGTCAAATATACTGCGCAACGATGGATTCGTTTTACCCAACTCCAAAAGGCTGATAAAGGCGCGCTCGTAACCGGATCTCGCCGCCAAAGTCTCCTGGCTCCATTTGCGTTCACGCCGATGACGCCGGAGTAGCTGCCCAAAGGCTGACGCCGGATCGAGTTTCGTTTGGGGACGAGCATGGGCAGTCACAACTCCCATGCTCGTCCGCAAGTATATTATGCGCCGCTTATAATACTTGCGGAAGCGCAGCGAACGAATTCTGGCAATGAACCGCTTCCCTAAACCTGTGCCAGTTTGGTCGCGAGTGCGTGGATGGGTTGCTTAAAAGCCGGCTCTTGGAGGAGTTGTGGAACGCCGGCGAATTTGCGAGGGAGAGAAACTGAAATGGTGTGCGAACTCAGCAGTTGTCAACTAAATCCCGCAGCCGGACTCCGAGCGAAACTGCGATACGGTGCAGCTTCACGATGCTGATGTTCCGTACCCCCCGCTCCACGCCGGAGATGAACGTCCAATGAAGTCCAGCCCTCTCCGCCAGTTGTTACTGCGTTAAGCCCAGCGCTTCCCGCCGGTTACGGATTGTCTGTCCCAGGGGCTTCCTGGGATCGGTGATTGGAACGTCCACTCACCGATGCTTTCGGTTTCAGCCTGACGAGTAAATAGCATATAGTCTATATCGTTAAGAAATCTACACCTAAGAATATTTTCTTGCCCGTGATAGCCGAGTTCGCCCCATCCAAGTCGTTGTGACAGTGGTGGTGCTCTGAGCCCGCGATTCCCTGGATTCCGCCGCTTCTTGGCTCTACCTCGCAAGCTATATGGAGGCCAGCGTTGCCGTCCCGCTGGCGCTTCCCGTATAGGCGATCTTGCAATTGGCCTTGAATGATCTGCGTTCGCGCCGCCGTGTTCGCCCCGATCTTCCCTTCAACCAGCGTCCAAGCTGAGGCAGCGAACCCCGCCACCAAAAGTGTCCCCCGAACCGAGGAACCCGTGTATCGAATGCTCGGCCCCATGCCTTCCCGCCAACGGCAATAGCTGCCCTTGTCGAACAGCAACATCAAAAGCCCTTTCTAAGGGGCTCTGCCCGCTCGCGCCCGCAAGGGGTTTCCCCAGTCTTCCGCACTGCGCTGCGCTGCGTTTGTGCAGACCAAGGAGCTTTCCACTCCCGCTGCGCTCCGTTGCAAGCCCTGGGAGATTCCCCTCCCCTTGCAGTTGCTACCCCCGCAGGCGTGGGCCTGGGCCAAGGCGTTGTTGTGTGAACAACAACAGCAAAACCATTTAAGAGCAAAGACAAGGAGTAACACCCATGAGCAGCGCAGCTATCACCACCGCAAATACTGTCAACCCGTCAACTGATAACTCACACCAGCCACAGCAGAAGCAGACCGCGAAAGAAGTAATCGCGGCGAACGTGCAAGCCCTGATCGAGCAGTTGGAGCAGGGACACTCGGAAGGGCTTACCGCCTATCTAACCGCGATGGGCAGATTTCACAATTACAGCTTTGGCAACATCTTGGAGATTGCGCGGCAGAAGCCGGATGCAACCCGTGTTGCTGGCCTGTATGCGTGGAACCAGCTTAAACGGAGAGTCAAGAAGGGAGAGCACGGTATCCGCATTCTTGCCCCGGTTATCGGCATCAAGCGCAAGAAGGATGAAGAGGCCGAGAAGGACATACGCACACAGAATCATGGTGTGTTGGTTGGATTTCGTTCAGCCTATGTCTTTGATGTGAGCCAGACCGACGGCGAAGATCTTCCCGAACTTTCAACCAAGGTAAGCGGCGATGTAGGCGAACGGCGGGAGCGGCTCATTGATTTCGTGATGGCGCAAGGCATTCAGCTTGAGTTCAAGGAGTCTATTGCACCCGCGTTGGGAGCCAGCTACGGCGGAAAGATCGTCTTGCTTCCCGGCCAGTCCACCGCCGAAGAGTTTTCAACCCTCGTGCATGAACTCTCTCACGAAATGCTGCACAAGGCCGACCGTCGCACCGCAACCACGAAGATAGTGCGCGAAACCGAAGCCGAAGCGATTGCCTTTGTAGTCGGAAAGACCATCGGCCTCGACACTGGCAGGGCATCGGCGGATTACATCCACCTGTACCACGGCAACGCGGCCCTCTTGACCGAGAGTTTGGAAGTTATCCAGCGTACCTCGGCCCTCATCCTTTCCGCGCTCGAAACACCGACAGCGGAAGCCGTGCAAGAAGCAGAGCCGGAACTGGCGCAAGCCAGCTAACTCAATCTTTCAGAGGTGGACGGCCTCATGCCGTCCACTCTCCAACCACCGGAACGCCCAACCCGCTCAAGGAGAGCAACTATGAACCCGAACACCACTACCGAATACCGCGACCTTCCCCTTGCCGTCCTCACCGAGTCCGCCACCAACCCCCGCCGCATCTTCGAGAATTCCGCGCTGAAGGAGCTTGCCGAGAGCATCCGCGTTCAGGGAGTGCTTTCGCCCTTGCTTGTGCGGCCTCTGAACGAACGCGGCTTCGAGATTATCGCCGGAGCGCGGCGCTACCGCGCCGCGCAGATGGCCGAGGCCGAGACTGTCCCCGTTCGCATCGTCAACCTTACCGATGCGGAGGCATTGGAGGCGCAGTTAGTCGAGAATTTGATTCGCGCCGATGTGCATCCGATGGAGGAGGCCAACGGTTTCCGCGCCCTTCTCAACTTGGAGGAGCCGAAATACTCTATCGAACAAATCGCCGCCCGAACAGGGAAGACACCTGCGTTCGTAGCATCGAGGCTGAAATTGACCGAGCTTTCGCCGGTTGTGGTCGATGCGTTTTACCGCGAGGAGATCGGCACCGGACACGCGCTGTTACTGGCGAAGCTACAGCCCGCGCAACAGGAAGAGGCGCTCAGTGCTTGCTATCAGGAGCAGTACGGCACCAACAACAAGTCGAAGCGCACTCTGTTACCCGTGCGCCATCTGCAACAGTGGATTGAGCACAACATCCTCTTGGAACTCGCATCCGCGCCATTCTCGAAAACGGATGCACAGCTTGAGCCGGAGGCTGGTTCTTGCATCGATTGCCCAAAGCGCACCGGGCATAACAAGCTGCTCTTCGCAGACATGGGAACAGGGCAGAAAGATTCATGCTCAGACCCGAAATGCTATGCCGCGAAGTTGGACGCGCATATCCGGCAGACCATCGCAGCGAAACCGAAACTGGTACAAATCAGCACCGGCTATGGTCAGCAGAAGGACGGCAGCACCACGCTTCCGCGAAACAAGTATGTTGAGGTCCGACAGGAGAAGCCCAAGACGAAAGAAGAGGCCACACGCCCGGAGTTCAAGACGTGCAAGTACACCACCGAGGCCATTGTCTCCGAAGGCAGCGAGAGGGGCGAAACTCGCACGGTTTGCGCCCAGGCAGATTGCCCGGTGCATCACCCGAAGAAGCACACCAGCACACACGAACCGAAATGGAATGCCGAGGAGCAGAAGCGCCGCCGCGAAGAAGCACTCGCCCAGGCGACCGGACTCCGCACTCTCGCCGCCATCGTCGCAGCGGTTCCAGTGCGGTTGATGAAGCGCGACCTGCTATTCGTGGTCGAGCGGCTGGCGACATTGCTGGACGAACGCCGTCTAGAGATTGTCGCCCGTCAGCGCGGCATCAAGAAGGCAAAGGACAGCGACTCTATCGGGAAGCTGTTTGCAGCCTACCTGCGCCATGCCGAGGAGAGCGCATTGGGTGGTTTGCTGGTAGAAATCACCATCCTACACGCGGCCAGCAAGCAGAACGGCGCACAGGTACTCCGCGACGCCACCACCGCGTACAAGGTGGACGTGGATGCGATCAGCCTCAAGGTCAAGCAGGAGTTCGCAGCGAAGGAGAAGGCCAAGCTGGCGCCTAAGCCGGCAGCAAAAGCAGTACCGCCAAAGGCCAGAAAAACGGCTTGAAGGCAGGAATCAATTCGGGGGTCTGCTTCGGCAGACCTCCATTTTGTGCGCCCGTCTTCCCCCCCTGAAGGTCGCTCCGCAAGACCGGAGCGCCATGGTTTGCCCACCCGACGGGCTTGAAAAATGAACCGGCCGCTCCGAGTTTTCGTAAGATGGCCGCCAATCAAATCAGAGTTTTCATCAAGGCATCTCTGCTTGACGTAGCTCGCGACGTACAGCACGAAACGCCGTGTCGAACTCGGGAAGAGTCTCCATCTGATGACCGAGCCGACTGTTCCATAGAGTTTCGAGCCGTGCTTCCTTGGCAACAATTCGATCTTGTAGACCAGCGATCTCTTTGTTGCGGAAGCGGAGTTTTTCCTCAATTGCGGACAACAGCGGTTGGAGCTCAACTCCGGCGTGGGCTGTGAGAAACCAGAGATCGTAGAGGTCGCGGGGTTCATTCCGTGCCCGGTCTCCAAGGGCGACAACCTTCTCAGTGGCGATTTCGTTCAGGCTGTAGACGGCCACTGCGCGGCCCTCGGGAATGTCGTTGAACTCCTCGTATGCTCGCAAAATCCCCCTTTGCTCGACGGGAAAAAGCACGGTCTCCGCGATAGTGATGTCCACCTTGACTGTATTCGGATTCGGGAGCGGACCTTGATAGCTGAGGTAAAAAGTGTGGCTGTTGACATGGCTCTGCCGGTCTTCCCGATCAAAGGCGAAACGAATCCCGGATGCTTGGGCGACGTGTTGGTAGACCTCCTCTAGGGCGTCGCGGATCTCAGCGAAATCCGCGGGCCGAGCAAGGGTGAAATCGAGATCTTCGGAGAAACGGTAGTCGCCGAAGTAGCAGCGTTTGAGCGCGGTGCCGCCTTTGAATATGAGAAGTTTGCCGAGCTGACTTTGACTCAATCCGGCCAGAAACCATGCCAGACAGTAATCCCGCTCCAACACGGATTCGGGGATACGCCGGCCAGCATGTTCTTTATGCAGCCGGTTCGCCAACAGGGAAAGATTGCGCTGAGGGATCATGTGTGACGAATCGCCTCAAGTTCCTCGGACTCAATGTTAAGCTGCAAACGCCAGCGCGCCTGATACGGGCCGACCTTCGGGAGCGTCGGGTCGAGCCGGTCATAGGTTGAACTGAATGCGGAGCGCAGTTGCGCGAGTTGCTGCGGCGAAGCCATTTTGTAGAGTTCCAGGAGGTATCCAACCCGTCGGGTGAGCGCGCCAGACTGGAAACGCTGCGTGTATTCAAGCAGGCGGGGGATATTGATCTCACTTCTGCTCATCCAGAGAGCCTTGGCAACCTCTGGGACGCCACCGGCGTACTGCGGATGCCGCAAACTGTCGGCGATGGTTCGCTCCCGGTCGCTGACCGTGACGGACTGCTGTTTGGTGATCCAGACCTGCGTGAGTCCGAAGAACTGCTCCGGCTTCACCGCAACGAAGTGGTATTCGTAGCCGTGGATCGTCCGCGACGGTTTGCGGACGGTGGAGCTGACGTAGAGGGTCAGTTGCGGCTGGGTGACCATCCGATGCAACTCCAACGCGGAGGCGTAAGAAAGGAAGTAGTCCTGCCCACCGCATAGTTCTCTGGCGATCACGTAGGGATCGCCGACGTATTCCGTTGCCCGGCCCAGCTCAAACGGAACCAGGTTGTACAGGCCGGGGCGCAGACGAGTGACGACACCCCTCTTTTCGGCTTTGTGGATGAGCGTGCGCGCCGAGGAGCCCCGCAGGCCGGTGATCTCTTCCACGTCCCGGAGGTTGAACGTGGCTTTGCTTCTCTCGTTAAGTTCAACGAAGAGGGCGGAGGTCTGTGGACCGAGCGTCTTGGCGGCGTGACTCTTCATGCGTGATTTGTTCCTTAAAAAGGAACTTGTCAGACATAGAATAGCATGATTCTTCAATTCTGAATTGTTTCCTGCCGAGGAACGTTTTGCGCGCGAAATAGGATCATGGGAGAAGGAAAGCGGCCGTGGGCACAAACCAGACTCAATCTGGGCACACTTTTGGCAATCTACGCAAAAGTGCCAAACCTCTGCCGTTCAGCGGAAAAGGTCGCGGAAAGGTCGAGGGCGAAAAACTGTTCCAGACCTCTGCCGTCCAGCGGAAGAGGTTGGAAAAACCGACGACCTCTGCCTCGTTTGGGCAGAGGTCGCGGTCAAATCAGGTAAAAAAACGTGGGCACGTTAAGGACACAATAACGATGACCAAGGGTGTCTCAGGGTGCTAAAACGGGCCATCCGTGCCCCCTGATTACTTGCAGTTACGAGTTGTCTCTTCACTGTCACGGCACCCTTTGCGTCGGGCAACCACTACAATGCGATCACGAGCCGCTCTGAGGCTGACGCCGTGGCCTCCGGGGAGAGATGCGCGTAGCGTGCGGCCATGTTGATTGTCTTGTGTCCAGCCAGCACCTGTATCTCCTTCGTGCTCACTCCGGCCATCGCCAGCCAAGAGCAAAATGTGTGCCGGTTGTTGTGCCAAGTGTAGTCGGCGATCCTCGCCTCCACCAAGGCAGGTGCGAACCACCAGCGACAATCTGAGCTGGGTCCGGGACGCGGGAATACCATGTCCTCCGATTCATGCGGGACAGCCGCTTGTTGGCCTAGCAGCGCGTCCAGAGTCACCGAGTTTAGCGGTACGTTTCTCGCCGATCCGTTTTTGGTGGTTGTCAGCCGGACTACTTTACGTTTGAGGTCTACTTGCGCCCATGTGAGAGAGTATTGTTCTCCCCACCGCATCCCGGTATACACGGACACGACGAACGCCGGTACTTGGTCGGGATTGTCACGCTCGACGATGTCCAGCAGCTTCTTGTATTCGTCCCGGCTCAGGAAGCGTAGACGAGCATTGTTCTCCGTCCGCATCCGCACGAGCCGGGCCGGATTGACTGTCACCTTCCCGTTTTCCGCGCCCAGCCGGTAGGCAAGGGAAATGTACGCTCTGTAGCGGTTGGCCGTGGCTGGTGTCTTGCAGTGCTTCGTCAGGAACTTGTCAAGCTCTTGCGGCGTAATCTCAGCCGCTGGCCGATCCCCGAACGGCTCCCGGAGCACCAAGTCCTTAGCCTTGTAGTCGTGGATTGTCTTGAGGTGAGTCTCAGCGTGGTGGACGGCCATGGCGGACAGGTGCCCGAATGTCACGACCCTCCCCGGCACCAATTCCGGCAGCTTGACCCCTCTGCGTGCATCCGCCTTGCGCTTCTGGTAAAGGGCAATCGCGTCACCCCTCCGACCAGCCTTCTCACGGTGCTGCTTGCCACCGGCATAATAGTTGATCCACCAGCACCCGCTTCCCGCCGGCCGCTCAAAGATGCCCCTGATTTGCTTCTCTTCCTTTTTCATTCTCCCTCTCCATGGTGCATGTTTTGGTGCACGTTTTTTGTGGTGCCTGTTTCTGATGACTGAGACTATATACCGATCAGTCGTAACATGCACCAACGGAGGAGGGGGATATTCCGGTGCCTGTTGTCCGGCCAAACATGCACCAGAACATGCACCAGCAGCAAAAAGGCCATCTGGGCTTGATCCTCAGGCGGCCTCTAACTTCTTGGTTTTATTGGCTTTAAATGGTGCGCCCGGAGAGATTCGAACTCCCGGCCTACTGATTCGTAGTCAGTCGCTCTATCCAGCTGAGCTACGGGCGCACGCGGGGTTCAGGATGAACCTGAATCAGAGTATCAAGGATCGCGGGCACACGCAATCGGCCGGCGCGCCCCGAAAAGGCGCTGAAGCAGCCGTGCGCTATGCCTTTGCCGGTTCGGCTGCGGGCTCGGGTGCGGGTGGCGGCGGAATCAGCGGCAGTTCCTCCACGATCTCGAGCCCCGAACGCCGGAGCAGGCC
>NZ_DATKQC010000037.1:0-3892 GCF_035532915.1 Edaphobacter sp.
TTCAATCGGCTACTGGGATTCCGGCTCATTGTCACGGCAAAGGTGGAAACTAGTGGATCCGAGGCTATGCTGCCAATGATCGACTGAACGGAATAACGAGCAAATTCGAGACGTTGCAGGCCCCCGCAACCATTTAGCAAAACTCAACTGAACAATAACTGAACAGTTGGCGCCCTCGCGTTAGGCAGCCGGTTCAGTTTTTGTTTTTTGGGCCTCCTCCCTCATCACCATTTCAACGATCCTGGCATTCGCTGGACGGGTAACATTGAGCATCGAGCTGCGACCGTATTTGGTCGTCATCGCGATGTCGGCGTGGCGCATGAGCTTCTGCTGAACCTCCAGCGGCAGCCCGGACTCGGACAGGTTCGCCCGGTAGGTATGCCGGAAGGCGTGCCACCCGAGTTTGGGCAGTCCGATCTCCGGATCGCCGGCGGCCTTGTTGAGGTGCCGCTGACGCATGGTGTCGGCGTGGTACGGCATTCCGGTGTCGATGTTGCCGAAGAGCCAACCTTCGACGGGCGGCTCTGCTTCCTTCCATTGCTTCAGGACTTCGACCAGTTGCGGATGGAGCGGTAGCTCGTCCTCGCTGGCGTCCGTCTTGGTGTGTTCGACATGCCCGTTGACGACCGAACGCCGAATCTGGAGCTTGCCGCTCTCCAGATCAACGTCCTCCCAACGAAGTCCCAGGATTTCGCTGACCCGCAGCCCAAGGCACATGGCTAACGTCACCATGACGCGGCAGTGGTGCGGCACCTTCAGCAACAGCTTCTGGTACTTCTCCGTCGGCACCAATACGATCTTGCGAACGCGCTTTGATGCCCCCGGAATCTCGATGAGACTCATCGGATTCCGCTGGACCGTCAAGTACCGCCAGCGCATGGCACACTCGAACAGCCGGTGAAAGACTGCCTTCGTGTGCGCCTTGGACTTCGGGGCAAGAGGCCTTGGCTTCTCGTCCTTGGTCCTCGGCGTCGTATGTAGGTTCTTGATCCACTGCTCGACGGACATCGGATCGGCTGCCATCTCGGCGACCAACACCTCGGCCCAGTACGGTTTGATCCGATACGTCACCATGGAACGCAGTGCCGAAGCCGTGGCGTGCCTCTCCGGCATCCCCTCCCGTAAGTAGCGGTCACACAGGTCGCCGAACGTTGCTCCGTCAAGGCGATTGTTGAGATTCGCCTTAACGTCGCCGAGGGCGAGTTGCGCCGCTGCCTTCGTTTTGTACTGGAGTACGGTTCCCACAACGCGATATTTCAGGTTGCCGTCCTCCCGGTAACGGAACACCCAGACATCCGGTCCTTTCTTCCGGGTCTCCCGTTGTAAACAGCCATTCTGGTATGTGTTTCGTGCGTTTTTTGTCATGCCACTTCTCTCCCTTTCAGGTTGAGTAGCGGCTCAGATGATCTAACTGAAGATACCCCTTTCCCCATGTTGACTTCCAGCTCTGAAATGAGGAATCTCCAGCGTTTACGGACTCCATTTGTTACCGGGTGGGCCGGGATCTTTCCGTCCCGTGCCAACCGTTTCACTGTGATCGGAGAGCAGCGAAGAAAGTCTGCCGCCTCCACGGGTGTGACAAAGCGTTCGTGATCCGCTGGATTCATCATCCGCACCTCGCAGGTGGTTTCTGCGAGGCGACAGCGCTCTCGGTGATGCCACCTCGGCAGGAATCCAGAGTTCGCCAGCGACGCATAGAAGTCCATTGAAATTCGAGACGCTGGCATTTCCCCAGCGGAAACGCAGGGTGTCCGGGACGATTGCTTTCGGCAGCTACTGCCCGTTGGGTGATCCCTTTGGACGTGCTCCAGGAGGCTTAGAAGGTCGTGTGGCCTGGGCATTCTGGCCAGATTCACCTGCTTCCTGCAACAATTCATCGAATGGCTTCCACTGTTTAGGTGCGGGCGAGTTCTCTTCGAGCAGAGATTCACGCAATGCGTCCAGAATCTCCGGCAGGGCTCGCCGTAGGCTATCCAACTCGGCCTTACAGTGGTCACAGGATCGCAGATGGTGCTCGACGGTCTGCTTCTCAGCCTCGGGTAGTTCGTCATCAAAATACGCCAGCAACTGACGCTGGCTTTGGTGGTCATTCATTGGCTATGCTCCGTAGGCGCGTGATCGCGCCTGAGAGCAGCTCGGAGACGGTAGACGGACTGATTTGAAGCACCTGCGCGATGGCACGATATCGCAGCCCTTGAAGTCTCAGATGGATGGCTGCTTTTTGCATGTCTGACATGAGGGCCAACTGCGCATCAACGCGCCGGATTCGCTGATTCTCAATAAGTACGTCTTCCGGTGTGGGCTGATTGGATTGGAGACTTGCAAGCAATTCGGGAGACGCTTCGAGCGCAACATGATTGAAGCGTCCCTCTCTTCTCCAGTGATTCACCGCACTCTTTGCTGCGACACTATAAACCCAGGCTCGTTCCGCTTCGATCATGGTTCCATTCGATAGCGCGATAAAGAACTGCACGAAGGTGTCCTGCGTCAGCTCCTGCGCGGTAGCTGATTCTAGTCCCCGGATTAAAAGAAAGCGATAAACGGCATCCCGATTGGCTTCATAGAGAGCCGCAACCCGCTTCTGAATTGCAAGCGAGGTGCTATCGGTCAACTTCGGACCGGGTCGGGAATTCTCGTTGGGTATGCCAGTTTCGCTCATAGTAGCGCTCTGACCTTTGCAAGCGATGATAAGCCCAAACTTGCTTGCTGGGAATTGGCTACTTTTAATGTGTATCGGACCTAATACGTGGCGAGCCATAAACGGCCACAAATTATTTCCGAACAAATAGGGATCCTAAACGACTAAGGAGTGCGGCTGAAGTTGTGTTGACACCACTGGTCCGGGGTGATGTGCTCTGCACGGAGTAGCCTTCTTGTGCCCACAGAGCGCCCCGTCGGGAGATGCCTATGCACTCGTCGATTGATACCCGGTTGCTAATGGCGGCAATCGTCCTCGCAGAGGAGCTGCATTACGGCCATGCAGCCCAAAAGCTCCACATCGCAGTTTCGACTCTGAGTAAGCAGATCGCCCAGCTAGAGGACAGACTTGGCTTTACCCTCTTCGTCCGAAACTCGAAGGGAGTGGATCTCACGGACGCCGGACGTGCCTATGTCGAAGAAGCTCGCGCCAGCATGTTGCACGCGGAGAAAGCCGTGAACGTCGCCCGTGCGGCAAATGACGGAAGAGAGCACATCATCGCGGCTGGGCACTCTCCCTACATGGATCAAACGCTCACGCTTCTATTCCTGTCGATCCATCTGCCACTCTATCCCCGCATCAAGGTTCAACTGCACAGCGATTTCTCCTTCGAGCTCATCCATAGCGTCATGTCAGCAGAAATTAATATGGCGCTGGTCGCACAGCCTCCTGACAGCAGTGCACTCACACTCAGTGAAATCAGCGAAGAGCCCCTGTATGCCGTCCTGCCAAGTGGTCATCCCTGCGAGGCCTTGCCAGAGGTTCCGTTGAAAGCTCTGGCCGACGACAACTGGGTGCTCTTCCGTAGGCGTCTCCATCCGCTTCTCTACGACAGCATCCTTCAGACTGCAAAGGAAGCTGGAGTGACACCGCGCGGGATTCACTACATCGTCACACCGGAAGAGGCCGCAAATCTTGTGAAAGAACATGCTGGAGTCGCTTTCCTGGCAAAGCCCGTCGCCGAAAGCAATGAGCAACCAGGCATCACAATCCGGCCACTTGCTGATCGTGCTCTGCGAATCAAGACGTATTTGGCGCTGAGGGCGAACGAGCCATCGCGCATGGTGAACGAGTTCGCTCGCGCTTTCCTGAGAAAATGTAAACCGCAGGAACCCGTTGAGAAGCAACTGCGGCTGCCCATCAAATGAACGCCAAACAGTTGCAACCATCCGACACAGGCGGACATCCAGCTTC
>NZ_DATKQC010000038.1:0-5931 GCF_035532915.1 Edaphobacter sp.
CGAGAGTGCTACAAGTGGCTCCTATGCCCGGTGCAGGCCACACCCGCAGATCGTCAACCTACTATCGAAGCATTCCCACTGAACACCAGTGGCTCGGCGTTGGGCGCTGAAATCCAGCGGGTATGTCACGACAATGAGCTGGTTATCAGCGCATGGTCTCCGATACATTTGCGCGACACGCTGAAAAAGCTCTACTGGAAAGATGGCAAGGACGCTGTGAATGCAATGACTTTCTGGGAAGACATGCAGCGCTACCTCTATTTGCCACGCCTCAATGGTCGCGACGTGCTGGAACAAGCCATCATTAAGGGCGCGGGCAGTAAAGATTTCTTCGGCACTGCATACGGTCAGACCGGCGATGTTTTTGAGGGATTCAAATTCGGTGACGCCAACGTTCAACTCGACGACACCCTGCTGCTGATCGAGCCTGAAGTTGCGAAGCGATATGAAACTAACTTGCCCGCAGACCTGAGACCAAAGTCTGGGGACGCTCCGCCGCCGGCAGGAGCGCCTGATGGTGGGTCTTCGCCTTTGCAATCCCCGATTGGTGGAGCAAGCTCCGTTCCTGCGACTGGCACGGGGAAAGCGAAATCGTTTTATGGCTCTGTGGAAGTGAATCCGGCGACGGCGAAGATGCGGCTCGTGCAACTGGCAGAAGAAATTATCAGCAATCTCGCCTCTGATCCCCAAGCCGAACTCAAGATCACAGTGGAAATCACTGCCGATTTTCCGAACGGCGCCACTGACCAGATCAAGCGCGCGGTGTCAGAGAATGCAAAGAGCCTTGGATTCAAGACCTCGACGTGGGAGTGAGCGGGCGACTAACCCGTCCCAGAACAGATTGAGAAGTGGCCACCATGATCTTGTCAGATAACGAAACCAAAGTTGACCTCCTCAACAACGAGGCCATAGCCAAGACGATCGTCATGCTGTTGCGAGAACGCCCGGATCAGCCGGTAACAATCGGCGTGCACGGTGACTGGGGCGCCGGCAAATCAAGCGTCCTGGAGATGATCGAGGTCGCACTCAATGCACAGGACCGCGTCCTCTGCCTCAAGTTCAACGGCTGGCGATTTCAAGGTTTTGAGGACGCCAAGATTGCCCTGATCGAGGGCATCGTTACCGGCCTGATTGAAAAGCGCCCCCTGCTGACCAAAGCTGGAGACGCAGTAAAGGAGATCATTCACCGTATCGACCTGCTAAAACTTGCCAAGAAAGCTGGTGGGCTCGCCCTCACCGCTTACGCCGGCGCTCACGGTCTCGGCGCGCATACTCTCGGGATTCACGCCCTCCTCGACACGCTTGAAGGTTGGTCAGCCGACCCCACAAAACTTACAAAGGAAAATGTTGAATCAGCGGTATCCGGTGTGCAGAGCATTCTTAAAGAGAATTCCGAAACGAAAAATGTCCCGGAGGAAATAGCTGGTTTTCGTAAGGCGTTCGATAATCTCCTCGATAAAGCCGGGATCGACCAACTGGTGGTACTGATCGATGATCTGGACCGCTGCCTTCCGGATACGGCGATCGAAACACTGGAAGCTGTGCGCCTGTTCGTTTTCACGTCACGCACCGCATTCGTCGTCGCCGCCGACGAAGCTATGATTGAATACGCAGTCCGCAAGCACTTTCCTGATCTTCCAGACACCACTGGACCCCAAACATACGCACGGAACTATCTTGAAAAGCTGATTCAGATACCGTTTCGTATTCCCGCTTTGGGAGAGACCGAGACCCGCATCTATGTCACCCTTCTCCTGATTGGTGCCGAGGTCGGCGAGAACGACCTGGCCTTCGCAAGGCTCATTGCTGTCGCGCGTGAGCGGCTGAAACGCCCCTGGACGGCTGGCGCACTCGATGCCGCTACCGTCAAGTCTGCATTAGCAGAAAAAGCAGACAGGGCACAGAATGCGCTGATGCTGAGCGACCAGATCGGTCCGATCCTTGCCAGCGGTACCAAGGGAAATCCACGGCAGATCAAGCGATTCCTCAACACGCTTCTGCTGCGACAATCCTCCGCCAAAGCCCGCGGATTCGGCGACGAGGTAAAGTTGCCCGTTCTCGCCAAGTTGATGCTCGCCGAACGGTTTCTCCCTCGCCTATTCGACCAGATTGCGACTGCGGCAGCCTCCTCCAACGACGGAACCTGCCCTGAGTTGGCCGCATTGGAATCTGCGCTCGCGGGAACCAACCACCGATCAGCAAAACCGGCCGAGGAAGCCACTGAATCGAAAACACCTGCACGCGCCAAAGGCCCCGCGAAGCTGGAGGTTGTCAAGCCGGCTGAAAGTGCCCTGGTCACCGAATGGCTTTCGGCACCTGCGTTCCAGTCATGGGCGCGTATCGCTCCCGCGATCGGGACCTTGGACCTGCGTCCCTATCTCTTCGTCGCAAAAGACCGCAAGGATTATTTCGGCGCGACCTCCATCCTCGGACGCCTTGCTACAGTCGCCGAGAAATTGCTCGGACCCAAGATTGTCGTTCAGGCGATGGAGACCGAATTGCGCCAACTCGCCATAGCTGAGGCGGGTCAGGTTTTTGAGGCAGTCCGTACACGAATTCTGAGCAGCGACGCGTTCGACACTGAACCTGCCGGTGCCCCCGGCATCGCTATTCTTGTCAAGGCACATCCGGGCCTGCAAGGTAATCTCCTCGACTTTCTCGAAGCCTTGCCACGCAATCGCCTCGGCCCTTGGGCCTGTGGGGGCTGGGAAGTCGCCATCAAGGAGCCGGCCATGAGCCAGCGTTATGACCAACTCCTCGAAGCCTGGAGCAGGGACGGCAGCCAGTTTCTCAAAGGAGCAGCGAGCGGTACGCTGCGCACGCGCAGGCAAGGGATCGTACGCTGATGGGCACGTCCAACTCCTACGGCGGCCCTGGCGGCGGCACGCCGCTTGTCCCTAGCTGGGTTGGCTCCAGTGACCCTGCACCGGCACCGCCTGCCCCGGTACCACCATCTACCCCGCCTGACCAACACACTGGACCGACCCCAGTCCCGATGCCCCCTGTCCTCCCAGCGATCCCGGCCGCCGCCGCCGCAGACCGTTTCACGATGCCACGAAATAATTTCTCACGCTTTGCCACATCAGGCGGCACGGACCGCGCGAGTCTCGGTCGTGCAGTATCGCAATATGTGTCGACTGCTGCGGGCGGGAGCCGTGCGGCAGCTCAGCGAATGGGCGCATCGTGCGCCGCAGGCGCCAGGCTTCTCAACTTCCTCTCTGGCGCAACTGTCAATGGGCCTCGCGAAGCGTTACGCGCGCTCAATCTCCAAAGCCTTGCCGGACGCCCGATCGAAGAAGTCTTTCTGGGACTCATGGATTACGTTTGTCAGGGCCAGGATGGTGGCACCGTAGACGAAGGCATCGCAAGAGAAGCTTTCATCGAAACCATCACCGAACTGGCCGAGAACGGGATCACCGATATCGACGCTCTTACGGCTGATCAAATGCAAACTATCTTCGAACTGTACGCAGCTCATGCGATCGAAGCACGCCTGTGCAACGACATCGGCACAAAGTCCATAACCCTCCCTTCCGATCCATCAGACGCTGCAACCGTGCAGGAGCAACTTCTCGATTTTATCCGTGGCAGCGTCTCTGACGCGCTCACCAGAGCACAAATCAACATGCAAGCGCTCACGCCCGCTACCGTTCTGGGAATTGTTACAGGAGTGTATGAGCAGGCCTTCAGCATTCTGCAAACGATGGGTGACGCCGAGGCGGAATCATCATGAGGCGTCACGTTATCATCGGACGATTCGGGACATCTGATCGCCTCCCTATCCCAACGGCCGAAGGTGAGGTCCGCACCCGGCTAGAGTTCGTCGTGGCCAGACGACGGCTTGAACACGGAATCGGCCAGGCGCTCGACGATCTCGCCGGACTAGGAGTTTTCCCGTCCGAAATGGGGCTCGATCTCCTCGTGCTCGCGGCACATGTTCAGGCGGCCGACACCCGCATTTCCCGGACCACGGAATCCCAGGACACGTGGACACGAGAGATACGCCTTGTCGTTCCCGTCAGCGATCCCGCGCGATGGTCAGCAGCGACAGCGCTTCTTCAAAGAATGCTCAACTTCCTCACCGGCGATCGATGGACGCTCGGCTTCAGGCCGCGTCCTGCCGGTTTCGAAGCGGCAGTGCCGACCAGACCGACAGGATTGAACCCTCCGCCCTTCAATAGTTTCGCGCTGTTCTCGGGCGGCCTCGACAGCCTCATAGGTGCAATCGATTCGCTTGAACCAGGTCTCGTGCCACTGTTCATCAGCCACGCCGCTGAAGGGGCCACTAGCGCTTCTCAAGACAGTCTTTTCCAGGGTTTGAAGAGAAACTATCCGCGTCAAGGTTTCGACCGCTTGAGAATCTGGATGACTTTTCCCGATGGCCTCGTCCGCAACGTCGCCTCCGAAAAAACAACACGCGGCAGATCCTTCCTGTTTTTCGCAGCCGGTGTCTTTGCCGGAACGGGACTCCCAGGTTCCTTCACCTTGCGCGTGCCGGAAAACGGACTCATCGCGCTGAATGTCCCGCTCGATCCTCTCCGGCTCGGCGCTCTCAGCACCCGAACCACGCATCCCTTCTACATGGCCCGTTGGAATGATCTCTTGGCCGCACTGGGTATCCAGGGCCGTGTTGAGAATCCTTATTGGGACAAGACCAAGGGCGAGATGGTCGCAAATTGTGCCAACCGTGCACTTCTGTCACGGTTGCTTCCCCATGCGCTCTCCTGTGCTTCTCCGACCAAAGGCCGGTGGCACGGCAGAGGCATTGAACATTGCGGGTTTTGCCTGCCATGCCTGATACGGCGCGCGGCGATCCTCAAAGGCCTTGGGGCAACCGATCCCACCGCTTACACTATTCCGAACCTTGCTGCTCACGTCCTCGACACTCGCCAGGCGGAAGGAAAGCAAGTGCGGTCGTTTCAATTCGCCATTGAGCGATTACACCAAAGACCTCAATTGGCGGCACTTCTTATTCACAAGCCCGGCCCGCTCACCGACGAATCCCCGGCCCAAAAAACGGCTCTTGCCGACGTTTACCGGCGTGGGCTAGACGAACTCGCGGAGCTGCTGACCGGCGTCCAAGCTGCACCGAGCTGATTCCTCATGAATCCATCCCTTGTCGATTTTCATTGTCATCTTGACCTCTATCCCAGCTTTGAATCAGCCGTGAAGGAGGCAGAAGAAGCGTGTGTCTACACCCTCGCCGTGACGACAACGCCGAAAGCGTGGCCCCGCAACTTAGAAATCTCGCGGCTAACCCGCTACGTTCGCGCGAGCCTCGGACTTCACCCCCAACTCGTCGCGGAACGTCACAATGAGATTGCGCTCTGGGAGACTTACCTGCCTCAGACGCGCTATGTCGGTGAAATAGGACTGGATGCCGGTCCGCGGTACTACCGATCGCTTGACCTTCAAAAACAGATATTCGAACGCGTCTTGAAGCAATGCGCCAAAGCCGGAGGTAAGATTCTGACCGTCCACAGCGTCCGGGCGACGACACTGGTCCTCGACCTCATCGAAGCGCACCTGCCGTCCAGATATGGACAGACGGTCCTTCACTGGTTTACGGGCTCGAAAGCGGAGGCCCGACGCGCTGTGGATCTTGGCTGCTATTTCTCAGTTAACGGTCAGATGCTCCGGACCGACAGAGGACGTGACCTGATTGCCAGCTTACCCTCTGACCGTGTACTTACGGAGACCGACGGGCCGTTCACGCAAGTTAGCGGACGCCCGGCCTGTCCAGCGGATGTAGCGGTCACAGTAGAAACGATCGCGAATCTACGCCAAATCACGGCAGATGAGATGGCTGCGACGATCTGCGGAAATCTCAAGGCCATCCTGGACGCCGCGGGCGCACTGACAGATCAAGCGAGCATCTGACGGTCTAAATCATCAATTGGCCTTCCAGAGCCACGAAGGCTCCGGTGAAGA
>NZ_DATKQC010000039.1:0-24896 GCF_035532915.1 Edaphobacter sp.
ATTTCTGCTGTGTGGTGAAACGGTGGTATTTTGCACGTGCGGGTCTTCGCTGGGAGGGCCTTCTTGCGAAGATGCAGCAGGATTGTCCCCACCTCGCAATGCGGCTTGACGGTGCGGAGCCGCTGCTCGACAAACCGATCGTCATCACTCATATCCCTTACGGTTACATCCGTCGCACAACGGAGGATGGGCTCTACTGCATTGGCGATCAGGCCGCCGTCATCCCCTCGTTCACCGGTGACGGCATATCCATCGCGCTGCATACTGCCCGCTGTGCCGCCGCTGCGTATCTTGCAGCGGAGCCAGCGCAGGTCTTTCAGCCAAAACTGCGCTCCGCAATGCTGCCCCAGATGCGTCTTGCCGAGGTCGCCGCCGACGGCTTGAACAACTCATTCGCACGCGCTGTATTACCGTTCTGCCTCAGGGTCTGGCCCGGCGTGATGCGCGTGACCGCAAAGCTGACTCGCGTCGCCCACAACGCCGCCGATGCTCCAATACAGTCGCCGGCTTAAATCTAGCCACGCTAGAAACAACTATCAGTAGGTAAAACACCATAGAAGAGGTGAAATGAAATCCCTCACAGTCTTCACCCTCGCTGCCGTACTCGCTCCAGCCGCATTCGCCCAGCATCAGACCTTCGTCGTCAATCCCGATGCCAGCGAGGTCAAGATGACGCTCAAAACGACCCACGAGCTCGTCAACGGTACTTTTCACGTCCAATCCGGATCGATTGAGTTTGACCCCAGCACTCCTAAAATGCAGGGTTCGGTGGTCGTCCTCGCCGGCAGCGGCAAGACCGGCAATGACATGCGCGACAGAAAGATGGACAAGGACATCCTTAAGGTCGAACAGTACGCAACTGTTTCCTTTGAACCGAAGACCTATACCGGCGCCATAGCTCGTTCAGGCGACTCGACCATCCAGGTAACTGGTATCTTCACACTCCTCGGCACGCCTCGCGAGATCACCATCCCCATCCTTGTCCATCTTGAAGGCACAACCGCAACGGCCAAGGCTCATTTTGTCGTACCATACATCCAATGGGGACTGAAGGATCCAAGCTTTATGTTCTGGAAAGCGGACAAAGACGTCGCGATCGACCTCTTTCTTGAGGGCACGATTTCAAAATAGAGAACCGCCTCCTTTGCACGCAACGATGTCGTGCGTCACCATCAGGGCTGAAGCGAGCTGAGCTCCCGCTCCGAGAAGTTATTCTCGACGACTGCAACATCCGCCAATGCACTCATTTCATGATCGGATGAGTCACCATAGGTAGGCCAGGGTTCGCCGATCTGCTCGGGCAGGATGCTGGATTGACGCCGAGTCACTCATTGACCTACGGTTAGGCGACGCTCCGCGGGTCAGTCCCGCCGTAGTGTCGGGAATGGATCGAGCACGGTTTCGAAGGTTCAAGCGGCCGGTTGCCGACCCGCCGCAGCCTGGAGATCGTTGCCGAGTTCACAGACAAAATCTCCGGCGTAAAGGCCCGCCGGCCTGGACTTGATGCCATGATGGCGGACGCACGCCGCGGCCGCTTCGATGCCGTTCTGGTCTTGGCTTCAGACCGGATCGCCCGTTCGGTGAAGCATTACCTCGAAGTGCTTGACGAGCTGAACCGCCTGCAGATCGAGTTCATCAGCTTCCGCGAGAACATCGATACCGGCGGTCCGCTGGGCCGCGCCGTCGTGACCATCATCGGCGTAGTCGCCGAACTCGAACGCAGCTTGATCATCGAACGGGTCAGGTCCGGCATGCGGCGCGCCAAGCTCGAAGGCCGTCAGATCGGACGGAATGCTAGCGGATGTGGGCCAGAGTTCTACGCGGGATTCACGCAGTGGTGAGATCGCGTTCTCCGTTGTCATGCATCCCGGCCGTTGTCATGCAAAAAGCGTCCCAGGGGCCGAATTCGACGGAAAATGCAGACAACTCGGACGATACGGAAATCGTCTAAGCATCCTATTTTCTATGATTTGAGAATGGAATGAGGAAGATGCAGGAAGGTCTGGCGGAGAGAGGGGGATTCTCGACCAAATATTTAAAATCAATCATTTAAGTTCTTTGTCGGGTAGTTGTCGGGATATAATACCCCAAAGAGGCTCTCGACCATGCCCAAAGCCACTCTCATGATTCGCTTCAAACGTGCCTCCGATCCGAAGTGGAGCCGGCGACCAGCCGTCTACGGTTCCACTGGACGCGTACGCGCCGGAATCGCCGAATTCAAGGATCCCAAAACCGGCGAAAAGTCCGAAGTCAACATCGGCGATAATTTTACATTCGACATTCGCGTCGAGAAGAACGGCACCACCTACAAGCCCGCCGGCAAAATTGCGGCCGATGCCGAAGCGTTGCGCGTTCAGATCGCCGGGAAGCTTCAGGCCCGATCCGACTCTGAAGCTGCAGGCCTGATTGTTATCGATCCTGACGAAGCTAAAAAGAAGCGGGTGCGCCTAGCTGACTCCTTCAACGATTACGTCGAAGATGCCTTTAAGAGGAACGCGCTCGAGGCCAGAAGCCAGGCAATTCTCGTCAGCGCCGAGTTCCTCGCCGCCACTAAGACAACCTTCGTCGACGAGGTTGAGCGCGAAACAATCCTCAATTTCGATCAGCGGCTTCGCGATCAGGGAAGAGAGGCGCGCACCATCTTCAACAAGCGGCAGCGGCTGCAATCGATGTTGCGCTGGGCCGGCGTCGATGAGAAGATCTTTCCTCCAAAACCGAAATACGAAATGGCTTTGCCCACCATCTACTCCCAGGCCCAGCTCAAGGCTCTCTTCGGCATTGCCAACCCATACCAAAAGATGGTCTGCAACCTGGCGCTCAAATTCGGTTTGCGCGACCAAGAGGTACAGTTTGCCGAATTCAGCGACATCAGCTGGGAGGAATCCGTATTCCGGGTGCGCGGCAAGAAGGTGCGGGGGCGCAATGGCAAGATTTACAAATTCAAGGTGAAGGATTATGAACAGCGCGATATTCCCATTCCACGTGACTTCCTGGATGAGCTCAGCGCCTGGAAAGACTCTCACCCTGGCCAGAACCTGATCGTTCCGTCATCCAACGGCAATCCCAATACGAAGTTATTAAAGATGCTCAAGTGCATGGCGCGCCGCGCAAAGATTACGTGCGGTCACTGCCCTAACTGCATCGAAGGGCTCAAGGGAGAACGCGGCTGCGACGATTTTGAGTTGCACAAATTCCGCCGCACCTGCATCACAACTTGGCTCCGGAACAAGGTCGACCCGCGCACCGTGATGGCGTATGCCGGCCATGCTGATCTTGAGACGACGCTTCGGTACTTGCGCCCGGCTGCAGCTGAGGAACACATCGCCGCGGTGAGCGAAATCAGATGGTATTGACCCTGTCTATTTCACTACCGAGACCAACCGCTTTGACTCAACAAACAGTAAACATGGTTGTGAAACCTGCGGAACCAGGTCTCACCATTCACAAGCCAGGTGACGAAGGTATGGACGGCATTAATCGCCATGCTGATCCTGAAATACCTGCAGATGAAATCCACCTTCGGTTGGTCGCTTTCCAATCTGGCCGCTATGCTGCGCCAACAGTTGTTCATCTTCAGAGACCTGTGGGCTTGGCTCAACGCCCCTCTGGAAGGACCGCCCGCCGCAAGACAACTCTGCGAACACTTGCCGATGCCTCTGACGTGGTAAGCAAGAGTTGGACAGCAGCAAGACAAACCACAATCAGATAAACCAATAACTCAGCACTTACACGCCCACTACTTGGACAGCAGGATACCGAGCACGTAGAAACCCTGGTGCCGTTAAGGAGCCTCTGCACAGCTCGCCATTTTATGGCGTGATTGCGATTCGAAGAGGTTCCTCCGCATTTCCAGCCGAAATTGCAGGCAGGATGGCTTGAGGTCGCGTGTTGTTGGAGCTGTTGTTTGTCTCTGGAGGCCATTTCCGGCCTCCAGAGACGCTACGCCCCCTGCGGGACCAGCAGCTTGCGGTGTTGGTAGAGATTGACCAGAGCGAAGGCCGCCAGCAGCCACTCGTGATTCTTCTTCAAGCCGCGATAACGAACCTTGGTAAATCCGAAGACGCGCTTGAGGATGCGGAAGGGCCACTCCACCTTCGAGCGCACTCTGGCCTTGGTGCGGTTCTTGCGCCGCTCCACCTCATCGACACCGCCCTTGTGTTTTGCTCGCCGCGAAGTCATGTCCTGCGCTTCTGGAGCAACTGCGTGAATGGCCTCCGTTTGCCCTTGGTAGCCTGCGTCACCCCAGACCTTCTTCTCTGCGCCATGCAACAGATCGGGCAGCATATGCATGTCCGATACCGAGGCCGCCGAGGTGCACACCGAGTGCACGATGCCCGACTTGGAATCAACGCCGATGTGCGCCTTGGCACCGAAATACCACTGGTTCCCTTTGCGCGTCTGATGCATCTCTGAATCGCGTTCTTTCTTGTTGTTCTTGGTCGAAGACGGAGCCGCGATGATCGTGGCATCGACGATAGTGCCGGTGGCGATGCGCAGGCCTTTGCCCGCCAGGTAATGGTTCACCGTGTCCAGAATCTGGCCGCACAGTCCATGCTGTTCCAGCAGGCGGCGGAAGCGAAGAATCGTGGTCTCGTCGGGAGCCGCGGCGCGGCCCAAGTCGACGCCCGAAAAACGGCGCAGCACGGGCGACTCGTAGAGCGCATCCTCGGCACCGGGGTCGGAGAGATTAAACCACTGCTGCAGAAAGTAGACGCGCAGCATGATCGACAAGCCAACCGGCTGGCGGCCGTTGCCCGCCTTGGGATAATACGGCTCGATCAGGGCTTCCAACTCTTGCCACGGAACCACCACTTCCATCACGCTCAAAAACTCTTCACGACGGCTCTTCCGCGCGTACTTCTCAAAACTCGCCTGGCTTGCCAATGTCATCTGCCGCATCGCGTTCTCCATCCTGATTCAACTTTACTCAATCTCGATGCGGGTAGGGAACTTAAGCAGAGGCTCCTTAAAGGTCGCTGTCGCCATGAGCGTATATCGTGAATGGTATGGCGGGAATCGCAGGGCATCTGCAGGAATAGGTTTCACGGTCCGAACTCACTCGAACGCCGCGCCGTGCGGAAAGACAGATACGCGATCCAAGGACAAGAAGAATGCGACCTAAGACGGCCCGTGCCACGACGATTTCGCCCAAATTCATGAGCTGTTTTGTTGGACTGTTGACCTCAGCAGTCCTGGTATTTTCCGGCAACAGCGCGACTGCTCAGACGATTACTGGAGCCATCCGCGGTTCCGTTACCGGTCCCTGGGGAGCAGCGGTGGCCAGGGCGACGATCACCGCGACAGAGGTGGCAACAGGCGTAAAGACCAGCACCGCGGCAGATCCAAGCGGCCTCTACAACTTCCAATTCCTGCCCATTGGCTCCTACAAAATCACGGCAATGGCGCCAGGCTTCAAGACCACGTCTTTCGGCCCGCTTGCACTGGAGATCGACGAGATCGCCCAGTGCAACTTCACGCTTCAATTGAGAATGATCTCGACAACGGTGAATGTGTCCGCCGCGCCGTCCGCCATCTTCGAGGCCCAGAGCGCGACGCTCGGGACGACCGTCACCTCGAACACAATCGAGAGCCTTCCGCTCGGCGGGCTTAACGTGCAGACAGCCGGCACCTTCGTGCCCGGCGCTGTGAACCCTACCTACGGTCTGATGGGAGGCCCCTCCGGCTATGAGCGAGACACGAGCTCCGTGACAGTGCCTTCATTCAACGGCAATCGCCAGCAGGGCAACAGCTACATCCTGGATGGCGTGGAGATCAACGAGACGCTGAACAATCTGATTGGCTACAACCCCGCGCCGGAAGCTGTGCAGCAGATGCGCGTGATCACCGCGGATGCCGACGCCGAGTACGGCGACGTGAACGGCGGCGAAATTGTGATGGTGACCAAGAGAGGCACGAACCAGGTTCACGGTAGTCTCTACGACTATTTCGAGGATCAGGATCTTGCTGCGAACACGTGGAGCAACAACTACTCCGGTCTTCCCAAGGGGAGTTTCCACCAGGACCAGTTCGGCGCCGCGGCTGGCGGGCCCATCCGCAAGAATCATTTGTTCATCTTCGGAGACTACCTGGGAACACGGAATGTCGTGGCCGGCAAGAACGCGGCCAGCGTGGCAACTGCGAAGATGCGCACCTGTACACCGAATAACGGTGTGACGTCCTGCGACTTCTCCGAACTGCTGACAGTGAACGGTATCCCGCTTTACAACCCTGCGGTGTCGCGAACGAATCCGACCGGCGGTTACGCGAACGCGAGCCCATATACTGATAACCAGATTCCGCTCAACAACCCTGTTGCATCGTACCTGTTTGCGCATCCTGAACTTTATCCGATGCCGAACCACGCCCCATCGCCGGGTACGGTCGATTCCAACAACTACCAGGCTCCCACCAAGACGATCCGCCGAAACAACCAGGGCGACGTTCGCGTGGACTACGCCGCCGGGAGCAAAGACTCACTGATGTTCCGTTACTCCGACGGAGATGCCTACGATATCACTCCGGAGGCTGTGCTGCCGGTCATCTTCCCAGCCAGCAATGCTTATCCATTTCACAGCGGGGTGATGAACTGGGTGCACACATTTTCGCCATCCGCCGTCAATCAACTCCGTGCGGGCATCTCGCGGATTGAATGGAACACGGGTATTCCCACCGACCCGTCAGGCAAGTTTGGAATGTCGGGCGACGAGAACCTGGGTATACCGTTCAACCAGCCATTCGATGGCTTCAGTCTGATCAACGTCTCCAGTCCGGAAAACAACCTCGGCACGGCCGCCATCGTCACGAGCTTCGTAGACAATGACTTCAACTATGCGGACGATCTGATATGGGAGCACGGAAAGCACATCACGAATGCCGGTGTCCAGATCACCCGCTATCAGCAGAACAGCTATTACGCAGGGAATGCCGGGGCAATGGGGCAGTTCTTGTACGGCGGCTATTACACGCAAGATCCGAATGTGGCCGGCGCATCCGGTTATGGCTTTGCGGACTTCGTCCTGGACCAGTCCTTTGAGAGTGAGGTTGGCGGAGTGAATGGACCATCAGGACAGCGCCAGTATCGTGATGCCTATTATGTGCAGGACGATTGGAACCTGCTTCCACGCCTTACTCTTCACCTGGGCCTGCGCTATGGATACGACCAACCGATCTACGAGGTGAACAACAAGGAACTCAACGTTAATATCGCCGCGGCTGCTTCCTGCACAAGCGCCGATGCCCCCTCCAATCCCTGCCTGGAGTTTGCCGGTCAAAACGGCAACAGCCGCGCTCTCTACGAACCGTATTACGGTGAGTGGATGCCGCGCTTCGGCTTTGCCTGGCAGTTCAAACCCCGTCTTGTTCTGCGCGGCGGATACGGCATCACCGACTGGCTGGAGGGCACTGGCGCCAACTTGCGATTAACGCAGAACGCTCCGTTCCTGACCCAGTTCGTTAACGCGCCTTCCACTCCGGGCAACGTCAGCGCCGGTGATCCTTTGAGCGTGACAAGCGGCTTTCCGGCAGCCGGAGCCGCAAGCCAAACGCAGTACAACGCATGGGCCAGGAATCTGCGGCCCACGGCAGTGCAGCAGTTCAACCTGACAATGCAATACCTCATCGACAGCTCGACCACGGCTCAGGTGGGCTACGTCGGAGAGATAGGCAGGCGCCTCATTGTACCGGCTTCGCCCAATCAGTGGACGGTGGCGGGCGTGCCGACGTCGGCGCCCTTCTCGAACCTCGTCGGGGCTAACGGCTATGTGGTTCTCACCGAGTCGGAGGGCGTGGAAAACTACAACGCAATGCAGGCTGTCTTCCGTCACCGGAGCGACGGGCTGGAATGCACACTCAACTACACGTGGTCGAAATCGTTGACCAACAGTCCAGGTTTTTTCGCGATCTCCGGGGTCGACAACAACAGCGTGTACTGGCAAGACTACACCCATCCCCATGCGGACTACGGCCCGTCCGGCTTCGATACGCGCCAAGCACTGAATGGCACTGCGGTCTGGCAACTGCCTTTCGGGCTTGGAAGGAGTTTCGGCGCCAAGTGGAGGCGCGCATGGGATGAATCGTTTGGTGGATGGAAGCTCTCTGGAGATGTCGTTCTCTATTCCGGCTTTCCCATTACGATGACAAGCCCGAACAATGCCAACCTCCACTCCCGTTCGGCGCGGTCAAACCAGTACAGGCCGATGCGCATCATGCACCGGTCGGTGCAGCACTGGTTCGGAACCGACCCTTCCGCCAATCCATGCACGGGGCTGGACAACGGTGTGTGCGCTTACGGCGAGGAACAGGCGGGGAATTTCGGAACCGCTCACATCAACACGGAACGCGCCCCCGGCTACCGCGTTGTCGATCTTTCGCTCTTCAAGTCGTTCTCAACGGTGGAGTCGCAGGCTCTCACGCTACGCGTGGACGCCTTCAATGTGGGGAACATCGCCAGTTATGCGGCGCCGGCTTATACTTCATCCGCGGATGGAGTCTCAGCGGCCAATTGGCCGGACAATTCCCTCGAAGGCCGGATCACCAGCACGCTCTCCGGTGCCCGGCAGCTCCAGTTGTCATTGCTTTATCGCTTCTGAAGCCTGTTTCTGTCTGATGGTAGCTACGCCGCGAAAGCTGCCGATCATCACTTATGGTTGCCAGGGGCCGAACTCTCGATCCGAGCCTGAATTTGAATGGCGGACGAGCTATTTCGCCGTCAGATCCCACGCGTAGATGTCATCGGTCGTCATATCCTGAACGGCCAGTGGTGCATCGCCCGGGGCTAGTCCCATCCAGTCGCCCAGAATAAACGGACTGGGATCAACACTTTCAAAATTGGTAACTTTCTCTATCGTTCTATCGGCGACAGATACACGAAAGACTGTACGGCCTCTGGCTGTGTTTGAAAGGAAATATACAGCCTTACCATCGCTTGACCAGTTCGGATAACCGCCCGGAATCTCGGTAAGCTGGCGCCATGTCGAGGTGGCAAAGTCGAACAAGTAGACAAATTGGTCACCAAAGTGGAGCGCAACAATGGAGCGTCCGTCGGGTGACCAGCGCGGCAAGTAGAAGTCCGTGGATTTCGGCAGCGTTGACAACTGGTTCGTGCGCAGATCCAGCACATGCACGCCATTGGGGCGAGCAACTGGAACTACTTCCGAAAAAGCCAGGTGCTGTCCATCGGGCGACCAGTCGGGATAGCCCTCCGCCTGATTCTCAACGAACAAAGGATGTATTGTTCCACCGTTCACCTGGACAGCGAAGACTCCCCACTCCCCGGTGAAGCGCAAGCCCATAAAAGCGACCATCTTGCCGTCCGGAGACCACCTGGGCATGAGCGTATTCCTGAAGCCTTGCGTGAGTTCGAGGCATTCTGTTCCGTCCGAGCGGCACCGCCACAAATTGTTGTCCGTCAGGGTGGTAAAAGCGATCCAATTTCCATCCTTGGAGAATGCAAGCGTTCGCACTGAGATCGATGGCAACATGGGGATAATCTCCCCGGACTTGGAGTCATAGCGCACAAGCTCGCCTTTGGGGTTCTCGGCCCTCAGAAACAGCTTCTTGCCATCGTTGCTCACCAGCGGTCCACGATAGTTCATCGCGCCAAAGATCAATGGAAAAGGCTGGTCGTGACGGATGAAATTGAAACTGCTCGCTTCTTGCCGGGCCCATATTTGAAAGGTATTCTCAACGCGCGCCTGTAACAGGAAGAACTTTCCGTCCGGCGTCCATGTGCCGCAGCAAAGGTGGTTCGATATCTTCGGAAAGAGTCGATGCGGTTTGTAAATGCCTGTCGCGACCTCCCAAATCGAAGTTGCCTCGGTCTTCTTATCGATGACCGTGTATCGCAGCTTCTTGCCGTTCGGCGACCACCGGAACCAGAATGCATTGCCCGGAACATTGAAAAGCCGCTGGCTGAATTTTGCCGCGCGGTCCGTCGAATACACTGCGCTGTCGGCGGAGTAGATAATGCGCTTCGCATCCGGATACCAGGCCGCATCGTAGGCCATAATATCCCCAAGCCTCTGTGCCGTTCCGCCGTCGGCCTGAACGTAAAGAGGTTCTTCATCGTTACGAGAGCGTATCAGGTTTCTGAGCAGCATTGCGGACCCATCCGGTGCCACATCGCATAGCTCCGGATTCGGAAGCCCGGTCGGAACCGTGGTACTCTCCCCTCCGTTGATAGCTGCCTCTGCAACGTAATACCGGCCGTCCTCATACTGTGGATAAGCAATGTGGGTGCCGTCGTTGAGAAGCGGCGACAAGACAAGAGTTTGTGATCGCGTAATCTTCACAGGATTCGTCGCTGCCAAGCGCGACGGGCTTTGCAGCAGAAGAATCAGAATAATGAGAAGGGTAAAAGCGCCGATGCCCATTGGAAGAGCAGCCTTTCGGATGAGCCTCCACGTCCTGCCTTCAGCGCGAGGGGCGTTGTCCGCAGGCCCCGTTGGGATGATCGGTTCCGGCTCACACTCGGGGATTGCCTCCGCTTCCAGTTCCGCAATAAAGCAATATCCAACCCCAGGAATTGTCTGGATAAACCGAGGCTGATCCTTGTCGTCCCCCAGCGCGAGCCGGATCTGTCGGATGGCTTGCTCGACGGTGTTCTCATCCCGCAGGCCGGCCCATACGGCATTCAGAAGCTGGTCCTTCGAAACGACCCGCCCCTGCTGCCGGATAAGGAACTCAAGAGCCTTGAAGGGGGTGGGTGTGAGGTGAATGCGCTCGTTTCCGCGATACAGCCCGCGGCGGCGCATATCGACCGTGAAGCCCTCAAACCTGACCGAAACCTCGTTAATGGATTCCGTAAAAGGCATGATTTCTTTCCACCAGCCGGCTTTCAGAACTTTTCAGGGCTTTTTCAGGACCTTTTCAACCCCACTCACAATCTTCGGATGTACTCTTTGGCCATCAGCATAACAGGTCATGGGGAACACCTGTAACAAAACCCTCATTCTGTTCAGTTTAGCGGGTCTTCTACACGAAGATCCGTGCTTGGGCAAATGTGCAGGTGTGCTCAAGCAGCCAGGACAACAGGGGGGATTTCCTGTGTGCTGCCCAGACGATGGTCCGTGATGTGAGATTGGCAAGGGAGTGTTGAGGGATCGTGGCAGCGTAGCCGCTCGCAAACCTTCAAATCACTCGCCGTTGAGCTGTAATTCCGTACTGCCTAAGGAACTTCTGCGTCTCTCCGCGGCTTGCGCGGCAATGGAAGTTCACGGTCGGGACCAGGAATCGGAGGACTTCAGATGTTCAGAGCAAAGGTCGGCCAAGCTGAAGGATTCTGTTACCGTCAATTATCGAACGCTTTCTTGCGGTTCGGTTCTTTTTGCGTCTTGTCCGGCTGCGTATTGTCATCCGGATGCGGTGGCGGAGGCGGCAGCAGCACAACACCGCCACAATCCCCGACGATCACTTCGGTGAATGTTACGTGCGCCGCAACAAGCGTGCCAACAAGCCAGACCAGCCAGTGCTCGGCCACGGTCTCCGGGACGGGCAGCTATAGCTCTGGTGTCACTTGGGCAGTGAATGGGACATCTGGAGGAAGCTCGACCTATGGAGCCGTCAATGCCTCTGGACTTTATCAGGCCCCGGCAACCGCTCCGGCCGCGTATCTCGTGACCGTCTCCGCAACCAGTACTGCAGATTCCACCAAGTCTGGATCCTTCTCCGTTCTCATCGCGGGCACGATTGCGACCGCGACTCAGCCAATTGTTGCTTCCACGGGTGGAACGATTTCGCTGCCGGGTGGGAACAGTGTCACGATTCCCGCGGGCACCCTGACTGCGAACACCACCGCAACGCTCCAGCTAAGCTCCGTTGCGACGCAGCCCACCAATCCTGTCTTCGGCGGCATTGGCCCGTCATTGCTCATGTCTTTTTCTCCGGCAGTGGGGGGAGTGGGCGCTGCTGTGAGCGAACCACGATTCAGACCGAATGCTGCGTCAAACGCGACCGCGGCGGCTGGTACGTCTGGCATCACTTTTGTCCTTCAGGGGGGGCAAGGCCTAAGCGCAACTCAGCTTCAAAATGCCTTTGGCGTCCTGAATGTCAATAATGGAACGAACAATTTCTTCTCTCTCCCTTCAACTTACGATGCGACTTCGAATGCGACGACTTTGACTGTTGACCCAAGCATGATAGAGCCCTCCAGTGCGCTCGAGGTTGGCATTGCCGTCGCAGTAGGGAACGGACTAACTACTGCTTCACTCACGCAGTGGGACGATTCGAAACATTTGTTTACCAACTCGCCTACTTGTCCAACGGGCAGCACCAGGGTTCTTGTTCTCGTACACGGAATTCTCAGCGACGCGCAGGATTCATTCGGCGGAACAAACGGAGTCGCTTCCTGCGCTTTGAAAGCTGGAACCGCAAGCTGTACAACTCATGGGCCCTATGACACAGTTTACGGAATCAACTATGACTGGTCTCAGCCCATCGGCAGCTCGAGCCTTGACATGGCGAATAGTCTCAATTCGCTCTTCTCATCCTCCTGCTCCTTCAGCGGGACGATCGATATCGAGGCGCACAGTGAAGGGACGCTGGTCGCCCTGACGTCCGCTAAAGACCTCTCCCCTAGCGTGAAAGCAAAGCTTGCTCACGTCGTACTTGTTGCAGGCCCAATCGACGGAACCCCACTAGCGTCGGATGCGGACGGGCTGCTCACACTTCATTTGAACCAACCGCTCGACTATATAGCGACCGTAATCGATCCAGAGATTACACAAAATCAAAAAATGCAACTTAAGATCATCGCTCCAGAGCTGGCTCCTGTAAACGTCCCTGGAAGTGCGGCTCCAGCCGCGCAAGCGGCTGCGGCAAATAACTTGTCCCAAACCGAGATTCTCGCCGTCGGAGGAGACCAGAGTTTCCTGCAATGGTGGGGCATATGGACCCGCGATTTGTTTGCCGGGGCACCAAATGACGGGGTAGTGCCCGTTGCAAGTGCACTCCCATCCGATTCTTCGCTCCCAAATCTCGTGCGCTTGGTGGGAAACGATCCGGGCAATGGAGATTACTCGTATCCGTTTGACCATATTGACCTGGTTAACAATCAAAATGTGATGAGTGACGTCTTCAAAGCAGTGAGTGACGGCGGGGAAACTGCGCAAGTCAGCATGAATATCACGCCACCCTCCGCAACGCTCACGCCCGGGCAAGCGATTACCCTCACAGCCAATGTCGCCAATATGCTTAACCCGCAACTTCAGTGGTCTGTCTCCGGCGGCAGTGTTAACGGCACAGTCAGTCCCGTTACTCCGACGACGGCACAATACACGGCCCCAACATCTCCTGGGGGGCCATTTGATGTTTCAGCGTCAATCCTGGCCCTCCCCGTGCCCTTTCCGCCGGCACAGATGACGGTGAATCTCAGTCCTGGACAGGTGACGATTAGTCCTTCAACGGTTGCCGTGCCAGGAGGCGAGTCCCAGACGTTTATGGCAACAGTCATCGGTGGAGGCAACGTGACTTGGAGCGTGGAAGAAGGAGCGACGGGTGGAACCATCAGCAACGAGGGCATCTACACGGCGCCAAATCAGAGTGGGACGTATCACGTCATCGCCACAAATTCATCCGATACTAGCCAAAGCGCAATGGCGACCGTGAATGTTGTCGCTGGCCCCTCAATAACGATACTTCATTCGTTCAATCACACTACGGAAGGCGCGAATCCGTGGGCAGCTCCCGTTTTCGGAAGCGACGGGAATCTGTATGGGGTCACTGAAGCAGGGGGAGATCTATCCTGCGGATATATCTCGTCGCTCGCAGGCTGTGGCACGATTTACAAGAGCGACACTTCAGGGAACGTAACGACCCTGTATAGCTTCTCTGGAACGGACGGAGCATACCCAGTTGCTTCGCTTACACAGACTCCCAGCGGCGTTTGGTACGGCACGACTGTCTATGGCGGCCTGAACACCTCCGAATGCGCAGCAGGTGGGACTTCAACACCGGCAGGTTGCGGAACTGTGTTCAACTTCAGCGCAGCAGCCGGCTTTACATCAATCTATTCCTTTGGCCCCTTCAGTTCTCCTCTGGGAGTCGGTCCAGACGCTTCACTTGCAGAAGATAGCAGCGGAGTCTTGTACGGCGCAAACGAAGTCGGAGCAAACACGAGTTGTACGGGAACGCTCGGAGCGGTAGCTCAGTCCGGCTGCGGAAGCATCTTTAGTGTCGACACGTCAAACGCATTCGCCCCTCTCCACACTTTCTCCGGTTCTGAAGGCGCCTACCCAGCAGGCGGCTTATTACGGCTATCGGACGGAGACTTTTACGGAACGACAGCAGGTGGAGGGGTTCTGACCTGTTCCTCCTATGCCACTCTCGGCTGCGGTACGGTCTTCCAAATGGCCGCATCCGGCGCCATTAAGACCCTCCATTCTTTCACGGAGCAGGATGGTGCGTTCCCCGATGCAGCATTGATCTCGGGCACTGATGGAAGCGTGTACGGCACAACTCTTTTCGGCGGGACCACCGCGTGCTCTGGGGGCGCGCCCTGGCAAGGTTGTGGAACTATTTTCAAAATCGACGCTGCGGGCAACTTTACACTCCTCCATTCTTTCTCCGGCCCCGATGGGGCCTACCCGGCACAGCTAATGCAGGCGTCCGACGGCTATTTTTATGGCACAACGGAAGGCGGCGGAGACGCCTCGTGCGCCGGACGATATGGGCCAGGCTGCGGCACGGTGTTCAGAATGGACTCATTCGGCAACGTAACAATTCTCTATTCGTTTACTGGCCAATCGGATGGCTCATGGCCGGAATCTGCGCTCATTCAAGGCCCCGACGGAAGTCTTTATGGCACAACCGCCTACGGAGGGGTTAACGATGACGGTGTCATTTTCCGTATCTCAAACCTTACGGCATTGACTGCCGCCAAGGCTCAATTCGAGACCCCGGAAGTTACCAGAGGAGCGATTACTCCGCTGCTCAGGAAGCGAGCACATATTGGCATCCCTAGCCCGTCAGTCCCCGCTCAGCCGTGAAGTCGAGTTGTTCCGTTCGATTCTGCAAGGCGGCTGTTCCACGATTTCGGAGAACAAAATGCAGTTCAGGAAAATCCGCTTACCGGCGACTGGCAACAACCGAGCTACACGTGGTGTCTCGGGTTCCGCCCAGCTAGGCCCGTGAGATCAGACATTACCAGAGCTGGCCGACATATCAAGGGGCTTCATCGGAGCCCCGATGAAGCCGCCTCGAACAGCTTTGAATGTAGGTCGCAAGGCTCAGCATCGAGAGGCTTCCTCTCGGCAATCGAACGGTAACCACCACTCACTTGACCGAACAGGTCCCTGGGAAATGGAGAATAGAATGACATCTCAATCGTGCCGTGAAAATCAACAAGAAAAAACATCGCCTGTCTCAAGTGGCACCGTTCGCAGGTCGGCTGTCTGGAGCGGCGTGTTAGTAAGCGCGCTGAGTGTTTTTGTATTCCATGCAAGCGTTGCTGCTCAGCAGACAGAATCGAAGACTGTGAAAATACCCGATGGCACAGTTGTGACCGTCACCATTACAGAAGCGTTGAGTTCGGAGAAGAGTCATCAAAACGACCCCGTGCATGGGAACCTCGTTGAGGACATAAAGGTAGGCGATGTCATCGTTATGGCAAAGGGAGCAGCGGTGATAGGGCATGTGACTGAAGCTGAACCGAAGGGCCGATGGGGTCACTCCGGCAGTCTCGCCTACTCCCTTGACTACGTGAAGGCGGTAGACGGAAGCAATGTGCGTCTTCGCGCGAACTCTTCACAAGGTGGAGAACAAAGCAAGGCAGCTCTTATGCTGGGTCTCTCCGGCGCCTTCAAGCACGGAAAGAGTGTTGACGTCGCAAAGGGGGCTTCATTGAACGCCTACGTTGATGGGGACCATGAAGTTACATTATCAAAATCTGGCAAGTAAGAACGCAAAGGAGATCTGATGAAGGCTGCGATGTTGAAAGCCATGTGCATGTGCCCGTTACTCGTTGTTCTAGCTGGCGGGGCTTCAGCAAATGCCAGTAACCATGACGCACTCAAAGAAGCACTCGAAGCAAAATACCAAATCACGAAAATCGGCATTGACCACTTCCGCATTACGAAGCCTGGAGAGACAATGGTCCTTCAAAAGGACGGTCTCTATGCGAATCCCTCGACCGACTTTGGCAATGTCACTACAACGGTTACAGATGGCACGCTGTCCGAGCCCAGCGGATTTGGTGGCGCCTTTTTCTCCAAAGGCGCTGAGAACACAAACAAAACCTTCAAGGCTGGCGAAAACCTTTACGTTACTCGGATTTGGGTCACTAACGATTCAGTAAGATTCGACGTTATAACCTCAGAAACTTACGATGCGTCAATACACGGCACTACCCGGCAGATTCGCTACGTTTCGACATTGGCATTCAAATTTCCTAAGGACTCTCTGGAGACCGCAGACGCAGATGCAGTCGAGAAGGTCGTAGATGCGGTTCTTATCCCCCAATCGGAGGCGCAGGCTGCACAAACCAAGACTGTCGCGCTCGGTCAGACACCGGATCAGGTGAAATCAGCACTTGGAGCGCCAGACAAGATCGTCAATTTAGGAAGCAAGATGATTTATGTCTACAAGGACATGAAGGTGATCTTCATGGATGGCAAGGTCTCCGATGTTCAGTAAGATATGCGCAGATTAGGCTAAGGAAGCCCTGATTGAGTAATCGCCATCGCAACTTTCAGGGCACAAGAGGAAGAAGAACACGGCAAGCAGCGATGTGAATATCGATGCCCAGCCGTACGGCTCATTTCACATTGAAAGAGGTAACTGAAGTGGCGCTTCTCGATAGGGTCAAATTCGATGGTCCGCCAGACATCTTGGTCTGGAAATGGCCCCATGACTCATTAAGCCTCGGCGCGCAAGTAATCGTGAACGAGAGCCAGGAAGCTCTCTTTTATAAAGGTGGCCAGGCTCTTGATCTCTTCAGCCCCGGAACACATACCTTAACGACCGCCAACCTCCCCTTCCTCCAGAGAGTCGTAAACCTGTCTTTCGGAGGAAAAACTCCGTTCTCCGCCGAGGTCTTTTTCGTCAGTAAAGCAGTAGCCGTGGGGCAGAATTGGGGAACAAAGACCCCGTTTATGATCCTCGACCCACGGTATAAAGTCACCATTCCTCTCCGCGCTTATGGGCAATTCGGGCTTCGAGTCGTAAACACTCGGGAGTTTGTGACTCAGATTGCAGGAGCGGGAGGAGCCGGCACACGACGCAGCGTTGCATCGGATATAGCCTCAAAAGGGTTCGTCGCGCGGGTCGCTAACATCGGCAACGACATAGCTCTGAAAGACATAGCATTGAGCGCCGTCGGAACTACGGCCAACGACACTGCCAGAAATCTGCTCGAATCTCTGATAATTACATCTCTTCAGCAATCGGTGGGGACATTGTTGAGCGAGCAGAAGGTCTCCGTGTTGGACCTACCCTCTCAGGTGCTTAAGCTTGGCAAGAAGACTCATGAAGTTCTCCAGTCTGAGTTTCAGACCTTCGGGGCAGAACTCGTGAATTTTGTTGTTGAGAGCATCAATTTTGACAGCAAAGACGAAAGTGTCCAACGTCTGCGGTCGATGCTTGATGAGGCAGCCCGACTTGATGTTGTTGGCCAGGCGTACCACAGGAATCTGGACTTTTATAAAACCGAGCGCCAATTCGATGTTCTTGAGGGGGCCGCTGAGAGCGGCGGTGCCGCGGGCTCTGTGATGGGTGCGGCTATGGGCATAGGAATGGGATTCGGTGTCGCTGCACCTGCCGGAGTCCTCGCTAAAGATTCTATGGCTGCGACGTTATCGAAATGTAGCAAGTGTGGAGCATCCATAGCGCAGTCGTCCAAGTTTTGCCCCACCTGCGGTGAAAGCCTGCAACAGAATCTCAGGTCATGTCCTGGCTGTTCAACTTCGAACCTCAGCACTTCAAAGTTTTGCGCAAATTGCGGATCGTCCTTGGCGGCACAAAAGTGTGCCAAGTGTGGCGCGGAGTTGTCACCTGACGCGAAGTTTTGTAATGAATGCGGGGAGAAATTATGACTGCGGATTCACGAATCAAGGGTGTCGCGATCCTCGCCTTTGCGGGCCTCCTTTTGGCGGTCGTGGTGCTATTTCTTTTTTACGGAATATCGGAACCGTCCTCCAGAAGCAACACGTTCACATTCACCGCATGGTTCAGCACTGGTCAAGTGATTCTCCTCTTTGCTGGTCTAATCTACACAGCGATCAAGGATGGTCATCCTGGCTCGCTGATCCCGGTCAATTCGGCAACGGTGCTTGTCGCGTTCATCTATAACGTAGTTGCAGTGGTGACGATGCTCCTGTTCACTCGATTCCTTCTTCCTGATCGATCCAATGCTCGGACCTATTACGTGATCTGTATCGCTGAATTGGGTGCCGCCGTTGTGTATGTGGCCCTCCTTCAGTTAGTAGCTGTTGCTCACCAGGTAGGACACAGTGAGGCCGTGAGATCCAGAGCGACCATTGACGGCCTTATCAAGATGTGCGATGCCATCTCCTGCAATGCAGCCGGTGTGGGCTGGAAACTGGATTTGCAGCGGTGCTCAGAGCATATTCGGTTTTCCGAAGCGCTTCGCCGCGATCCAGCCTTGCAGCCGGAGGTCGCTAGGTTGTTGGCTCAGATTGAGGCGTCTACGAACGTGCCTCCCGAGGAATCCACCCTTGGTGAAGTGAAGAAGCTGATAAGCGGTATAGACGCGTTGGCACAACGGAGGAGTTAATAATCCGTGATAGGAACTGTTGAGACTTGCCCTCAATGCGGCTGGACATTCGACATCGAGGCGCTACAGGCAAACACCTGCAAAAAATGCCGTTCGGCAATACTCATCACTTCAGTTGCATATCTTGAGAAATTCGATAGACCGGCAATTCAGAAGTACATTGCCCGCAATTCGGAGATTCTGAAGGGCGACGCTGAAGACCAGGATGCGCTGCTTAGTATGGGCCTATGCTACTTGCGACTGGGGCTTTACGAGACGGCCGACAAGTATCTTGGAAGACTGATCGATGCGCATCCAGAGGTAGCGTCAGGATATTACTACAAGGCGATCGGATGTATGAAAGGCAGGCGTCCCCGTGTTTTGACGCTCAACACCGTTCGCACGGCGGAGCAGCTATTGCTTACCGCAATGACGCTCGAGCCCGACAACGGACGCCACGATGCTGTTTTGGCGGCGATGCGGCACGATTACTACGTCGTGAACGGCCTTCGAGTCCCCAATCCATCTCCCGCCGAACTCCTTGAGGGAGCGCGAGGCAAGCACTTCGACCGTAACGAAATTGCACAAGGACTGGCTCTAATGAGCATTCCAGAAGCCTCCCTTGGCGCTGCGATCTTTGCAAAACAAAACTAACACAAGGAGGAACAAATGGACCCCAATCGCGCGAGTATTGAGAAGTATTTCACGAGCAAGTTTCCCAAGTGGGCAATCTTCCTGATTGTCATTGGCGTACTGATGTTGCTTGGCCCGATCGGAGTAAAGGTAGTGGGTCTGCTGTTTGTGGTTGGTGGCGGATTCGCGATTTACAACTCTTCACAGGTCGCCTCGGATACCGAGATTGACCAGTGGACGCAGGAGGACCTGAAGAAACTGAATCAGCGATCACTGGAGAAGATGGGGATTGATGCTTCCGAAATTGTTGGCGAGGGGGTGATCGTCACGGGTCCCCGGCTCAGCAACCTCGGACCGGCGAAGTTTGGCTACCGGAAGGGTAGAGACAACGTCTTGCGCTTCACTCCGATCAACTCGACCATTATTAACTTCACGCAGAATCAACTTCTCGTCTATCGGTGCGCACTGGACCTGATCACAGGTAATCCGGTGAACGAAGCCACAGACGAGTATTTCTACCGTGATGTGGTTTCCGTCCAGACCCTTTCGGATACTGTCAGTGTCAGCCTCCCAGGAACTCAATTCCAGGGATTGCAGCTCAATGCGGCCGAAACCTTCAGGCTTACTACGTCTGGAGGAACTTCTGTGAGTATGGCGCTCCGCGATCCGTCCCTGATCCAGAAGATGGGCGGGGGCGAGATACCTACTACGACGGCAGAACGTGCAATTCAGACAATCAGAAAGATGCTCCGCGAAAAGAAAGGCGCGGCAGTTGGGGTATAGCTCTGGCTCAGATTCGCTTAACCAGCGCTGACATACAAAGCTCGGTGACAGAGATGGGCGCCCAGGTCCCTTTTTTGGGGGCCTGACGTGCTTTGTTATGTCTGATGTGCCCGTCGGAATCATGTTGGCCATGAGCCGTGCGAAGCGTCTGATGGCATTATTCCTGCAATGTCCTCGCGTAAGTATCGTTGAGAGGGTTGTGGAATCCTCCGAATTAGTGCGTTGCCGGATGATCCGTTGCAGATTCCAATCACATCGCAGTAAGGAGGGATTTCATGAAAAGGGCACATTTGGCGTTGCTTGCAATCGCGCTTTTGATCGCCCCGGTGCTGGGCCAGACATCTCAAAAGATTGCGAACATTAACAAGAAGGTTGTTGGCAAATGGATCTCAGCCGATAGGAAGAGCTACATCGAATTCTCCGCAGGCGGTTCCTGTTCAACAGGGGAACTTGGGAACGATGGCACGTGGCACGTGGATCACAATGTCTTAGACGCACCATGGTCACAATCAGATGATTTCACCTGCGGCAGCGGCGGATTGACGCTGATTGGGCCAAATATGCTAACTCGGGACTTTGGAGTGGGCGGTGAGCCGGAGAAATTCTATCGAGGCTCAGCCAATGTTCCTAAGGGTCCAGGATCCCTCACCCTGGGGATCGCACAGACGGTGCTCAGTCGACAGATCGATCTGTCGACGGCGAACAACACTCTTTTCACCTGTCATGCATGCTACGACCCGTCGGACAAAGGTGACAACGATCAGGCCCCGCTCGTGAGCACATATTCGGCTGGCCTGACTGACTACCTGATCCGGCTCGAGTATGTTCGCACGATTGGGGAGAAGCAGGTGTTTACTGCGAAGGCAAAGCGCAGCAGGTACTACACACTGGACCAGGATTTGGCTGGCCTGCGTTTCGCGAACTTTAGAAATCCACGGATTCTCAGCTCCACAATCGCAGACCCCCATCACATCCCTATCGAATACGAGATGGTGCCGACAGAAGTCACCGCTGGGTTTTTTGGGAAACCCCGCGTCGTCAAATCCTTCGTTTCAATTTCCTACGAGAACGAAGCGTGGCGGCTGTGCATAGCCTGCAGTCGATAGTCGGCAAAAGGAATCGTCTGGGAGTTAATATTCTTGGACCTTTGTCAAGGTAATCGGGAAAGGGGCGTTAATCATGGTAAGGCGATTATTAGTTGTCGCATTACTCTCGATCATGGCGATAGCATCGTCTGTTAAGGCACAACAGACAGAAACTACACCTGATGGTCGTCACATCGTCAGGTTTACACCGGGACAGCAAGCTGCAATTGATCAATTCCTGAGAACACATCCAAACATGCTGCAAGCAAACAGCACGACGCTTGGGCTCGCTCCAGAGGCATGTACGGAGTCATACAATGAGTGGCATCAGATCGTAGATGGCACGAAAGCCGTACCGCAGTCGCCGTATGCGGCTTGGGGCAACTACAGCCATCATGCTACGCCTGACCTCGTCACACCGTTTTTTAGTAAAACGAGCGTAAACAATTGGGGTTGGCGTCGCTGGGAGATCGTGGCCTTTGAGCCGACCGGTCTCGATCGTTTTAAGCCGATTGTCGCTTTGACAGATTCCTGGGGTGTCTGCTTTGACGGGATTCTAAATCACCCAATTCGCAAAAGAGTGGAATTCTGGTGTAAGTCCATGGGTGGTGACGTTCGCTGGAACGGCGTAACATTCGTAGGAAAGCTCGCAAAGGGTGATTGACTATTCTTTGTCATGGGCATGAGAAAGGTAACCGTGTGGTGATCCCCTCTTGACTGACCGATCCCGACTAGTCGCTGGATCTGCGAAGTGTCCAAGTATTTTAAGTGGACACTTGCGGGAAGTGTGGTCAGGCAGCTTGGAAAGTGTGGGTCTGGAGGTTCTCTCCCAAGTTCCATGGCAGCAGATCGGCGATGCGGGCGAGCACGGTTGGCTGTCACTCAGGCCATTTTTTTGCCGAGGCCCACATTACCCACGCTAATGTCTGTTCTCGTTGCTTATTTTGTTCTGATTAAGGACAGCCGCGACAGCATCGACGCGATTGACGCGCAACCGCGCCGATGCTGTCGCGGCGGTTTGGTTGATCGTTAGCGCCCGCCCTTGAGCTCGCCCATACGCCGGCCGATCCACCAGGCCGACAACGAGCACCACACAAAACAGCAGACGAGTTCATGCAGCATCGTGAACGCGCCGGCAGCGAGCGCAATCGCGGCCGTGAGCGCGTGCGATGGATGCCAGTGCGCGCCGACGACGATTCCGGTCAGAAACATCGCGGAAGCCCAGAAAAACATCACAACCGGATTGCCGAGGCGCACGTTGAGTTTTTCGTTCATGGTTTTCTTCTCCAAGAATTGGTGAGGCGCTCTCCAATCCAAACCGCAGCGTGTTTGGGCCTGCGCTTTTGGGTGGAGAGCGCGAAGGAAGATTGAGATTGAGAGATGGCGGCGTGAGAAGGCGTGCCGCTCGGTCCGTGTGTACTCGCTGTTTACTGTTCGCGCGGACCGCCAAGCAGTTCGGCGAGTTGTGGCCGGAAGTCGGCGAGAAGCCGCAATAGGGAACGTCGATACTGAAGTTCGTTCTCCTCCATGTCTGCAGCGAAGTAGTCGTCAAGCCGTCGGAACCTTTCTTCTGGACAAAGGCTTCTTGAGTCGGCCACTACTGCCAGTAGGAGCTCCCGCTCAAGATCGTCTGTTGAAAGCCAGTCCGGCGCTTCGTAATGAATGGGATCTCCGGCTGCGCCCGGATTGTTGCGTCGTTGCTGGTTTTGGTCGTTGGACATCTGTGCTCCTTGTTTTGCCGCAGGCAAGCAAAGGGGCAGGCGTGCGCCTGCCCCGAAGCTCTGCGGCCATGGTGAGGGTGTGGATGTTGGGAGGGGGGTTCTGACCGAGGTGGCAACGCATGTGCCAGGGCCGAGCCATCAAAGCGCGATGCGATCGTTTACGGCGTGTTGAATTTGCTGCGTGCTGTTGAGATAGTGTGCCGTGGTGGACAAGTCCTCGTGCCCCAGCAGTGCCTGAACCTGCTCCAACTCGCCGCCAGCTGTGCGGCAGAGTTTGGCGCACGTGCGGCGCAGATCATGCGGGCCAAGATGGCTGATCCCCGCGGTTTTGGCGGCCGTCACCACCACATCCCAGATCGCCCACGCGCTCAGCCCAAGGCCTGTGATCGCGCCGCCTTTGCGCATGGCGCGCCAAATCGGACCTGAAGTGATCTCCGCAGCGCTGGTCCACTCGTCCAAAGCATCTTTCGCCGCCGCGGGTATCGGCACGGTCCGAACCCGTCCTCGTTTGCCGATGAGGTCAGCGATGACCCACCGGCCCTCGCGCCGCTGAATCAGTCTCATGTCGAGCGCCGCGGTCTCCTCGCGACGCAGCCCGCAGTGGCACAGGGTGGAAAGAATTGCGAAGTTGCGCTTGCCGATGAGCTCTGTACGGTCGACAGTCGCAAGCAGGCGCTGAGTTTCTTCCGTCGTGAGCCAGGTTCCAAGCCGAACGCCATTCTGCGGGACGCCTGGCACCGAGGTGATGCGAACTGCCTCAGCTGGATCGATGAGACCATTCTCGCGTGCTTCGTTCACGAGTTTGCGAATCCCGCAGAGTCTTTGGTTGATGGTCGCGGCGCTGAGGCCTTCCGCGATCATGGAGGCACGGTACTCCATCAGAATCATGCGCGAGATGGGCCGGCCGGCCGCTGCCTCGATCAGATCATCGAAGGCAGTCAGGTAGGCGCGCTTTGTGTGTCGGGAAACTACGGAGTTCGCGAGCATTTTGCGCAGTGCATTCAACGAATCGGAGTTTGTGAGAGTCGTCTTGTTGAGACAGGAAGACACGAAGGCTCCTTTCGTCCCGGTGAAGGGACTTAATCAAAGTTGGAAATTCGAAAGGGAGTGAATATCGAGAGGCGCGCACGGCACCGCGCTTCCGGGTCGTGATTCGCGCACGAGCTTCTGGGAGATAAGGTGAGGAGAAGCGTACAGCAGTGGAGTTTGAGCGGTGGATCTGTGGCGTGAGCGGCCTGGTTATTTCAGCCGCTTGTACTCAACATTGCCGAAGAAGCCTGGCCCGAGAAGGGTGTCGGTTTGCTTGACGTAGGTTAAATCCGCCGACATGAGCAATCCCTTGACCTCAAGAGCACCATCCTTATAGATGGCTCCGGTTTTTCCACCCGGGCTGATAATGAGGAATTCGTCGCCGTTGCGGACGACCTGAAAACTGTCGTTTGGGTTTGCCTTGTTGACCCACTTGCCGAGGAACTCCGACCCGGTGGATCTACAGCCGCTGAGGAACACGGCGCAAAGCAGACAGAGCGATATGAAGCGAATGGACGCTGATTTCATACAAACCTCTAGTAGTTGGAATCGCACACAAGTGCGCGTGTGAGGAATCGCGTGCCTCGTTACACCTGAATCCGGCGGATGCGTGCACGATGTTGTGGCGCGAACGGTGGCCTGAGCGAACAACAACTCCGCTTGGTCTACCCGGTCGTCGGAGCTCGTGGCCTCCAAGTGGTGAATACAAAAATGGCGGATCGAGTCGAGCTGCGGTAGTTCGAATGCGCGATCTGGAAGATCTCGCCGTCGTTAGTCGTCCTCGTCGCAGCAGCAACCGCAATCGCTTCCTGCTGTTGTGAATCGCCAGAGGATAACGAACGGCAAGAACAGAATCGTGAGCGCGATTTTGACCAGCTTCCAGCGTCCAGCCGTCGAGAGGGAGCAGACGCCACGGATGATGAGGTAAACAACCGGCGCCCA
>NZ_DATKQC010000040.1:0-4756 GCF_035532915.1 Edaphobacter sp.
CCGCCGTCGGGTGCCGCGTTCGGGTTCCAGATATTTTTCCAGTACTGCGCTCTCACCGCGAATCGCTGGCGCAAACCTTCGTCGCCCAGATGTCCGGCAAGCGCCGAGATACCAAACTCCGCCGTGACATCCTCCAGCGTGTCCGCCGCCGGTCCCCACGCAGGAGCGCCCACAGGAATGTAGTGCAGCTTCAGCCACTGATTGAGTCCCGGCCGCTGACCCACGCACTCCACCGGGCAGCCATCATGGCTCAGGTCCTCCTTGGTCGGAACATCTGCCGCCCGCACCAGCGAAGCCAGCGCACCCTTGGCGTCAAAATTGCGGCCGCCAAACGCCCATATGTCAGCAACTGCCGCTGCCGCCGGATCGCCGTTCATCACATGCGTCGCCCCGCCCAGATGCGTCCATCGGTCCCACCGTCCGCCATCCTGCTGCGACTGGTTGTACAGGCTCTGCGCAATATCGCTCCCTTGTTTCGCATCCAGCCATGTCAGCAATTGAAACTGCGACCGGTACACATCCCATCCCGAGAAATTCGCATACTGCACGCTCTGCGGCGCGACCACGCGATGCACCTTCTCATCCATGCCCATGTACTCGCCGTTCGCGTCGCTATAGGTAGTCGGCGTCATCAGCGCGTGATAGAGCGCCGTCGTAAAGACGATCCGCTGCTCCTCCGTGCCGCCTTCGGTCTCGATCTGATTCAGGCGCTTGTTCCATGCTGCCCGAGCACTCGCCGCCACCTGTTCATAGGTCTCGCCGTCGCGACTCTCCGCCTCAAGATTTGCCTCGGCATTTGCCTCACTGACATACGAGATCCCAATCCGCACTCGAACCGTACCGCCCGTGCCAAAGCCCAGCCACACGCCAGAGCCATGGCCCGCCTCAGGAAATCCCTTCGGCCCAAATCCTGTGCCGCCTTCGGACGTCGTCGCTCCCCGGTTGACCTTGTCATCCTTCCACGCACCCGTCTCGGTCACAGGCCGGTCGAACCGCGCCACAAAGTGGAGCGTGTAGTACGGCCTCCGGTCTTCCGTGCCGATATACCCGCAGAAGTTGCCACTCCTCACCGATCCCGTAACAGTTCCCGTCGCAGCATCAATCTTCGTCTGCGCCGCGGTAGAGCCAACCTCCGAGTCCGACGTCCGCACCAGCACGCGCGCCGGTTTACCCTCAGGAAAATTGAACGTCGCAACGCCCATCCGCGTCGCCGCCGCCAACTCCACCTCTACCCCGTTGTCCAACTTCACCTGATACGAGCCCGGCTCCGCCTTCTCGTCCGCATGGCTGAACCCAGCCGAGTAGGCATGGCGAAAATCAACCGACGGCGACCCCTCGACAGCCTCCGTAATCGGCATCAGCGGCACATCGCCCGAGCCGCCCGCGCATCCCCAACCCTCCACATTGGTCAGGCTGAAGCCGCGTATCCTGTTCGCGCGATACTCATAGCCTCCGGGTGCCGCAATCATCCGCTTCAGGTTCACCGGCGTCGCCTCCGGGCTGAACTGCACCATCCCAAACGGCATCGTTGCGCCGGGAAATACATTGCCGCCGTTCGCCGTTCCCACCAGCGGATTGACCAGCGAGGCGCGATCAGCCACCCCAGCAGCTTGCAACGTCGACGCAGCCACTACTGTCATCAAGGCAGCGGCAAATAATTTCGGAAGCATAGATCCACGCATCAGGTTCATGACAGTAGCGTAATAGATAAATTGCCGCGCCATTATTCGAATGTCAATTTGCGGCGCCAAATAAACCACTTGCCAGCAGCCCTGTAGAAATAGCATCATCATCACGCGCACACTCTCCCCATTCCAGCGCACGGCCCATCTTCGGATGCAGATCACTAACGTGGAGAGCAGCATGATACGAATCGCTTACAGTCCTAAACTCTTCGTCGCAGTCCTTCTATGCGGCACCATGGCCTTTGCCGCTGCACGCAACTGGCAGAGTGGCAAACTGCTCGATACGGAGCAGCAGAAGGTCACTGACGGCAGCACCACCCACTACAACACCGACTCCCAGAAAAAAACCAACAGCAACGGCAAGACCAACTACTCGCAGAACACCACCGCCACAACTACGGACAACACCGACACCTATGAGGTCTACACCATCGAAGGCCCGGAGAAGACCTACATCGCCCGCGAGAAGCTGCTCTTCCCCTGGTCGAAGCCAGCGAATGTAACCGTGGGCGCCGAGCTGAAATATGCCATCGACGGCCGCAAGCTCATCATCCTCGATGAAGACCAGAAGGAGCACAAGGCCTCCATCGTCAAGACCAGCCTCAACCACGCAAACTAAACGGAGCCTCACCGTATTGTTGCAGGACGTTTACTTGACGATGCCCCCGCGCGGTAGCACCCTTTTATCAACTAAGGAGATTCCGCCATGCGTAAGCTACTCCTTCCCCTCGCCCTCCTTGCAGTCACCCTTCCTCTCGTCGCCCGTGCCGACACCATCGACGACTTCGTCTTCACGGGGGACACCAGCACGATCAGCTTCTCTCTGCCCGCATCGCCGACGAACGTGTCGGTAGTTCCAGGTTGCTGCGGAACTGACTCCGGTTTCGTCATTCCTGCCATCATCACTGTCAATAACGTCACTTACGACGAAGGTGCTCAGTTTCTCAGTCAGAGAGTTGGCCCGGGTGTTGACATTGGCCTGACGAATAATGACAGCATCACCCTCTTTGGGCCGCTGCTCTACTCCGGCTCCTCGGCTGCGCCTACCTTCAAGACCGGAACATTCAACCTGTATAGCTTCGATGCCCCCGATTTCTACTACACCCTCACCATTACGCCGGAGTCCACCCCGCCGTCAGCCGTACCCGAACCCGGCACCGTGGTCCTTTTAGGCACAGGCTTCGTCGGCCTCTTCGCCCTCTTCGCCCTTGCCATACGGCGCAGATCGTTCGCGCCGATGGCACAGGCTTAACTTCAACGCACTCGTCCCATTACTGCTTATCTGCTGACGATCAGCAGCGCCGCTCCATGTTTAGGCAGCCGTCTGACGACATTCCCTGAGCGATGCCCCAGGTCTTTCTTCTCCCAGACATCGCGCACGTTACCGCCGCTTCGAAATCCAATCGCGGCCAGATCGACCGAGACATCGCGAACGCTCCAGCTTCGGTTGAACAACCCCACCGCCACGCGTCCGCCGCTCAGCGGCTTGGTCCACACATCCAGATCGCCGCTCTCATACAGGCGGTCGCCCTGCTTGCCCAGCGAGTCCTGATCGATGGCGATGGCGTCCTTGTTCATCAAAAGGCTCTTGTCCGCATCGGTCATCTTGCTCAGATCATTGCCCGCAAGCAGAGGCGCGGCAAGAATCACCCACAGGCTCATGTGGGTCTTGTATTCGTCATAACTCATCTTGCCGTTGCCGATCTCCAGCATGTCCGGATCGTTCCAATGCCCCGGGCCCGCATACTTCGACAGCCCTGCCTGGCTGAACCCAATCGCGATCATGCGCCCATAAGAGTCGTTGATGTCGTCGGTAGTCCGCCACATATTGGCGCCCAGTCCCGGACCCCACTTCCACGGCTGGTCCACACCATACTGGCAAAGGCTATACACAATCGGTCGCCCGGTAGCCTTCAGCGCATCGCCCATCTTTCGATAGGCAGCGATCATCAACTTATTCGCTGCCTCTGGATCGTTCGGATGCTCGGCCTCCACCTTGTGCATATTGTCCTGAAACGAGCAAAGATCGTACTTCAGAAAATCGACTCCCCACGCCGCATACATCTTCGCATCCTGCGCCTCATGACCAAGACTGCCCGCGTAGCCGCCGCAGGTCTTCTCTCCCGGCCCAGAGTAGATCCCAAACTTCAGCCCCTTGGAGTGAACATAATCCGCCAGTGCCTTCATATCGGGAAAGCGATCGTTCGTATGCAGAACACCCTGCGCATCGCGCTCGCCCTGCCAGGTGTCATCGACATTGACGTAGACATAGCCTGCATCGCGCATCCCTGTACTCACCAGCTCATCCGCAGCCGAGCGAACATCGGCATCGGTCACATGGTTGGCGAAATGGTTCCAGCTATTCCACCCCATCGGTGGCGTCGCGGCAAGCTGCGTCTGGCCAAAGGCGGGAGCAGCAGAGAGGAGAAAGGTACAGAAGAGGCTGGCGAAAAGACGCATTGAAGAGCTCCTGAAATCGGTTACAAAGTCGCGGGACAAGAATACAGTGTCGAAGGTTTTCACGCTCATTCCGTCCTTGAATTCCGCGATGTTTCTTCTACCCCGCCGTCGACCCCCGTGGGCGATAACTTGTAAAACAGGAATTGCAAAGTCGCATTACAATTCTTCTCATGTCCTCGATGCCTATGGTTCCCGCGCCGGTAGTCCCCCTCTTTCTCAAAAAGGGCCTAGAGCTTAAAGATCGTTATGTCATATCTGAACCCTGCGGTTCCGGCGGCTTCGGTACCGTATGGCGGGCGACTGACAAACAAGAATCTAGGGATGTGGCGATTAAGCGGTTGTCAACACGGGGAGCCGACAATATCGTTGCACTGAGACAGGAAGCCGATAGCATCATTAAGTTGAAAGGTCACAAAAACATCGTCCAGGTTTTTGAAGTTTTCGAGCTTGGTGGTGAAGGTTTTCTCGTGATGGAATATGTCGATGGAGAGACGTTAGAAGCGACACTCAGAAGACATGTACGAAGCTCTACCTGGCTTGAGCAAGATGAAGCCCTTGATTATGCCAAGCAAACATTAGAAGGTTTAATTTATGCGCATGCTTCTGGGATC
>NZ_DATKQC010000041.1:0-37623 GCF_035532915.1 Edaphobacter sp.
CGTTTTCAACGAATGTATGCCCCGGATCATGGAGCGGCTTTTGAGCTCCTTTCCGACGCTCGATGTCGTGCATCAGACCGGGGGACGGCATGGAGATTCGACATTGGCGATCTATCACAGCGTTGGAGTGAGCCTTGATCGGGTAAAGGTTACGCCGTATCTGGACGATATGGCTGCGCAGTTTGCGGCTGCGGACCTGATTCTCTGCCGAAGCGGCGCGAGCACTATTGCCGAACTGGCGGCGGCGGGGCGAGCGTCAATCCTGGTGCCGTTTCCACAGGCTGCCGATGATCATCAACGGAAGAATGCGGATGCGTTCGTCGCTGCCGGGGCTGCGGAGATGATCGTGGAAGCTGAGCTAAGCGAAGAGCACCTGCTGGAAGAGTTGCAGCAACTGCTCGCGGATGATTCAGTGCGGGAGGAGATGGGCGAGCGGGCACGGGCTCTGGCGCATCCTGCTGCGGTGAAGGTGATTGGTGAGATGGTCTTGCAGTTGGCGAAGCGAAACGGCTGAGGACGCTTTCAGTAACTGTTTAATTCGAGGCGTTTTGTCGGTCTGCCACAAACAAGAAAAAATACAGGGGTCTCTCCACTGCGACGGCAAAAGCGCCGCCTCCGGTCGAGATGACGTGAGTTTCTTGGTGTGCGGGCAATCGGAGCATATAACTTCGACGGCGGTCTCTCAACAGATTGGAGAACCGTTCGCAAAAGAAGACGGGCTGAGGAGTTGATCCTCAGCCCGCGTCATATTGTTAGCTGTTACCGATGGCCACCGCCGCCACCGCCGTGCGAACCACCACCGCCACCTCCGTGGAAGCCTCCGCCACCGCCACCGCCGTGGAAGCCTCCGCCTCCTCCGCCGCCGCGGAAGCTGCCGCCGCCGCCGGAGTTGCCACGGGGTGCGCTGTACATGCTACGGCTCTGTCCGCCGAAGCTTTGGCTTGGGCGTGCATAGCTTCGTTGGCTCTGCTGTGAGAAGCTGCGTTGCGTATTGCCCTGGAAGCTGCGTTGCGCACTGGCCTGATTGAACGAGCGCGCTCCGTTGTAGGCCTGACGATTGTTGCCAAAGCCGTTGCGGTTTCCATTGGCGAAGCCATGCTGTCCATTGGACACAAAACCACGGTTGCCATTGTTTCCATAGTTACGGCCACCGATGTTGGCGCCACGGTTTCCGGCAAAGTTACGAGACTCTACGTGTCTCGTAAAGCTGTTACCTCCGGGACGGCCATTGAAGCCGCGAACGGGGTGATCATAGACGTTGCCGAAGTGACGGCCACCGAAGTTGTTGTAACCGCGGTTGTAGCAGAAACGGCCGTGATTCCAGTATCCGCCGTAGAAGCCGGTGCCGAAATAGCCGAAGCCATAATTGATGCCGCCATAATAACCGATGCTCTGGCCCCAATATCCGGCATTCCAGAAGTAACCGCTACCGCCGTAGCCCCAGTATCCAGGGGTCCAGAGAGCATCCTCATAAGGCGGCTCAACCCAGGCTCCATCGACCCACTCATAGCCTTCGCCGGTCCAGGCCCAGTAGCCGGGAGTCCAGATATAGCCATCGCCGGGGATGGGGGGCTGCGCATACACAGGAATCTCAGGAGGAGCAATACCTACGGATACAAAGACGGCTGCGTGGGTCGGAGAAGGGGCAGCGAGCAGAAGCGCTCCTGCCAAAGCGATGGTGCCGATCGAGTTTTTGATAAGACGATTGATCTTCATGATCTACCTTCCCGCCCATTCTTCGTTTTGCCGGATCGTGCCAGACTGCGCCGGAGTTCGAGAACAGCAGGTTTCGAGTGTCAGCCTGGTTAGAACGTCCAGGTCAAACTCTCAATCTACTAGACACAGGTTTTCCTAGTTTGTTGCGAAATTGTGAATGGTAATTCAGAGTTGCGACGGAGCGACATTTCAGGAGCGTTTGTCGTCGGGATCGGGATGACGAGTTGCGAGGTTGGGTGGGGATCGTGCTTGCCGGGGACAAGATGCCTTCCGACCCCTTTGATGATGACAAAGGCTACGATGAGGCCAATGACAAGGAAGATACCCGCATAGATCACTACATGCAGGAAGTTGCCGTCATCTTCTGGCGGATGGCTGTCGGCGGGACGATCGTTCGGATTGCTCATCCTAAATAAGATGCCGCCGGAACGGGCCATGGATCTTCGCAAGGGCAGGATTTCCGGCTATTCGTCGCGTCCGGGACGGGCCATGAGGTCTCGAATCGCATCTTTTGGGGATTTGTTGTGGTGAAGAATTGCGTCCATCTGTTCGGTAATCGGCATTTCGACAGCGTAGCGAGCAGCCAGACCCAGCGCGGCAGTGGTACTCAGGACACCTTCAGCGACTTTACCGTTCAGGCCCGAGAGAATTTCTGGAAGATGGCGTCCTTTTCCCAGTTCGATTCCTACAGAGCGGTTGCGGGAGAGGTTGCCGGTGCAGGTGAGGATGAGGTCGCCGACGCCGGAAAGCCCCGCCAGTGTCTGGCGGCGACCACCGCAGGCGACTGAGAGACGGGTAATCTCAGCAATGCCCCGGGTGATGAGCGCGGCGGCAGAGTTGTGCCCGAGGTTGAGGCCGTGGACGACGCCGGAGGAGAGAGCGATGACATTTTTCAGCGCGCCGCCCAGCTCGACCCCAGTGATGTCATCGTTGGTGTAGATGCGGAGCGTAGGCGACGAAAACTCCCGTTGGATAATTTGCGCGAGCGCGGACGTGGTGGCAGCGGCGACGATGGCAGTGGGATAGCCGAGGGCCACCTCCTGGGCAAACGATGGCCCGCTCAGGACTGCGCAGGGGTTGTCGGTGACGGACGCGACGACCTGCGACATGCGCAGGAAAGTCGCTTCTTCGAGGCCCTTCGATGCAATCAGGATGATCTGGTCGCGGGTCAGCAGGGGAGCGATATGGCTGATAATGCCGCGAAGATGTTGTGAGGGGGTGACGCAGAGCAGAATATTGGCTTCGAAGATTGCGCCCGGAAGGTCGGAGGTGACCTGGATGTCGGCGGGAAGGGTGAAGCCGGGAAGATAAGGAAGGTTCTCTCCCACATCGTTAAGCTGTTCGGCGAGCGGAGCAGAGTGCGACCACAGAACAATCTCGTGGCCGCCGCGGCGGGCAAGCGAGAGCGCGAGAGCCGTGCCCCAGGCGCCTGCACCGAGGATCGCAACCCGGCTCATGCTGTCACCTTGGGAGAGCCAAAGCGGCTCTCCGTGCCCGAGATCAGGCGGCGGATGTTCTGATGGTGCTTGACGATGATGAGCAAGGGGATAAAAAAGAAGCCCGCAATGACCATGGGCGTTCTGAACGGGACGAAGTGTAGGCCAAAGATAGGGAAGGCCGCAGCCGCGATGATCGAGGCGAGTGAGACGTAGCGGGTCAGCGCGAAGATGATGACGAAGACGACGAGCGTAGCCAGGGCGCTGGGCCAGGTAAGCGCGAGGAAGACGCCGAGAGCGCTCGCCACGCCCTTGCCTCCATGGAAGCGCAGCCAGACAGGAAAGACATGGCCGAGGATAGCGGCGACTGCAGCTGCCACGGCAAGGTCGCAGTTGCCGGGCAGAATGTGCTGTGCAATTTTTACCGCAACGAAGGCTTTGCCCAGATCCAATAGAAGGGTCGCAATCGCGAGGCCTTTTGCTCCCGAACGGGCTACATTCGTGGCTCCGATATTGCCGCTGCCGGTGGCGCGGATGTCCTGTTTGCGGAAGATCTTCACCAGAACATAGCCAAAGGGAATGGAGCCGAGGAGATAGGCCAGCGAGATGGAGAGGATCCAGGGGGTCATTGTCTTCTCAAAGAGTTTATCAAGTGATTGTTATGAAATAGCTTGGCACATTTAGAGCAGATGGTGGCGAATGAGTTCGAGGGCGTGTTGCGTCGCCCAGTAGCGTACCCGTGTCCGGTCCCCGGTCAGATTGAGTTCCTTTACTATAGATTGCCGTTCGTCGGACAGGCCAACGTAGATGCGGCCAACTGGTTTCTCCGCGTCGGGGCCGGACAGTCCGCCTGCGGGCCCGGCAAGCCCCGTAATGGAGATGCCAATCGACGCGCCCGTGCGTGTGCGGATGCCCTCCGCGAGCTCCCGGGCCACCTCTTCACTGACCGTCCCTTTGCTGTCGATGGTCTCCTTGGACACTCCAGCAAAGAGAGACTTGAGTTCGTCTGTGTAGACGACAGCGCCGCCGATGAAGGCGCTCGAGCTGTTCGGCACGGCGGTCAGGCGCTGCGCCAGCAGGCCGCCGGTGCAGCTTTCGGCGGTGGCGAGGGTGAGATGCCTCATGCCCAGCATCAGCAGCACGACCTCTTCGAGGCTTTCGCCGTGAGAGGAGAAGATGGCGTCGTCCATCTCATGCTCAATTTTTTCGGTGAGCTCGTCAACACGAGCCTGAGCCTCCGCGAGCGTTGGCTTGGCGGAGAGAAAGTGGAGTTGAATCTCGGCGTGGCCCGCGAGGATGGTGGTTTCGACGTCGGTGTACTGCTTGTAGATCGGTGCCGTCCGGGCGTCTACCTGTGATTCAGGAATCAGGGCCATGCGCAGCATTCGCCGCGCAAGATGGCGTGGAGGAAGAGCAGCGGCGAGACGGGGTTTGCAGGCCTCATCGAAGAGAGGCTTTAGCTCGCTGGGTGGGCCGGGGAGAAGAATGATGATCTTGCGATGGCCGTTGACGGTGGTGTCGAGATATTGGCCGGGAGCGCTGCCGCTTTTGTTTTCGAGCAGCACCGCTCCATCGAGCAGGTCGGCCTGCTTGGCGTTGTTCGGCGGCATGACCATCTGCCGAGCGGCGAACCGTTTATAAAGCGCCGTGAGGATAGCGGGGTCGGGGTGAAGTTCGATGCCGAGAGCAGCAGCGGCGGCCTCGCGGGTGAGGTCGTCTTCGGTGGGACCGAGGCCTCCGGAAAAGACGACGATGTCAGCGCGACCAATGGCTATCTTTGCGGCCGCGATGAGGTGTCGAAGGTTATCGCCGACGATAGTCTTGAAGGCCACTTCGACGCCGAGGTCGTTGAGGCCAGCGGTAAGGTACAGGGAGTTGGTGTCCTGTCGGTGGGGCGTGAGCATCTCGGAGCCGACGGCAATAATTTCAGAGATCATAGTTAGATGGACTGCGGAGTGGAGATAACCTTCTCTTTGGATGTTAGCGGTTTCCGGTAATGTTTGCGCCTTCTTGATTTGAAGACGTGCAGTTGAACGCTCAGCCGCGATGAGAAAAGTAATTGCAGCGATCATTGCTTGACAATCGCATAAGTAGTGAGCTACATAGGGTGGAGGTAAACTCTATGCTCGAAGTTCGAAACGTCTCCAAGCGCTACTCCAGCATTCCGGCCGTCGAGAACGTCAGCTTCTGTGCCCGGGCTGGCGAGGTAACGGGCTATCTCGGTCCAAACGGCTCCGGTAAATCCACCACGATGAAGATGATTACCGGTCTGATCGAGACGAACTCGGGATCGATTCTGTTTGACGGCGCACCGATCCGCAACGACCTTATGGCCTATAAGCAGCGAATGGGGTACGTTCCGGAAGAGCCGTACCTGTATACGCATCTGAGCGGTGCTGAATATCTGGTGATGGTCGCGCAACTGCGCAATCTGGGGCGGAAGCTCGCAACCGAGCGAATCGACGGGCTGCTGCGGTTGTTCGCGCTCTACGACGACCGCCATGTGGCAATCTCGGCTTACTCGAAAGGGATGCGCCAGAAGGTGCTGCTGGCAGCGGCGCTGCTGCATAACCCCGATCTGGTTCTGCTGGATGAGCCGTTTTCCGGACTCGATGTCGGCTCTTCTTTGATACTGCGTAGTTTGATCGAGGAGCTTGCCCGGCGAGGCAAAGTCGTGCTCTTCAGCTCACATGAGCTGGAGACGGTGGAACGGATCTCTTCGCATATTGTGATTCTGCATCGCGGCAAAATCGTGGCCGACGACTCCATTGAGCGGCTGCGGACGCTGATGTCGCTACCGACTCTGGAAGGCATCTTCTCTCAGCTCGCGGTCGAACAGGATACGGTGGCAATCTCGAAGCAGATCGCGGATCTCATCCATGCATAAACCTCCCAACATAGAGAAGCGCCAGTTTCGCATTCTTTATAAGGCGTTCCTTCTTCGCGTGGTCGATCTGGAGTTGTTGTCGGCCAATGCGGATACGACAAGAATGCTCGGTCAATTTGCCGCGCTGTTTGCCGGAATCAGCTATCTCTTCACCTTCTGGTTGATCTTTGCCGGCGGAGGATTTTCACCAGACTTCCTGTGGGTGATGGAGCATTTTCTGATTGCGACCACGATGCTGGTGGTCGGCCTGTTCTCGGTGCTGTGCTGGGAGTCCATTTTTCCAGATCGTCGCGATGTTCTGGTGTTGGCTCCGTTGCCTGTACGTGTGAGTACGCTGTTCCGAGCCAAAGTATCGGCGTTGGTCGCGGCGCTGAGTCTCTCGATTCTTTCCTTGAATAGCATCTCAGGCCTTGTGTGGCCAAAGATGTTCTCCGCAACCAACGGCGGTGGCTATCTGGGCATGTTTCACTCGCTGGCGGCCTATTGGATCACGATGGTGCTCGCCGCGGCATTTATGTTCGGCTGTGTTTTAGCAATACAGGGAGTCGCTTCGCAGTTGCTGCCACGCCGTCAATTTCTGCGCTTGTCGGCGCTGCTACAGGTAGCGGCATTCTTCCTCTTCATCAGCGTTTACATCCTCGAGCCTTCGCTGGAGACACCAAAGGCCCTGGTTGCAGCGCAAAATCAGCGGATGCTCGCATGGCTGCCGTCCTATTGGTTTTTAGGGCTGTTTCAGCAACTCAACGGATCGATGCTGCCAGTGTTTGCGCCGCTGGCGAGACGCGCATGGGTTGGGCTGGCGGTTGCGATCTTCGGCGGTGCGATCTCTGTCCTGATGGCGTATTTCCGCATGATGGGCAAGATCATTGAGACTCCCGATATCGTGCCAGGTGCCCACCGAGTCAACTTGTCAGCGCGATTCGGAAACCTGCTGCAAACCTCCGTCGTGTTGTTCAGCATTCGGACGCTGCTACGCAGCCGACAGCATCGGATGCTGCTCTCTTTCTATCTGGGCGCTGCATTCGCCATGGTGCTGGCGTATTTAAAAACATCCCTTAAGCTATTGAAGTTGCTCCATGGGTCTGCCGGAGACGCGGTCAATGTTTCGTTTCCCGTGGCTAGTATCTGGGGAATGTGTTTCGCGATTATGGCAGTTCGGCTTGTCATTTCCATGCCACTGACGCTGCGGGCAAACTGGATCTTTCGCATGACCGAGATTCGCGGAGTGCCCGCCTATCTCTCGGCGATCCGGCGGGCATTATTCGCGCTTGCTGCGATACCAATCTGGCTGTTCCTTGCCGTTCTCTTTCTTCTTCGGTGGCCAACATGGCCGATAGCTGGGCACCTTGTGCTGCTCGCACTTGTAGGAATCATCGTCGTCGAGCTTAGCCTGTACGGTTTTCACAAACTTCCGTTCACCTGTTCTTATCTGCCGGGCCAATCAAAAGTTCACGTCGTCTTCTGGGGCTGCCTTCTCGTGTGGGTACCACTTGTCGCCGCACGATTTGAAATGCGAATGTTGCATCGACCCATCGCTTTCATCGGTATCCTTACTGTGCTTGCGTTGACCGCAGCCTGCGCTCGATGGCGCACAATTGCCTCGGCGCAGTCAGCCGGAGAGCTGATATTTGAAGAGGAATACCCGCCTGAACTGTTTACTTTGAACCTGTTGCAAAATGTTGGCGTGCCTCTTACGCATTCCTCAGCTGCGGACTCTTCTTCGCAGCCCTTGTGACGAGCATCAGTGGCCACCAGAGGGTTTGCCGCTGACATGGAAGTGGCGGATGAGGAAGGTGAGCGGCACCATCGCCAGGGTTATCCAGCCGATGATCCGGAAGCAGTCCATAAAGCCCAGCAGCCGGGTCTGCTGTTCAAGTTGAGAGTAGTAGTAGAGGTAAGCCGCTTTCACGGAGTCGGCCTGCGAATAGCCATGCTGCGCAAGATAGGTCGCCGTTCTGCGAACATATTCCTGCAGACCAGGTGAGCTGGGAGTCAGGTTTGCTCCAACCACGGATTGATGGAAGTTTTGTCTGCGCTCGCTGACGGTAGTGATGAAAGCGATGCCAAAGCTGCCACCCCAATTCCGAAAAAGATTGGTAAGACTGGAGGCGCGGTTGTTCTGATTGGGCTTGAGCTGGGAGTATGCGATGACGCTGACCGGAACGAAGAAGAAGGCATAGCCTAGACCCTGGAAGGCGCGCGCCAGTGCATAGTGACTGTAATCAGTCTGCAAGGTGAAGCCGCTATAGTAGAGCATCGAGGCGGAGACGATCACGAGACTGATCGCAACCAGAACGCGCGGATGGATGATGCCGCGTTGTATCAATTGAGCGCCGACCGGAGCGAGCAGTGTGATGACAAAAGCTCCCGGTCCGAGGACCAGGCCTGCATCGATGGCGCGATATCCGTAGAGCGATTGCAGCACCTGGGGAATCATGGTCGTGCTGGCAAAGAGTCCGAAGCCGAAGATGAAATAAAGGGTCGCGGCGATAAAGAAGTTTCGGTTGGCGAGCAGGTGCAGATCAATGATGGGGTCGTCGTGCTGCAGCTCCCAATAGATCGCGATCGACCAGCAGATCAGCGCGATGGCGAAGGTCCATGCGATGAAGCTGCTGCCGAACCAGTCGTCGATCTGGCCGCGGTCGAGCACAATCTCGAGTGCGGCAGAGCCTATGCCAATCAGAATGATGCCGAGGGTGTCGACACGAAGCTTGCCGTTACGGCGAACTGACTTGCGCTCCTCGGCGAACGATGGCGGGTCGTGTACGAAGCGGTTGGTGAGGAAGAGGGACAGCGCTCCGATGGGGATATTGATGAAGAAGACCCAGCGCCAGTTGAAGTTGTCGGTGATCCAGCCTCCGAGGACCGGCCCGATGGCCGGTGCGGTGACGATGGCAACGGTGTAGAGCGCGAAGGCCGAGGCGCGTTGCGCTGGTGGAAACGTATCGACGAGGATGGCCTGTTCGACCGGTGCCAGCCCGCCTCCGCCAATGCCCTGGAGCACGCGGCTGACGAGCATGACGCCGAGCGTAGGAGCAATGCCGCAGAAGAGTGACGTCACGGTGAAGAGAGCGACGCAGGTCATGTAATAGTTCTTGCGTCCGAAGACGCGGCTGAACCACGCGCTCATGGGAAGGATGACTGCGTTGGCGACGAGATAGGTGGTGAGGATCCATGTCACCTCGTCGAAGCTGCGGCCCAGACCACCGGCAATGTAGGGAAGCGAGACGTTTGCGATGGAGGTGTCGAGCAGCTCCATGAAGGTCGCCAGCGTGACCGTGAGTGCAATCACCCAGGGGTTAATGGCGCGCCGGGTGGCGATCTGAGGTGGAGCGGGGAGTGTAAGGGTTGCCAAGATTGCCTCTCACGCAAAGTCAAATAAAAGAAACCGATTGGTCTCTATTAGAGGCAAAGGGGAGGGTTAGGATTCGCGAATATTCGTTAGCGATTTTTAGAGGGGGCTTTGGAGGTCTTGCGGACTTGCGATTCGAGATAAGAATCAAGGTGTTCCAGAGCGGCGCGCAGCCCTTGATCGTTGCGTTCAATCCGGCTGATCAACATGCCGCCCTCGAGTCCACCGATGATGAGGCTGGAAACTTGATTGACATCCACATCAGCCCGGATGGAGCCGTCTTGAATGCCCTCTTTGAGGATGTCTTGCAGCAGGGATTGCCAGCCGCGCAGGGCCTTGCGGACTTTTTCTCGTAATACAGGATTGCCATTGTCGGAATCGACTGCCGTGTTAAGAAGAGGGCAGCCGCCGGGAAAGCTTGAGCGCGAGACGAAGTTTGCGATGTGCTGTTTCAATCGATCGACAGGATTGGGAAAGGAGTCGAGATTTTGCCTGCGCTTGCTGAAAGCGATCGCCCAGGCGAAATCGAATGCCTCTGCCGCGAGCTCTTCCTTGCTTTCGAAGTGGCGATAGATGCCACCTTTTTCGAGGCCTGTGGCGTCCATGATGTCCTGCATGGAACAGCCTTCGTAGCCGCGCTGGTTGAAGAGCGGAGCGGCCTCAGCGACGATCCGCAGCCGAGTTTCTTCGCCTTTACTCATGCAAGATCCTTACCGTCCAACTTCGTTCGCAACGTTACGATTGCTGGCGGAGTTTAGAACCGAACGGTCTCTAAATGTTAGCACATTGTGAAAAGGGGGAAATACCGGGTGGCGCGGTCGTGGGGTGCGACCGCGCCGTTACTGCAGGTTAGAGGCGGGGTGCCCAGCCCTTTTCATATTCGCGGCCCCATAGCTTCATCGCTTCAGCGTCGTTGAGAATGTGGCCGTTTTGTGGGTTGAGGTGCAGCTCACGCTTCATCTCCCATGCAATGTTCGAGAGTTGAAGCATGGTGACGGAGATGTTGCCCGAGTCGATGGGCTGGTTAAGTTTTTCTCCAGTTTGGATGGCAGCAATGAAGTTGGCGAAGTGCAGGTCGGTCATTTTGTCGGCCCCGGTAAGGTCTGAGGAGGCGGCTGCCTTGCCTTCTGCGACCTCGTTGATCTTCTTGCCGTTGAGGTCAAAGACCTCATAGCCCGCGGGATCGAGGATGACGCTGCCGGTGGTGCCGACGATGACTGCGCCACGATCACGGTTGTAGAGCTTCATTCCATTGCAGCTCTGGTCTTGCCACGAGATGAGCTTATCGTCGTATTCAAAACTGGTGTCGAGCGTGTCGTAGAACTGCCAGTCGTCCTTGAACTGGTAGCGTCCACCCGATGCGGTGATGCGGTTGGGGAGATCGACTCCGAGCGCCCAGCGGCATACATCGACTTCATGCGTTCCGTTGTTGAGCGCCTCGCCGGTGCCCCAGATCTTGAACCAGTGCCAGTTGTAAGGCTGGACGTTGTCCTTATAGGGCTGGCGCGGAGCGGGGCCTTGCCAAAGGTCCCAATCGAGAACGGCGGGAACGGGCGCCGGCTTGCCTACGCCGATGGACTTGCGGGTATTGCTGTACCAGGCCTTGGCGTAGTAGGCGCGGCCGACGAGACCCTCGTGAATTTTCTGGACGACATCGATATAGATGGGAGAAGAACGCCGTTGTGTGCCCATTTGGACTTTTTTTCCATATTTGCGCTGGGCTTCGACGAGCAGAGCGCCCTCGGCAGGGTTGTGGCTGCAGGGCTTCTCGACGTAAACGTGCTTGCCGGCCTGAAGTCCGAGGATGGCCATGGGAGTGTGCCAGTGATCGGGGGTGGCGATGGTGATGGCGTCCACATCCTTGGAAGCGAGCGTCTTGCGGAAATCCTTGTCGGCGGCAGGTGCTTCGCCGAACTTCTGCTGGACGGCTCCGGCGAATTTCTGGAGGGTGTTGCTGTCGACGTCGCAGACGTGGGTGATCTTTGCGTGCTTCTCGTTTGCCTTGAGTGAGGCAAGATGGGCATAAGCGCGGCTGTGGAGGCCGATTACGGCGAAGTTGACACGGTCATTGGCACCAAGAATCTGGGCATAGCTTTTTGCGGTAGAGCTGACGGCGAGGCCCGCGGCTCCGACTGCAAGGGTATCGAGAAATTCACGTCGAGAGATCACATCTCCTCCTTAGGAGTTATCACTTTTGGCAGACGATGGCCGCTTCATGCGTCATTCGGTTGCGGGATAACTTTACACGAGCAAGGGCGCTTGGTTCAAAGTAAAAACTAATTGAGGCTGCAAGGGTATTTGCTTGAAGGGTTTGCTAGATGAGCGGACGGCCTTCGATATCGAGTGCCACATGGTAGAGGGCGTCCCGTGTGGCCAGAGCGGCGCAGCCGTCTTCAAGGAAGGCGAGACCTACGAGGTTCTGTCCGGAGACGGCGAGGCTGGCCTCGCGCTGTGGCGTGATGCGGATGATTCCGCGCTGGCCGTGCAGGCTGGCGGCTACGTAGAGATTGTCGTCAACGTCGAAGGCCATGCCCTGGGCGCGGCCAAGGCCTTGGTAGAAGACGGTCGTGTTGCCGTCGCGATCGATTGCGTGGATGGCTTGATTACTGCTGGTCGTAGGCCCGGTGACGAAGAGCGTTCCGGCATCGTTGAAGGCGAGGTGATAGGCGGCGATGCTGGGCTCGAGCGTAGCGTAGACGAAGATTTCGCCGCTGCTGCCGTGAGCGTCTCCGCGCGCGATCTTGAAGATGGTTCCGGAGCGGTCGCCGACGAAGAGATTTCCGTCACGGTCGAAGGCGATGCCGGTGGCGATGCCCATGCCTTCGGCGTAGGTGGAGATCGCTCCTTCGGGAGAGATGCGGTAGACAGTGCCTTCGGCGCGAGAACTGGCGTAGAGGTATCCATCGGGAGAGAAGGCCAATCCGGTGGGATTGAGCAGGCCACGGACGAAGGGCGTCATCTGGAAGTCGCGCTGGATGCGGAAGATGGAGACGGGCGTCTCCTGGCCGCGCGAGCCGGAGAGCGTGGCGTAGACGTTGCCTTCGGCATCGACTGCGGGATTGGCCACAGGATGCAGGTTTTCAGCCATGGGCACCGCGATGCGGAGGTTCAGCGGATTGCTGGAGGCTCCGTTGCGATGGAGGACGAGGTCTCCGGTGATCGTGCCGTCGGGGATGCGGACAGTGGCGCGTGTCGGGCGGCTGAGCGTGATTGCTGCGGTGGTGTCGCCGATGGTGGCGCTGGGAACGATATGCGAGGCTGGGCCTAGATTGCTGCCGTGAATCTCGGCTTCTCCTCCAGGCATCGCTGCAGGCGGAGTGACGAGATGGAGATGCGGTGCGTCGGCGTGGGGATGGAAGAGGCTCATTGAGTATTTACGGTATGCGTTGCGATGGGGGAGTGCAAGGCTAGAAGAAGAGGTGCGCTACTTGCGCGACGATAAGGGCGAGAATGCCTGCGGCTACATCGTCGAGCATGATGCCGGTTCCTTCGGGAAGGCGTTCGAGCTGGCGAATCGGTGGAGGCTTGAGGATGTCGAAGAGGCGGAAGAGCAGGAGGCTCAGAGCGGCGTGTTGCCAATCGGCGGGAATGGCGATGAGGGCGATGAGCTGGCCAGCGACCTCGTCGATGACGACGTGACCGGGATCTTCGCGGCCGGATTCGCGGGCGACAATGGTCGCGGCTGGAATGCCGATCAGAGTGACGACGATGGCTGCGATGATTGTGCCGATAGTGAGCCAAAGGCTGCTGACAGGGAAGATATGGGCGGCGATGAACCAGAGGACGACAGCGGCGATGGAACCGTAAGTTCCGGGACCAGGCTTGAGAAGGCCCGCTCCGAAGAAAGTGCCGATCGTCCAGGCCCAAAAGGTTTTCTTTTCAGCGGGAGGATGAAGTTGGATGTTGGAGTTGGCCATGTCGTTCTGAGTTTAGTTTAGCGGTCGTGTTTTGGAAGTACCCCCCCCCCTCCTGTACGAAGTACCCAAAGTCTTCATTCCAGGCGAGTTAGGTCTGTCTAATCTCGTAAAAGTCTCTATTTTGTTGGCAAAGTCTTGATTCTTTGGGTCTTGTCGGATCACAACCCGCACTTTTTCCCGTTTCAGGGATGCTCTGATTTAACTCCCATAGGCGAATCTCAGGGGCTAAGCCCTATCGATTTTATTAGACTTACGGCACGGCTGAAGCCGTGCCCTTAACAAAACCGGACTTGATCAGAGGTTCCTTAGAACCTTTGGGAGGCAGTATGCGTATCGGGGAACATGCGGACTTGTTTGAGGACGAGGGGTTTGGCTGCGATGGGGTGGGTGGCTGCCGCAGCGATGGTGTTTGCGCCGGTGGTGGGGTGTGCGCAAACGGTCGGTAAACCGATGGCTTTCGACGTGGCTTCCATTCGCCAGAATGTGGGCAATATCGGTACCTGCAGTCCGGACCAGTTGCTGCCTACGCCGAGAGGATTTCATATGACGAACTGTCCGCTGAACGTGGCAGTGGGTGCGGCGTATGTTCCCACCACGGGCAATCCGCTGGGGTATCTGGTGGAAGACCGCATTGCGGGTATGCCGAACTGGCTGAAGCAGGAACGGTATAACATCGATGCGCGGATCGCGGACTCCGATGCGGAGGCGTGGCGGGACCCGGCGCAGCAGAAAGAGATGCTGCACGCGATGATGCAGACGCTGCTGGCGGAGCGATGCAAACTGGTGGTGCATCGCGAGAGGAAGGACAAGCCGATCTATGCGCTGGTGGTGGGGAAGAATGGGCCAAAGCTGAAGGCGTCTGACTCGGATGAGGTGGAGGCGATTCGGGCAAAGCATCCAGAGGCGACGGCGGTTCCTGGCGGGAGCGGATTCTTTTTCCGGGGGCAGGGGCGCATCGATATGTATGGGGTAACAACGGGGACACTGGCGTTGCTGCTGTCCGGGCCTGCTGGCCGACCGGTGGTGGACAAGACGGGGCTGACCGGAAAATACGATATTCACCTGGAGATGGCCCAGCCAGGACAGCCTGCAGCGGAGGGGGCGGATGACTCCGGCGCTTCGGTCTTTTCGGCGGTGCAGTCACAGCTTGGGCTGAAGCTGGAGTCGCAGAAGGACCAGGTAGAAAACCTGGTGATCGATCATATCGAGCGGCCTTCGCCGAACTAGCGCGATGCGCCTATTCTTTTCACATGGATGAGTAGTCGTCTCGTTGGACTAGTGCCGTCCACAGTGCAAGGTGAGCCACATGAGGGCGTTTATGGCTATCGATCGCTCAGAGCGAGGCCCAATAGAGGGTTATGTGTGAGTTGGGCCATCTGCAAGCTTATTTTATTGGCATACAGAAGCACAAAGCGTTACCGTCTGGATCAGTCACCGCAAATTCACGCAGTCCCCAAGTCTGATCAACCGGCGCAGTGTGAATTGGAGACTCTGGACGCAATGTCGTGTCTAGCCCCCGCGTGCGAAAGGTCACATAACGCTCGTCAACGTCGTCCACAAACACGCGGTTGATCGAACCGAAGACACCGTCTCCCGCATGACGCGAGAGCTGTAGCTCGGCTCCGTCTCGAATTAGGTCAATGACTCCGTTGGCCATCTCGCGATCTTGATGCCCGAGCCACTTGCGCTCGAAGTCGAGAATTCTCGTATAAAACTGTACGGATCTTTCTAAATCACCAGACTTGATCACAGGAACAATCTTCATGACATTCTCCCGGATGGCAGGACAATAGGATACTTGGTCGCCGCGTAGACTGCCCAGATCAGTCCTGTGAAGTCGGCTTATCCGAAGTAAGTGAGTTCTCCCTGTGAGTGCGTTGACGATTTACACCAAGCAGAGTGGCGATGGAGGCTGGTACTAGTCGATCTGGATCAACTTACTCTTCGTCGCCGGAGTTGGGATGGCGGTGAGCGTTGGCGCGGGCGAGTTCTTCGAGGTCGTCGGGGTCCTGGATGGGGGAGGAGATCTTGTAATCGCCGCTGGCCCATTTGCCGAGGTCGAGGATGCGGCAACGGTCGGAGCAGAAGGGGAAGTACTCGTCGGTGGCGAGGACTACTTTACGACAGATGGGGCAGAAGAGGGCTTTGGACATGGCATATCGATTGTAAATCCGGCGGCTCCAGGCGGGGTGTGGACGGGCGGGGGTGCTATCTCCAGCTAAGGCCGAGGAGTTGAAACTCGCCGTCGTATCCCTCCATCTCTTCTTCGATCTCTTCGTATCCCTTGCGGAGCACCCGCAGTACGGCGTGGATCGTCGCAGTGACGATGAGCAGCAGTACAAGTTTGCCGAGGTTTCTCTCCATCTGCATCTCCGTATAAATTACGCCGAAGATGAATGGAGGAAAGACACCTATGTAGAGGGTCAGCATGAGCGGCAGGCTGGTTCTGCCCGGCATTCGCGGCTGGTTGAAGGGCACGCTTTGCAGAAAGAAGAAGAAGCCGTCAGTCAGCAGGATGCACAGGCATAGCCCGCATACGGTCTGCACGAGAAGCTGCCGCGTGTCCCAGCCTGCGAAGTGCAATGCGGCCACGATGCATGCCATCACGGCGGTTGCGAATAAAAGCACCCAGCGATGCGCTGCGGCGGTGCACTCGCCGAGACTTACGCCGGTGATGCGAAAGACCCATCGTGCGGAGAGGTTCAGCGGGAAGGCGAAGGCTGTTCGCAGGCCAGCGATTACCCAGAACAGAAGCAGAGGCATCACCGCGTGCAGTCCTTTGTTGGAGAGGGCCGGGTGGAGGGTGCCGCCTTCGACAGGAAAGCTGACCGCGCATGCTATTGCCAGCGCGAGGCCGGTTCCGCCGTACATCGCGAGATAGATCTGGTAGCGATTGTTGCGGGCGATGGTCTGTCCGATGAAGTGAAATACGGCGCGTTCGCCTGGCCGCCGAACGATGCTGTGCACGAGCCAGGCGAGCCAGCGCGAGGGCTGCCGCCGCCTGCGCGAGATGCCCTCTATGGCCATCCGGTGCATTCTCGCCCATGCGATTGGGTAGGTCAGCAAGACCAATGCCGCTGCTATCGCTGTGCCGCGAACGGCGAAACGTGACATCTCGCGCGCGAAGGCGGGTGCGGCGTCTCCGCGCAGGAGCTGCTCGTAGATGCCGAGAAACCAGAGCGGCGGCATCCAGCGGATTATTCCCAGCGGCTTCGACAACAGCGCCTGCATAGAGTCGCCATACTGCGCATATTGCAGCAGTAGTAGCGCCAGCGCGGTGACGGAGAGCATCTGCATGATGGGCGAAACCATGCGGAAGCGTGCGCCGCCGAGCAGGCAGAGCAGTACACCTCCCAGTGCGAGAAAGAGCAGTGCTGCAAAGACGCCTGCCATCGATACAGCGATTGCATGGGCAAAGATCTGGCGGTAGAAATTGCCCTTGCTTACCATGGGCAACACAAGCGTTCCGAAGAAATTGCAGCCGAACAGGAACAGGGCCATAAAGCCGATCAGCGCCGCCGCCTTCGCTGCCAGCATCTGCATCGGCTTCAAGGAGAGCGGTGAGAGGATCAGAAAGTCCTGACGGTCGGGGAAGAGCATCTCCCATTCGAAGATGGACACGGCACCCATGACGACAAACGAAAACAGCACGAAGAAATACTGGTCCTCAATCGCTCCCCACATCGGTCGGCGCGGATATTGGTTCTGCAAAAAGAAGGCGACCATGAGGCCGGGTATGGCTACGACGGAGACGGCACGTATCACGGTGGTGAGCGTGTCGCCATCGACCTGGATGGTGTCGTTGTCGAAGAAGCGGCGGAAGAAATGATCGATCAGAACGCGAGTGACGCGATATTTCTTAGCCATGGCGCACCTTCATGACTTCGACCATGTGCTGCGCTACCTGCTCGGTGTCGGTCTGCTGCACCAGCTGCGCGAAGACGCTTTCGAGCGTGGGTAGCTCCATCAGACGGGTGAGATCGTCCGGCGCGGCATCGGCAACGACCTTGCCCTTGGCCAGCACGATGACGCGATTGCATACGCGCTCGACTACTTCCATCACATGCGAGATGTAGAGGATTGCCTTGCCTTCGCGTGCGAGCAATCCCAGAAGGTCTTTGAACAGGCGTGCCGAAGTGGCATCGAGGCCGGACAGGGGCTCGTCGAAGACGATTAGTCTGGGATCGTGCAGCAGCGCCGCCGCGATCAGGACTCGCTGCTTCATCCCCTTGGAGTAGTCGGACAACGCCGAGTACTGCGCTGCCTCGAGCGACATGAGATGAAGCAGCTCGCGTGCCTTGCGCTCGATCAACTTCTCCTGCATGCCGCGTAGGCGTCCGACCAGTTGCAGGTACTCGAGCCCGGAGAGGTGGTTGTAGACCTGCGCCTCTTCGGGCACGTAGCCCAGCTGTGCGCGATAGGAGGCGAGGTCGTCGTGGATATTTTTTCCCGCAAAGAAGACCTTGCCCTTGCTCGGCTGAATCAGGCCGATCACCATCTTTACGGTGGTCGATTTCCCTGAGCCATTGGGGCCCAGGTAGCCGAGGATTTCGCCCTCTTTCAAGGTGAAGCTTACGTTCTGTACAGCGGGAATGCTGCGATAGGTCTTCGATACATTTCTGAGTTCAAGCATGGTGTCTTCCCCTGTGCTCGTGCGGTGTAGCTTTCTACCTAAAATAGTATACTACATAGGGGTGAGATGTGAGAAAAATATGCGTTTCAGTATGAGGAGGATTACGCTTACAACAGGTTGCGACGAGCTTGCGGTAGAGAGTTTGCAAGTCTTTGAGGAGGCCGGGGGTGAGTGTGATTCGACGATCTGTGATTGTGTTGTGTGGTGTTCTGATGGCGGCGTCTACGGGCATGGCGCAGGTGGATGCGGCACCTGCCGAGAGTGCGCTGTTGCAGATGGCGAACCAGTTTCGGGCTGCGCATGGCGTGGCTCCGCTGACGTGGAACAGTGCGTTGGCGCGTGCGGCGCGGAAGCATGCGACGCTCATGGTATCGGCTGGGGGCGATATGGAACATCAGTATCCGGGGGAGCCGGATATGATCGCGCGAGCGGCAGAGGCGGGAGCACACTTCTCCGCTGTGGCGGAGAATCTTGCGGGCAGGGGACAGACTGCGGCGCAGTTGCAGCAAAAGTGGATGAGTACACCGACGCACCGGAGGAACCTTCTCGATCCGAAGATGAACGTTGTTGGGATTGGCGTGATCGAGAGTGGAGGGTTGTTGTATGCGGTGGAGGATTTTGCTCATAGCGTTCCAACGCCGAAGCGTGCCGAGGTTGAAGGGCAGGTGATGCAGGCTCTCGAGAAGGCTGGCATCAGTTCGGTGAAGATGACGGAGGCGGCGCGGTCCAATTGCGAGAGCCAAAGCAATACAGCAGAAGGCGCAAAGCTGGTGGTGCATTGGGAGGGGTCGAATCCGGGGCAACTGCCGGATGTGCTGGTGCAACGGATATCGCAGGGGAGCTATCACTCGGCTGCGGTGGGAGCTTGCCCGAGCGCGCCGGCAGGGCAGGGATTCACGACGTATCGGGTGGCTGTGCTGCTGTACTGATCATCGCTTCGTTGAGATTTCCTTGCCGCAGCCTATGAAGCAGCCTAATTCCAGAGCCGCATTCAAGGGCGCGAATTTCGTGGAAATTTTCCTGTTGCTTTCCAAGATGAGTTGTGGAAGGATCCCTGTTGGAAACCAAGAGGTCGTTCTCTATGAAACAGAAGACGGATGTCCTGCAAGGAACTTTGGCGCTGATGGTGCTAAAGACGCTCGATGTTCTGGGGCCGCTGCACGGTTATGGGATCGCTCGCCGGATCGAGCAGATCAGCGGGGACCTGCTTGCCGTTAACCAGGGAACACTGTATCCCGTGCTTCTGAAGCTTGAGCAGGAGGGAGCGATTGCCTCTGAATGGGGTGCCTCAGAGAACAACCGGAGGGCACGTTTCTACCGCCTAACTCGGGCGGGACGGGTTCAGTTGCAGGCTGAGACGCACGGCTGGAACCAGACAGCGGCGATTATTGGGCGGTTCTTCGCTGTGAAGGCGGAGGATTTGTCATGAGATCGCTCAGGCGCTTTCTTACACGTTTATTCACCTCGGTTAAAAGACGCCAGCAGGAAGAACGGCTGCGGGAAGAGATCGAGGAACATCTAGCGCTTGAGACCGCTGACAATCTTCGTGCAGGGATGCCGAAGTCTGAGGCGCACCGTCAGGCAGTGTTGAAGTTTGGCGCTGTGGAAGCCATCAAGGAAACTTACCGTGCTGAACAAGGGCTGCCATTCATTGAAACCTTGTTGCAGGACCTGCGCTATACCCTTCGCATGTTCCTGCGAAACCCGGGATTTGCTGTGGTTGCCATCCTTACCCTGGCGGTTGGCATCGGCGCAGCCACGGCAACCTTTTCGGTTGTAGATGCCGTTCTGCTGCGCTCGCTTCCTTATCCGAACTCGCAGAAGATCGTACGCGTGTGGGAGCAGGCTCCCGATGGTCATCGCATGAACATGGCTGGTTCGAACTTCGACGACTTTCGTACACAGAACAATACCTTTGCGAGTCTGGCGGGATATGAAGATGGGCTGTCTTCTGTCTCCGGCGGCAGCGAGCCGGTGCGTGTCGATATCGCGGCGGTCTCCAGCGATTTCTTTAAAGCTCTCGGCGTCGAGCCTCTTCGCGGTCGAGTCTTTGTATCGGACGAGCAGCGCCCGCATGGCACGCCGGCCGCTATTGTGAGCTATGGCTATTGGCAGCGATATCTCGGCAGCGCGACAGACCTCTCCAGACTGCACTTGAGCATGGAGGGAGCGGTCTATCCCGTTGTGGGAGTGATGCCGCCGGAGTTCGATTTTCCGGCAGGTGTCGCGGCATGGATTCCCAGTGAGCTTAATCCGGAGCTTCCCAGCCGCAGCGCGCATAACTGGCGCGGGATCGGTCGTGTCCGCGATGGCGTCACCGTCGCCCAGGCGCGCGCGAATCTCAGCACGATTGCTCGTCGCATAAAACAGCAGTACGGCAAAGAGGCTGATCTCGACGATGCCGCAGTTGTGCCACTGGCTGACGCGATGGTGGGAGATGTGCGAACCGCTCTGCTGATTCTTCTGGGAGCCGTGGGTCTCTTGCTTCTGATCTCATGCGCCAATGTTGCCGGCTTGCTGTTGGCGCGCACCTCTGCACGTCGCAAGGAACTGGCCGTGCGTGCGGCGCTTGGTGCGAGCCGCGGCCGCCTGGTTCAACAGTTTCTTGTCGAATCACTAACGCTTTCATTCGCTGGAGGAGCGCTGGGCATTTTGATCGCGACTTCGGCGGTCAGCATACTGCCTGCAATTCTTCCGGCGAACCTGCCGCGGCAACAAGGCATCGCGATCAACGCATCGGTTCTGCTGTTCGCGTTGGGTGCGGTGATCGTTGTTGCGGTTTCGCTTGGGCTCTTTGCAGCGTGGCGTGCTGCCGCAGGTGATCTGCAGGAGGCATTGAGTGCGGGCTCTCGCAGTTACAGCGGGGAGGGTGCTGGCCAGCGGCTGCGCGGCTTTTTGGTAGTTGGCGAGATTGCCACGACACTTGTGATTCTGGTGGGAGCATGCCTTCTGGGGCGCAGCTTTATGCGGCTCATCTCGACGAGCCCCGGATTTCGTCAACAGGACCTGATCACGATGGAGTTTTCGCTTCCGATTCCGCAGGGGCAAGTGGCGATGGGGGCCTCAGCTTTAACGCACCAGATTCATCTGCTGGATGAGATCACGACTCGTCTTCGGGCGATTCCCGGTGCGGAGACCGTGGGTGTCGCTGGCGCGATGCCCGTCGCGGCTGGCGATGATCTGCCCGACGGGCTTTTCCTGATCCTCAATGGCCAGAAGCCGCCTGCAAACTTTGATGACTTTGGTCGGATTGCTCAAAATCGTTCGCAAACCGGTCAAGCTCTGTATGCTATTGCGGACCGAGGCTACTTCCGCACCATGGGTATTCCGCTTATTCGCGGGCGGCTGTTCGGCGAAGAGGATAGCTTCGATTCGCCGAATGTTGCCGTGATCAGCGAGTCGCTGGCCCGTCAGCGCTGGCCGAACCAAAACCCCATCGGACAGATGATCGACTTCGGCAATATGGATGACAATCTGAAGCCACTCACCATCGTTGGCATTGCCGGGGACGTTCGCGCGCGTGGCCTCAATTTTCCTCCAAGCCCCATCATTTATGTCGATTACCGCCAGCGCGGAATGAACGCCAATGCGTCGCCAACGATCATCATGCGCAGCGATGCGCCGACAGGGGAGATCGTCGCCTCCGCGCACGACATCTTCCACGAACTCACTCCCAATGTTCCGGTCAAGTTCTCTACCTTTGCGGACGAGATGGGTGGCTGGCTCGCAGACCGCCGCTTTCTGCTTCTTCTGGTGGGGCTCTTCGGTGTGGCCGCCCTCGCTCTTGCTGCCGTCGGCATCTATGGTGTTGTGGCCTTCTCGGTTACGCGGCGCACTCAGGAGATCGGCATTCGCATGGCGCTTGGCGCTCAGCGCAGCGATGTTTTGCGGCTGGTGGTAGGCGAAGGCGCACGTATGGCTGGTGTTGGAGTCGTCCTCGGCATTGTTGCGTCGCTCGTGATCACTCGCCTGATGTCGTCGCTTCTTTTTGGCATCAGCGCTACCGATCCGTTGACCTTTGTCTGCGTCGCTGTGCTTCTTTCGCTGGTTGCCCTTGCAGCGTCATACATTCCGGCGCACCGGGCCATGCGCGTCAATCCTGTGACGGCGCTCCGCTACGAATGAAGGAAGCTATTTCTTCTTCTTTATGGGCTTGGGCACGATGTAACCGCGACGCGCCTGTACCCGCACGGCGCTGCGATCGACCTTCACCTTCAGACGGTGGTAGGAGCCGTTGGCTTTGATGTGGTCGAGTGGGAGTTCGAGAAGGTATACGTACTCGGGTGTTTCGGTGAGTCGCTTGAAGCCGGCGCCGAGATCGTTGCTGTTGTTGAAGAAGTTGCCGCCGGTTCCGTCGGCGAGTTCAGCCATCACGTTTCCGACCGACCTCATCGAACCTGCGCGGAATTCGCTGCTGGACAGGATGGGAGCGCCGTGGACGTCATCGCTTGCGGTCAATGCCGTGGTGTAAATTCCGCGCGCATCCAGGGCGCTGATGGTCACATCTTCCTGGGCAGCGAAGTCGATCAACTGCGATTCCTGGGTCAGGACATCTGGTTCAACTGTCAGGAAGCCCGGAGATATCAGAACGAGCATACGTCGTCCGGGTAGGGTGGCTATTCGTCGTACCAGCTCTCGCATGTTGGCAAGCGCCACCTGAGCATCCTGATGCCCCATGATCAGAGCGCGTCGGGCTGCTCCCTCTGCCAGCGACTGAGCGACCCCAATCGTTATTCTGGGGTCGCAGTGGAATGCCTGAGCTACTGCGTCCTGCTCTGCCGTGCTGTTGTGCTTGTTCTCCATCAGGTCGGCCTGGTAGTAGGTGATCTTTGGACAATCGTCATTGCCAGTCTGGTAGATCAGTTCCGGTTTAAGGCTCATGATCGCATCGTGCAGCTTTGCGTGATCGCGTGTCAGTCCACTGTTGGTTCGCCCGGAGAGCGAGACCACGGCGGCTATGTCCGAATCGACGAGCGATCCTGCAAGCAAGGCCGCACCGGCGTTTTTTGCACGTTCCATCTCTTGCGTGCTCAGGTGCATGTCGTCGAAGAGGAAGACGATGGAGCGCGGGTACACGGTGACGGGTTGCGGCGGAGTGGTGGAGAGTGCGCTGCTTTCGGATTTAGTTGCGGTGCGGGGCTCGGTTCCGATGCGCTCTTCGATCGTGAAGGCAGAGAGAGGATGGGGCTTGCCGTTATCGAAGACGTGGAAGTCTTCTTCTTTCAAATCGCGCACCAAGTGTCCCTGCTTGTCGCGAACGACAACCGGTACCAGCACCTCGTTGACGGCTACTTCAATCTTGTAGGGGGAGCCTTGTGGCTTGGGTGCTACTTGTTGAGCGGCGGTGTATGCGGAGGCGAACAATCCCAGACAACACAGGACAAGAACCTTGCGCAAAGGTGCGCCTAACTGCATCGGCATGGTTTTGACGACTTCGTCGGGCATATCCCTCCATCTGCTGCGTCATGCTGCCGAGAGTGCAGACGGGCCCGGGATTCATGACGTATCGGGTGGTGCTTCTGTATTGAGAGATAAGTTTCGTCGAACTTTCCCTTATTGTCATCCTTCGCCGAAGGCGGAGGATCTGCTTTTATCTTTGGGTTGGGGGCCGCTCTAGGAGACAGGCGGGAACGCAGGAAATAATTCGGACGCGAGATCTTCCCATGTCGGGTTGGTGGATTTGATCAATGCGATCTTCTCTTCGCGCGTGAAGTGTTTCAAATATTTCTCGTGAGCGATTGCATTGTTGATGTACTGAAAGCGTTCGCAATGGACGAGGCGATGGATTCGATATCTGGCGGTGAAGCTGTCCGCTTTCCCATCGCGATGTTCTGTGATTCGGCGCCGGAGATCGTTGGTAACTCCGATGTAAATGTTTCGCGAGCGGCTCGCGATGATGTAAACGTAGTATTCGTGGTCGTCGTAGTGCATGGCGGAAGGGAAAAACAAAAGACAAGACAAAAGCAGATCCTCCGCCTTCGGCGAAGGATGACAACTATAGCTTTATAGCTGAAGAATGACAACTATGCTTTATAGCTGAAGAATGACAACTATAGGATGGACAACGATAGCTTTAGCGACGGAAGATGGACAACTATAGGATTTTGTAGTGGTGTAGCTCTCGTGGCGAAAGAGTTTTATTCCAGGATGCGGGCGACTAGGTCGTAGTCGTGGGACTCGGTGATCTCGGCGCGGTAGAAGGTGCCGGGGACCAGGGCTTCGTGGGGGCCGAAGTCGTTGATGAAGACCTTGCCGTCGATTTCGGGGGCATGCAGCGGGGTGCGGCCTTCCCATAGGAGGTCGGTCTCTTCGCTGGGGCCTTCGACGAGGAGGTCGATCTCGCGGCCGATCCACTTCGATTTGGACTTGGCGCTGATCTTCTGCTGGAGCTTCATCAGCTTGCGGCGGCGGGCCTCGATGGTGCGCTTGGGGACCTTGAGTTCAGAGGCAAGCTCGAAGGCGGCTGCGCCCTCTTCGTCTGAGTAGGTGAAGACGCCGAGCCAGTCGATCTGCGCGGCGGTGATGAAGGCTTCGAGCTGTTTGTAGTCTTCTTCGGTCTCTCCGGGAAAACCCACGATGAACGACGTGCGCAGGACGATGCCGGGGACGATGCTGCGCGCCTTCTCGATGAGCTTGAGGAAGACCTCGGGGGTTCCGCCGCGCTTCATGCGCTTGAGCACGCTGGGGCTGGCGTGCTGGAGAGGGACGTCGAGGTACTTGGCGATGTTGTCGTGGCGTGCGATGGTCTCGAGCAGGCGCGTGGTGACCTTGTTGGGGTAGGCGTAGAGGAAGCGCAGCCAGCGAAGGCCGGGAAGTGCGGCGAGAGCTTCGAGGAGCTGGGCGAGACCGTCCTTGATGCCGAGGTCTTCGCCGTAGCAGGTGGTGTCCTGGCCGATGAGGGTGATCTCGCGGACACCTTGCGCGATGAGGTTTTCGGCCTCGGTGATGATCGACGACATGCGGCGCGAGCGGAACTTGCCGCGAAGCTGCGGGATGATGCAGAAGCCGCAGGGGTGGTCGCAGCCTTCGGCGATCTTGATGTAGGCCGATGCCCTTGGCGTCGTCAGGATTCTGGGTGTGGTGTCGCTGTAGAGGTATTCGGGGAGGGCGGCGGTGGCTCCGTCCCATGCGGTGCGGGAGAAGCGGCCCTGCTGCTCGCGGAGGTCGCCTTCGGGGCGGGAGGGGGTGGCGCTCCGTGCCCACATCTCAGAATCGAGATGTGGGACACCCAGTTTTGTGGCCTGTTCGATCTGAAGCTGGGCGCCATCGCTCTCGGGGCGACTGTGCTGGTGGACGGCACTGGGAGCGCGGTCGATCTGTGCCTGCGTGAGGATCTGGAAGGGCGAGTTGTTGGCGTGGCCGGTGGGCGTGAGTCCGGCGGCGGCGAGGATGGCTTCGAGCTCGCCGGTGCCTACGACTGCGTCTACTTCGGGAATATTTTTCTGGATCTCGTCGCGGTAGCGCTCGACCAGGCAGCCGGCGACGATGAGGCGCTGGGCGCGGCCGCCGTTGGCCTGCTTGTGCTGCACCATCTCGAGGATGGTATTGACCGACTCCTGCTTGGCGGAGTCGATGAAGCTGCAGGTATTGACGACGAGGATCTCCGCGTCTTCGGCCTGAGAGGTGAGTTCGCCGCCAGCTTGATGCAGCATGCCCATCATGACTTCGGAGTCGACCAGGTTTTTAGGGCAACCGAGGGAGACGAAGCCGATCTTGGGGCGGGGTTTCGCTGGTGCTGACTGGGTCAGCTCTTCGAGAATGGCGGGGGGAGTCACGGAAGCTTAATTATAGCGTTTTTCCTTGCTTTTTGTAGACAGGAGACCTTGATAAGGCTTTAAATGCCACGGGCACAGTGAACGGATTGGTCTTCCAGCCTGTTCACTGTGCCCGCGATGTTGCGTGCTGCTGAAGCAGTTATGCCAAGCGGCGCTTGATCACTCCAGCGAGACCGACCAGGCCGGTGCCGAGGAGAGCGAGCGTCGAGGGCTCGGGAACGGGAGATGCAGCCGTTGTCGTGGCCGAGAAGGTCACGGTGCCGTTGCCCTGGCTGGAGAACAGAATGGTTCCTGCAGTCGAATCGTAGCCAGCGGCATTGGTGGAGATGATGCCGGTTCCCTCGAAGAGATCGAAGCCTTTAACGCCGGTCTCTGTAAGAGTGTCAATGGTGTAGGTGACCGTCGTCCCATTGGGGTTCGTCAGCGTGATGACTCCGCTGCCGGCAACGTAGGGGTTGTAGTCGATGACCTGGGTGATGGTCCCGGCTTCGTTTTCGTTGATCAGGGTGCTGAAGTCACCGGTGAGGGTGTTCGCCGAGCCTGCTGTGATCGAGCTGGGGATGAAGGTGAGGGACGATCCGTTATCCGTAACCGATGCGCCGGTGATGGAAAACTGGCCGGTGATGGGGGTTGCGTGAAGGGCGGAAGGAACCACTGCGAGAGCGGCCATAACTGCGAGGGACGAAAGAATTTTACGCACGGGGTAGATCTCCTAAGTAAATCTCTGCCAATAGATGCAGATACTACAAGAATGTTTTCGGTGAAATATTTTGCCGTCTTTCGTGCAAAAAAATGCACATCAGAAAGATGTTGCGGGCCGCACGCAGATGTTTGCGTTTCGCGTATTTTGCGGACCTTGCGGACACAGTTCCGTCACGAAATGGGTGCAAAAAAATGCAACTTGAGCGAGAATTCTTAAATTTTTGGCAAGCATTTTGGGGATGGGAAGAAATGACGTCGCAAGGAAATCAAACCGCTGCCTGCATGATCGCACCGGCGCGGAGAATGAATCTCTTTTGCTGCGGCGTCTATTTATATTTGCGACGGCAGCTGCGCTGGAAGAGTGCGTTGACGATTGCGAAGACGCCGGATTGCATCGACGTGGATGACGAGTGCAATGAGTCCACCGGCGATGGTGCACAGAGCCCGTCGATGCGCGATGACGGGACCGGGAAGACTGTTCAGCGAGAGCAGGAAGACGATGTAGGAGGTCAGGAAGAGAGTGTAGAGGCCGTAGTTGACGGTGTTGGTGGCGTAAGACCAGAGTGCGAAGAAGGTGGTCAGAGCCGCGAGATAGTAGGGGTCCGGGCGGATGTGGATGAGAAAGATAGTAGAGAGGACTGCGCCGGCGAGGGTCCCGCCTACGCGGAGGAAGGCGCGGGAGAAGGTCTCGGAGAAGGCCGGCTTTTGAACGAGAAGCGCGGTCATGGGAATCCAATAGCCGCTCTGGACGCCGAGATGACGGTAGACCTCGGCGGAGATCGCCACGGTGAGAGACATGCGAATGGCGAATGGAAACGTGGGAATGTGAAGCAGGTTTTCGGGCAGCGCGCGCAGGCGCAGAAGCATTCGGTAACGGGCGAAGTTGCTGCTGAAGAGATGGCTGAGTTCTTCGCTGCTGGTTTGGCGGATGGCGCGAAGGTTGGCGGCGAGTTCGGGAAGAAGGCGAAGGCAGATGCTGGTGATGAGGATTTGCAACGCTCCGCCACCGCCGATGAGCAGCGATCGAAGTAACGTGAAGTGGAAGTTGGCAGGGAAGGCGGAGGCGACGAAGAGGGTGATGGCAGATTGCTGTCCGACCCAGCTGATGCCCGCGGCCCGTGCGGTGAGAATGCCGTAGGTGAATCCCCAGATGGCCGCGGCGAGGACAAGCGTGAAGCCGCGGTGTCCGACCAGCATTCCGATCATGGTGGAGAGGAAGACCGCCGCGGTGGCGGCGATCATGGGCCAGAGACGTGAGTCGGCGATCCGCTGATTCACGCCGAAGCCGATGGTGAACGCTCCGCCACCGGCGATGAGGCCGGCGGAGGGATGGCCGAAGAGGACTCCGCCGAAGAGGCAGAGGCCGATGGAAAGGATGCCGATCAACGGCGTGCGAAAAGAGAGTTGCTTCCAGTCGAAGGTGTAAATGTCGGCGAGGTAGCCGCGTCGAACGGGTACAGGGAGATTGGCAGTGGTCGGCATTCTTGTCTCTTTTAGGATGCCGCATTGGGCTGAAAGATGATTAGTTCATGGAGCTGCGGAGATCGATGAGGGTTTTGTCGGTATGGCTGAGGCGGATAAGCCCCTGCCGGGGAAACTCGATCTCGAGCGTGGCGTAGATAGTGAGAGTGACTGCGGCGGCGAGGGCTACGATGTAGAGCCAGTTTCGCGGAACGGCGGTCATGTCGTATCCCGCCAGGAAGGCACAGCCAAGGCTGAAGGTGAAGAGAAGCAGGAAGACGACGATGGGAGGATGCATGTTGAATGCATTCTGACGCGTGGCTGTGATGTCGATCATGTCGTTGAGGGCGGGGAGGAGCAGTTTGGATGCGTCTGCGCTACTACCGGGTGCCGCCGCGGCCGCAACGGATTGCCGCCAGATCTCGCGTTGAAGGTGCTGACTCTCCGGCGAGACCTCTTCGCTGACAGCATCGAAGAGATGGAGGCGCGAGGTGGCGTAGTCGCGGAAGAGCTGGCGGAGAGCGGGCTGTGCCTGGGGAGCGACAAGATCGAGACGAAGGTAGGCCGTGCCGATGTCGTTGGTCTCCTGCGTGATTAGCTGGCGATGCGCGTCGTAGCGAGTGACCGCTCCGGAGAAGGTGAAGGCCAGTAGCAGACCGAAGAGGGCAAAGACCGCGCCTTCGACGGCGTTGCTTTGGACAGGATCTTTTCGGCTGAGACGAAAGCGGCGGCCAAGCTCAAGCAGCAGGAGCATGGCAGGGAAGAGCAGCAACGCGAGAGGTGGGGGAAAGATCATTGGCTTGAAGATGACGATAGCAAATTGGCGAAGGTGGGAGTGGAGAGAAATCTCTTCGAGAGGATAGTTATGGCAGTTTGGCCGCCTCGGCTATCGAATTCCAGTGGTCTTTGCCGCGCAGGAATCTTGCGGGCAGAAATTGTTTTGCCTGCGCTGCTGTGAGTTGATGTGACCAGGGAACGCGTGCGCTGGGGTTTGCGCCAGGGCCGGTGCTGTTCGACTCTGCGTAGAAGGCCGTCTGTTCGTTGGAGGCTTTGCCCCAGTTGTTCCAGCCAGTGGGGCGTACATCGCTGGGTAGCTCGGTGTTGATATAGACGGCGCGGGAGTAGGGGCGCCAGGGTCGGCCAAGGCCGATTGCGCCTTGAGCGGAGGCGATGGATCGCGCTCCGGCAATGTTGGCGTCGGTACTGATGGGCGGTGCGGCGTGGTCGATGCCGCTGGTGACCTTGCTGTTGAGGATGACATAGCCGGTGGTCTGGTCGGCCGCCGTGCGCGATTGCGCGGTGAGATAGCCGGGGCCGTTGGCGTGAAGCTCGGTGTGGTCGAAGATGACGGTGGCGTTGCCGAAGATGAAGTCGACGCCGCCTTCTATATAGGAGTCGACGTAATATTGGCGGCCGTAGTCGGCGAAGAGTGTGTCCTGATGGCCGAGGAAGCGGCAGTGTTTGAAAATGGAGCGATCGCTGCGGTTGGCAACGGCGACGGCCTGCCCGGTGTTGCCTGCGGTGTTCTCGAAGGTGATGTTGTCGGCTTCAAATCCGGGCCCGTTGATTTCGACGGTTTCGGTGAAGAAGGTGCCCCCGGCCTGCTTTGCGTTCAGCGAGTTCGTGATGACGACGTCTTCGGGCGACTTGCCCATACCGAGGAAGGTGATGTTGGAGTGGTTCTGGGTGACGATGACGCGCTCGTGATAAGTGCCGGGGGCGATCTTTATATAGACGCGGGCCGGTCTTCCATCCTTGCCGGGGGCGGGTCCGGCGAAGGGGTGGTGGTCCATCGCCATCTGGACGGTGGGGAACTCGGTGGTGGCCTCGATACCGGTTTTGACGTCGTGGGAGACGCGAACGTGGACGTCTTGTGCGGTGGCTGTGAGCGCGAGAGCGAGAAAAATCGGTAGGACAAATCGCATGATGCATAAGCGTATGCGGCAGAGCAGGTTGATGGCAATCCTCACGACACGTGGGCTGTTATCGCACGGTTTTGGCATACGGCCCGGCGATGTTAGGATGGTGTTGTGCCGGGTCCTACGCGACGTAATCCCGCCAACCCCGCCAGGTCCGGAAGGAAGCAACGGTAACGGGCAAGTATGGGCGCAGTGGGTCGCCCGGTACACTTTCTCCCTCTCTTTCTCCTCTGAAAATCTGAAGCACGGACGATGGACGCGGAATGCTGCGTCTGTGGCCGAGGATGGTACGTCTTACAGCGGATAGTGTTGATGGCGAATAGTTTTGTATTCTGGTTGTTGACGAGGTGATGAATTTGAGTTTGACGTTGAAACCGCAAGTGCACGTAAGAGCGAAGATCAGTTCGGTGGGTGCTTATGTTCCGCCACGGCTGTTGACCAATGCCGATCTCGAAAAGATGGTGGAGACCAACGACCAGTGGATTGTCGAGCGCACGGGGATTCGTGAGCGGCACATCGTGGAGAAGGGCGTGGCCACCAGCGACCTTGCGGTAGAAGCGGCCAAGCGGTGCCTGGAGGCCCGCGGCATCGAGGCCAGCGAGCTTGAGGTAATTATTGTCGCCACCGTCACTCCGGATATGTTCTTTCCGGCGACAGCGTGCCTGGTTCAGGACAAGCTGGGCGCGAAGGGTGCATGGGGGTTCGACCTCTCGGCTGCCTGCTCGGGTTTTCCTTACGCCTTGCAGGTGGGCGCGAAGTTGGTGGAAAGCGGGATGCACAAGAAGGTGATGGTAATCGGCGCTGATGTAATGAGCTCGATCATCGACTACACCGACCGGGCTACCTGCGTGATCTTTGGCGACGGCGCGGGCGCGGTTCTGCTGGAGCCCTGCGCCGAGGGAGAGGTTGGGCTGGTTGACTACTGGCACGAGATAGACGGCTCGGGCGCGGGAGCGCTGAATATGCCCGGAGGCGGAAGCCTGCACCCGTCGACCGCCGAGACCGTGGCGGCGAAGATGCATTACGTGCATCAGGAGGGGCAGGCGGTTTACAAGTTTGCCGTACGCAAGATGGCGGAGGCTGGGGAGACGGTGCTGACCCGGAACGGCGTGACCGGCAAGGACCTGAGCTGCTTTATTCCCCACCAGGCGAACAAGCGGATCATTCTCTCGACGGCCGAGCGGTTGGGGATGCCGGAGGAGTGTGTTGTCATCAATATCGACCGCTATGGCAACACGACCGCAGGCACGATTCCGATCGCCATGCACACGGCGCTCGAAGAAGGACGCCTGAAGAAGGGCGACCTGGTGCTGCTGGCAAGCGTGGGAGCCGGATTTACGGTGGGCGCTACGCTGTTGCAGTGGGAGTTTTGAGCTGGGGCAGGTTTAGATTGCCGTCTTTAGATTGCCGTCTCGGATTGGTCCGGCAGGCCCGCTGAGTGGGAGCCGACGCTTTTCGATGTCTTATAGATCTTCCAGAAGGCGATGGCGCAACCGATGAGGATGGCTGTCCAGATAACGATAAGGATCGGGGTAGCCCATTTCGCGGAGAAGTGGCTCCAGAGATGAAGAACGTGTTTGCCGTAGTGGATGCCGAGCCAGACGGTGAATGCATGGCGCGCTCCCCGGCTGAGCGTGAAGATGGTAAGGAACTTCTTCCTGGACATCTTTAGCGCGCCCGCTGCCAGCACAAAGGGCGACAACGGCATGGGCGGCGGCAAGACAGCGGGGAGAGCAATGGCGAGGAAGGCGTGCTTTTCCATCCATGCCGTGATGTTTTTGAAGATGCGCGCGGGGACGTGCTTTTCGAGAAACTGCATTCCTCCGGCATGACCGACCTGGTAGCTGAGATAGCCGCCGAGCGCGGAGCCTGCGGTGGCGAGAAGGACGAGCAGAATCCAATTGGACTTCTGGGCCGCAAAGATGACCAGCATGATGTCGGTGACGCCAGGGACGGGAAGCGGAACGAAAGACGAGTCGACGATCGATACCAGGAAGATGCCAAACACGCCGAAGCTGGCAAGAAGGTGGAAGAACCTGCCGGAGTGGCGATGCGGTGCGGCGGCCAGAAGGAAGGCGAGGCTATGCTTCGCCGATCCGGTTGCGGCTGCGGTGATCGCTGCGATGCCGGCAGGGGATTTCATGGTCAGTATGACGCTAACAGAAGATCGCAAGTCTCCGCGCGGATCGGGAATATTCCGGCGACGGGTTGACGGGCTACAGAAATCGAAGGGCTGGGAGAGGTGGAAGCGCGTCGATCTCGGCGGCGTAGCTGCGGAAGAGCTCCATGGCGCGGATGCAGTCGGGGGTAAGGGTGTAGTGGATGTTCTCGGTGAGGTAGTGGCGGATGGTTTCAGCCGGGACAGCGATGCGCGGCGTCCACTGCTGCACAAGGTCTTCAATATGAGCCAGGCCGTGGTCGCGTGAGGTGTTGAGGTCGTCCGTGATCTCGGCAGGGGTGATGTGACCGAGGCTGAGGGCCTCGGGGCGCACCGCCCAGACGGCGGCGACCCATGGCAGGCCGGTGCGCGTAGTCCACTCGTGGGCGAGGTCGATCCACTGGCAGGGGCCGACGGCTTGCTCGATCTGCTCGCGGGATTCGAGCGCAAGCAGGGCGGGATCGCCGATGAGGAGCGCGGCGTCGGCTTGCTCGAGCATGGCCACGGGATCGGCGGGATGCTGAATGAAGTCGGGCTGCGTGCCGAGGAACTTGCGGAAGAGAATTTTGGCGTAGGCGAGTGAGCTGCGTGATGCGGTATCGGCTGCGATGGTGCGGACGGCTTCGAGGGGGTGCGTTTGCTTCCCATATTTCAATTTAACGATGAGCTGGATAGAGCGGACGCGGTCGAGCGAGGCGATGGTGCAGCCGGAGACGATGGCGAGATCAGACGTAAGTTCGGCGATGGGAATGAGGCCGAGATCGGCCCGGGCTGCGAGCAACTCGTCAGCGCAGAGCGCTGGCCTGGTGTAGTGCAGGGTGTAGCGCTCAGCGAGCTTTGCCGCCAGCGGCGGGTGCTCGAAGTCCCACATGAGAGGCGCGGGGTTGAGAAAATTGATGGCAGCTACGCGGACGGGATGGGATGATTTAGGCAAGCTGGTACTAGTTTAATAGATGAGGACGGGAGGTTTTCGATGCAGCGTGCGATAGTCGGCTTCTATCAGGATGAAGAGGGACACTGGGCAGCGAAGCTCGAGTGCGGACATGGACAGCATGTACGCCACGATCCACCGTGGATGGTGCGCGAGTGGGTGTTGCACGAAGAGTCGAGGGCTGAGCGAATTGGGCGGATGATGGAGTGCAAGAAGTGCGACGAGGAATTAAGCCCTCCGAAGGGCCAGTCGTAGGGTAGGATTCATGACGGTCGCGAAATTGTTGTGATTTGCTATCTGGAGGGTTCGACTGTGGACGGATTAAGCCGGTTTGGCCGCATTGTGTTCGGCGTGGCGATGGTGCTTTTTGGACTGCTGTACCTCTTACACTCGCGTGGAACGGGGCCGGCTCCCGGACCTCCGTGGACTGCTGAGACTGGTGCGTGGGCATGGTTGATTGGTGGGGGATTCGTTGTCGCCGGCGTTTGTATCGTGGCGAAGATGTGGGCACGAGCTGCGACGGTTGTGCTGGCAGCAGTTTTTCTATTACGGGTGTTGATAGTCTTTCTGCCTAAGGTGGTTGCAAATCTGCGTGACCCCGGCCCGTGGACGAGCGGGGCCGAGGTGATGGCACTGGGCGCGGCCGCATTGGTGTTGGCCGGTGAGCTGGAGTTATCAAACTCCATGTCCTGGGAGAGCCTGGTGTTGGCTGGACGATTTCTGTTCGCGGCATCGCTGGTGGTCGTTGGGGTCCAACATTTCATGTACGCGAAGTTCATCGCGACGCTGATCCCTGCATGGATTCCGGGTCATCTGTTCTGGTCTTATTTTGTGGGAGTGGCGTTTATCGCCGCTGCCTTGAGTCTGGCGACGAGGATACAGGGGCGTCTGGCTGCGGCATTGCTTGGATTGATGTTCCTGCTCTGGGTGGTCGTGCTTCATACGCCTAGAATTATGGCGTCGCCGCATAATGGCAATGAATGGACCAGCGGGATGATCGCTTTGGCGATGTGTGGCGGATCGTTTGTTCTGGCAGGAGCTTTGCGGCGAACTGACCGTTGAAAGATACGCTTTGTGGATTTCGGGCTCGGAGGGGTGCATTTGTCGCAGCAGAATGATGGGAACGGGGCGTCATTGGAGCAGGCCCGGACGGCATGGATGGCGTTGACACTGACGCCGGGGATGGGCCCGACGCGGATCGGAAGAGCGGTAAAAGCGCTTGGCGCGGCGGAGCGGTTGTTCGAGGCTTCCCTGACCGAGTTGGAAGCGGCGGGAATGCCCGCGCAGTCGGCGCAGTTCATCTTTGAGGGCAGGGCGCACGCGGCGGCGGAGGACGAGATACACAGGGTCACCGAGGCTGGCGGCAGCATCCTGACGCAGGACGATGAGGCCTATCCGGAGCGGCTGCGCGAGATCTACGATCCTCCTGCTGTGTTGTGGATTCGCGGTAACGCAGAGTTGCTGGCGCGTCCGGGCATCGCGGTCGTGGGAACGCGTCATCCTTCGCCCTACGGTGCAGGCATGGCGGAGATGCTGTCGCGGGACCTCGCGAACCGGCGACTGGTGATCTTCAGCGGCATGGCGCGCGGTGTCGACACGGCGGCGCACAAGGGGGCGATTGAGGCAGGCGGCAAGACGGTCGCGGTGTGGGGAACAGGGATCGACGTCATCTACCCAAAGGAAAATAAGAAGCTGGCGGAGAATATTGTTGCCTCCGGCGGGACGATCGTCAGCGAGTACCCGCTGGGAACGTTTCCCGCTCCCCAGAACTTCCCGATTCGGAACCGCATTTTGAGCGGCATGAGCGTGGGTGTGCTGGTCATCGAGGCTGCGGAGTACAGCGGGACCCGCATTACGGCGCGATTGGCGATGGAGCAGAACCGCGACGTCTACGCCGTCCCCGGCAACGTGACCAACAAAAATGCCTGGGGGCCTAACACATTGATTAAGCAGGGGGCTAAGCTTACCGCGACGTGGGAGGATGTATGGGAAGACCTGCCCTCGCATATACGGCTGCAACTGGAAGATGAGGTAAGCGCGGCGGGCGGCAATGAATCGAAGATCGCGGAGACTGCATCTCTATTTAGCAATAAGCCGCTGCCAGCTCATGAACAGATGGTGATGGACCGGCTGAGGCACGATGAATCGATACAGCTGGACGATCTGATTGAGCGGCTGGAGGCGGAGTTGGGATCTGCGGAGATCTTCACGGCGCTGTTTGAGCTGGAGATTGCGGGGCGCATCCGGCAGTTGCCGGGCAAGAATTATGTGCGCTCGTTTTAGCGGAACCCTGTGGATAAGTCGCCCGTATGTTACCCATAGACGATGCAGACGGAATAGAAGATGAATAGTCTATCGAATACAAGATAGGCCGTCTGTCGGGTATAGTTTTCGGACCAGTCAGGGGTTTTGCGAAACTGCCCGGTTCGCATCTTTCTGGCAACTCGTGTTAGGTTCGCATTGGAATCCTGCACAACGGCAGTTCTATTTAAGGTAGTGGTTTTTGGTGGATGAAGGGAACGAATGGCTAAATCACTTGTGATCGTGGAGTCGCCGGCGAAGGCGAAGACGATCAATAAATATCTCGGCAGCGACTACGTGGTGGAGGCCTCGATTGGCCACATCATGGACCTGCCCAAAAACGACATCGGCGTGGAGCTGAAGAATCGGACGTTCGAGCCGACGCTGATCGTATCTCCCGGCAAAGAAAAGATTGTGGAGCGGTTGAAGAAACTGGCGGCGAAGTCGGACATGGTCTACCTCGCTCCCGACCCCGACCGAGAAGGCGAGGCGATTGCCGCGCACCTGTCGATGCAGCTTCTGCCGGTCATGAAGGACAAGTCGAAGATTCGCCGCGTGACCTTCAACGAGATCACGCAGAAGGCCGTGAAGGCTGCGTTCGCCCATGCCCGTGATGTCGATGAAAATCTGGTGGACGCGCAGCAGACCCGGCGCGTGCTCGACCGGCTGGTGGGATATCAGGTCTCCCCGCTGTTGTGGGACAAGGTGCGCCGCGGATTGAGCGCGGGCCGCGTGCAGACGGTGGCATTGCGTCTGATCGTTGAGCGCGAGCTGGAGATTAATAACTTTAATCCGGTTGAGTACTGGACGATCAATGCGACGCTGAAACCCAGCACCGATGGGCAGGAGTTTGTCGCACGCTTTGTAGGCATTGATGGCGTAGCGGCGCGTGTCGCAAATGGCGTCGACGAGAACGGGAAGGAACTCTTCATCGCCAGCTCGCTGCCGACCCAGAAGCGGATCGAGGAGGTCGTCGCGCAGCTTGAACATTCCAAGTGGTCGGTGCGTTCGGTCGAGCGCAAGGAACGCAGGCGGAACCCAACGGCTCCGTTTACGACCAGCAAGCTGCAGCAGGATGCTTCGAGCCGCCTTGGCTTTAACGTTCGCCGAACGATGGGCGTGGCGCAGCGTCTCTATGAAGGCGTCGAGATCGGCAAAGAAGGTACGGTGGGCCTGATTACCTACATGCGTACCGACTCGACCCGCGTCTCTCCCGATGCCATCGTCGAGGCTCGAGAGTATGTTCAGAAGAATCTTGGCCCGCAGTATCTGCCTGCGAAGCCCAACGAGTACAAGAGCAAGAAAGACGCTCAGGACGCGCACGAGGCGATTCGTCCTACGAACGTCGCGTTTACGCCGGAGTCGATTCGCAAGAATTTGAGCGAAGAGCAGTACAAGCTCTACAAGCTGATCTGGCAGCGGTTTGTTGCTTCGCAGATGGTCCCGGCAGTGTTCGACCAGACGACCGTCGATATCGCCGCGAAGGCAGACAAGACCTACGACTTCCGCGTATCCGGATCGGTGATGAAGTTCGATGGCTTCCTCAAGGTCTACGAGCAGGTTGCTGAGAAGAAGGACGAAGACGAGGGGCTCGACAACAAGCTGCCTGCGTTGAACGACGGACAGGCGTTGACGAAGGAGAAGATCGATTCGGAGCAGAAGTTCACCGAGCCACCGCCGCGCTACAACGAGGCTTCGCTGGTGAAGGTGCTGGAGGAGCGCGGCATCGGCAGGCCTTCGACTTACGCCTCCATCATCAACACGATTCAGGACCGCGACTACGTCAAGAAGATCGGCGCGAAGTTTGTGCCGACCGAGATCGGCACAGTTGTCACCGGCCTGCTGGTCAAGAACTTTCCCTACATCTTCGATACGCAATATACGGCGACGCTCGAAGGCGAGCTGGACGCGGTGGAAGAAGGCGAGGAGAAGTGGACTGATCTGTTGAACAGCTTCTACGACCACTTCGAGAAGGAGTTGAAGGTCGCCAGTACGCAGATGGAAGACGTCAAGCGCATGGAACAGGCGACCGACGAAGTCTGCGATAAGTGCGGCAGCGCACTCATCTTGAAGTGGGGCAAGTTCGGCAGCTTCTACTCGTGCAGCAACTTCACCAAGGTCAAGCCTATGACCGTGGCGATGGGGCCTTGGAAGAAGGATGCGAAGGCGATCACGAAGAAGGTGACGTCTGCGTTCGAGTTCCCCATGATCGTGAAGGCGACGACGGACGACGTGATCGAATACTCGAAAGAGGTCGATGACGTGAAGGAGTTGGCTGCCTCCATTAATGCAGCAGCCGAAGAGGGAAAGAAAATTACTGTCGAGCCGGTGAGCTGCGACTTCACCAAGGAGAACTTTGCCGCCAAACCGGACCTTAGCGCACCGGGTGCGGATGACGTTCCCGAAGAGGAGTTCTGCGACAACTGCGGCCGCGT
>NZ_DATKQC010000042.1:0-22895 GCF_035532915.1 Edaphobacter sp.
CGTCTTACCTAGATTCACTGCATCGAGAGGTAGCGCAGCGACGTCCAGATCGCGCACATGGGAAAGATCGTGTGTCACCCTTCCCTCTTTAATCCACTCTCTAATGCCGCGAAGGAAATACTCATCAGTAAAGTCTTCACTCCAGAGGGAATTAAATTTCACCCCAGCCTTGATAAGCGAGCCATTAAGGTTCAACAGGCCGACCAGTCCCGGCCATTGTCCTGACCAGTTGGCAACAGTCAGAATGGGACCGCGATGGCTGCGCATGCCGGGCAATACATGATGACTGTATTGCCACGCCGCTGTTGCAAATACAAGATTGGCATCAGGATCGATGCCGCTGAAGATATCCATCCCCATCCGCTGGCTCGAAATGAAACCATGCCCCGCGCTGGCGTCGACCGGAAATGCCCTCTTCACCTCGACACCTTCTTTGGCAAAACACTCCGTCAGCTTGCATTCCAATTCCTGCTGAGCCGGCCAGCATACTTGATTTGCCGAGAGCCGCAAATCTCCGCTCGTAATAAGAACGACCTCTTCAATTGGCGTATCTACTCGTGAAGCTGACATCGGCAAATCCTTTCATCATTCTTCGTCAAGGTTTTGTTCACTTCAAAGTAATTAGAGATTCCAAGATCTTCATCTCAAAAGCTGATCGGAATTAACCATTAAACCTTTAAAATTTAGAAGTCAGTTAAGCACCTGGTAAAAACTTCTGTCAAGATTTAAGGGGAATCACAATCAGGCCCAGGTCTAACCAGCAGAGCTACTTCTACGGAGCGACGACTGCAGCTTCCGTGGCCGTGTCGACTCGCGGACCACGAGCGTGGGCACAATCCTTACGACAAATGGCTCATTCGTCAGCTTGCCCTCAACCCGGTCCATCAGGATCGTTGCCGCCCGCGCACCCATCTCATAGCCGGGCTGTACCACTGCGGTCAGGTGAGGATGGAAAGAACGGTCCACAGCAAGATCGTCAAAAGTTGCCAGCGAAATATCTTCCGGGCACCGCACTCCTAGCTCCTCAAATGCCTTCAGTACTCCGACCGTCATCACTCCGTTGCACACGAAAATCGCAGTAGGCTTCACGCGCCGCTTCAGGAATTCTTTCCCCAGCCGATAGCCTGATTCGTATCGAAAATCGCCTTCCAGCACAAGGCTGCGATCCAATTCGATATCGGATTCGCGCAGTGCTTCCTCATATCCGCGCAGCCGTTCAAGCCCCGTCTGCAGCGATAAAGCGCCTGTAATAATCGCGATCTTCGAATGGCCGCACTGGATCAGGTGCCGAACGCACTCTCTCCCGCCACGGACATTATCCAAAAGAACGGCGTCAGTGTTGATGTCTGAGACGGTCCTGTCCAGGCACACCACCGAGATGCCTCCCTGCATAATGCTGCGAATATGGCTTGAGTCCTTACCGGGCGCAGAGGCCAGCAGAATTCCATCGACGCGATACGACCGCAGTGCCGACAGGATCCTCCGTTCACGGCCGATCTGCTCATCGGTGTTCGCCGTCATCAGGAAGTAGCCGCGATCGAACGCAGTATCTTCGGCTCCGCGAATAATCTCTGGGAAGAAGGGATTCGTAATATCCGGCAGCACCAATGCGAGCATGCGAGTCTGCTTAACCTTCAGACTCCGTGCAATCTCATTCGGCGAATAGTCCAGCTCGCGAATGGCCTTCTGAACACGTTCCTGCAAGGTAGGACTTACGCGTCGTGTACCTCGGATTACATTCGATACCGTTGCGATCGATACTCGTGCACGTTTCGCGACTTCCACAATGGTGGGCATAAAATATGAGTCCAGCCTTAATGACCAGTTGGCGCTACGGCCAATACGTATCTGATTCTTCTATCGCTTTTGTACATCTTCATCCTAGTCCGAATTCCGTTTAAGCAGCTTCACTCCTTCTTAGAATTCAGCAGAATGCCTGTCCATCGACCGTAAGTCCGGGGCGACGATCAGCTTCGCCTCCGTTCGCGCCTGCACCGCCGCAGCATCGAAACCTTCAGCCACCTCCGTCAGCAGCAGGCCTTCTTTGGTGACACGAATCCAGCACAGCTCCGTCACGATATCGTGGACAACACTCTTCCCTGTCAGCGGCAGCGTACACACCTTCAAAACCTTGGGAGCGCCGTCCTTCGTCTGGTGCTCCATCGCAACCACCACCCGTCGCGCACCCGCGACCAGGTCCATCGCGCCGCCCATCCCTTTCACCATCTTGCCGGGGATCGTCCAGTTCGCCAGATCGCCCTGCTCATCCACCTGCATCGCGCCCAAAACGCTCATGTCCATGTGACCACCGCGAATCATGGCGAACGACTGTTCGCTTCCGAAGAACGAGCATCCCGCCAGCTCCGTCACTGGCTGCTTGCCCGCATTCAGCAAATCAGGATCCGCATCACCTTCCGCTGGCGGCGGCCCAACTCCCAGCATCCCGTTCTCCGACTGAAACACAACGTTGATCCCAGCAGGCACATACATCGCGATCATCGTCGGCAGACCAATGCCAAGGTTGACGTAAAAGCCATCCTTGATCTCCCGCGCAATCCGTCGCGCAATGCGCTCCTTGCCGTTCATGCCGTACCTCTTGCCTGAATGAACTTCGACTCTATCGGCTTTACATAAGCCGCTCCCACAACGACGCGATCGACGTAGATGCCCGGCGTAACGATGTGATCGGGATCAAGCACACCCGGCTCAACCAACTCCTCCACTTCAACGATCGTAAGATCGGCAGCAGTCGCCATCACCGGGTTGAAGTTCCTCGCAGTCTTGCGATAGACCAGGTTTCCATAGCGGTCTCCCCGCCACGCCTTAATCAGCGCAACATCCGCGTGTAATGCCTCCTCCAGAACATAGGTACGGTTCCCAATCGTGCGCGTCTCCTTGCCCTCCGCGACAATCGTTCCCAATCCTGTCGGCGTATAGAACGCCGGAATCCCCGCGCCGCCCGCACGAATCCTCTCAGCCAGCGTTCCCTGCGGCACCAGCGTTAGATCCAGTTCCCCCCGCAGCACCAGCGCCTCCAGCCTGCGGTTCTCACCAACATAGCTGCCGATGTGCGACGCAATCATGCCCGCCTCCAGCATCAACCCCATGCCAAAGCCATCGACTCCCATATTGTTGCTGATCGTATGCAGTCCCGTGATGCCCCGCCGCACCAACGCTGCAATAAGGTTCTCCGGAATCCCACACAATCCGAAGCCGCCCAGCATCACCGTTGCACCACTGCCTATATCGGCAACCGCGGTATCGGCAGAAGAGACAACCTTATCCATGATCTCAACCAGAAAACGCCTCGTGCGCGGCGGCATACACAGCCGCCGCGCCCAGGGATTTACTTCGCTTGAGTGGTGAACGTAAACGTCGTGGTGCTATGCCTCGGCGTGCCCGGCTTCAACTCCGTGCTGGGAAAGTTGGCATGGTTGGGCGAGTCTGGAAAGTGCTGCGTCTCCAGGCACAGCGCGCCATTCTTCAGATAGGGCTTGCCGCTACGCCCGGTGATTGTTCCATCCAGAAAATTTCCGGTGTAGAACTGCACGCCCGGCTCCGTCGTCGTCACCGTCAACACACGGCCCGTCTCCGGATCGTAGACCCGCGCTGCCGTCTTGGTCTCGCCATTCGCTCCACGCAACACCCAATTGAAGTCGTAGCCGCCGGCACGCTTGAGCTGCTCGTTGTTCTCATGGATGCGCGCGCCAACCTCGGTCGGCTTGCGGAAATCAAATGGCGTTCCTTCAACTGGAGCAAGCTCACCCGTCGGAATCAGCCCTGCATCCACCGGTGTGTACTTGTCCGAGGGAATCGTCACAATGTCGTGAAGGATTGTCCCGTTGCCCTCGCCCGAGAGGTTGAAGTAGGAGTGGTTGGTCAGATTCACCACCGTGTCCTTGTCGGTGGACATGCTGTAGTCGATACGCAGCGCGTTGTGGTGCAGCGTGTAGCGCACATGGGCGGTCAGCGTCCCCGGAAATCCCTGGTCGCCGTCCTTGCTCACCAGCGTCATCTCAACGCCATCGGGAATCTCGCGCCCCTGCCACACCAGCGAGTCGAAGCCCACTGTACCGCCATGCAGCATATTGATGCCATGGTCGTTCTTCGGTGTCTGATACGCTTTGCCATCTACCTTGAAGCTGCCACCAGCAATGCGATTACCGTAGCGGCCCACAATCGCACCGAAGTAGGTATTCTTGTCCGCCGTATAACCCGCAAGCGAATCATGCCCCAACACGACGTCGGCTTTCTTGCCGTCTCTGTCCGGCGCTTCCAGCGAGACGATGCGCGCGCCATAGGTCATGATGCGTGCTTCCAGCACATCGCTCTTCAGCGTGTAGATCTCTACGGCCTTGCCGTCGGGGGTCGTTCCAAATGCTGCCTTCGTCACTGCTCCATGTGCCGCCATTCCAGTTGTCATGGTAAGCAGGATAACCTTTGCCAGAGTCTTCGTCATTTCTTCCTCAGTTCTTTCGCCTTCGGCAGTCTGTGATTGCGGCTGATCTCGTCCATTCAGCGCCCGGTTGCGCACGTTTCAGCAACCCTCGCCACTATACTGCAACCCGCCCGCGCCCACGAAACAGCGGTAAGATTGTAGCGTCAGCTCAATCCCTCCAAGGATGGTTATGAACCTCAAACGCAGAACGCTTCCCCCGCTCGCCCTCTTCCTCTTTTGCCTTTGCTGCTTCAATCCCAATACCGCCGCCGCCGCGTCGCCCGATCACTGGGTAGGAACCTGGGCCACCGCTCCCATGGCTCAGGACAATCATGAAGAAAGAGTTGCCGCAGACACCACCTATCGCGAGATCGTCCACGTCTCCATGGGCGGTCCCGCCATCCGCGTCATCCTCACCAACGAGTTCGGCCTTGGCCCGCTCACCATCGGCGCTGCCAACGTCGCCCTCAGCGCTGGCGGCAGCGACATCAATACCGCCGCCTCCGCTCCTCTCACCTTCAATGGACGGCCATTCATCGTCATCCCAGCCGGCGCGCTCGTCGTCAGCGACCCCGTGAATTTGAAGCTTCCCCCGACCTCTAACCTGGCCGTCAGCATCTTCATCCCGTCGCAGCCCATTCAACAGGTCTCCGCTCATGGCTATGCCGATCAGACGAACTACACCGCCCCCGGCAACGTCGTCAGCGCAAAGTCTCTCGACGCTCCGACGAACCTCTACTCATGGCCATTCCTCAAAGGCGTGGATGTCAAAGCCGACGATAAAGCCGCAGCCATCGTAGCCTTCGGCGACAGCATCACCGATGGCGCCTACGCCACACGAGATGCCAACGCGCGCTGGCCCGATGTCCTTGCCGCCCGCCTCCAGGCCGACAAGAACACCGCTGACCTTGGCGTGCTTAACGAAGGCATCGGCGGCAACCGCGTCCTCCACGACGACACCGGCCCCAGCGCGCTCGCCCGTTTCGACCGCGACGTCCTCGCCCAGGCTGGCGTCAAATATCTCATCATCATGGAGAGCATCAACGACATCGGCCACGCCCAGGACCTTCATCACCCCTACGATGTTGTGACTGCCGACGATCTTATCGCCGGGCTCAGCCAGCTCGCCACCCGCGCCCACACTCACGGCATCAAGGTCTTCGGTGCAACCCTCACTCCCTACGTCGGTGCCGGGTACGCCTCTCCCAAAGGAGAAGCCATACGTGAGGCCGTCAATCAATGGATTCGCACCACCAACCAACTCGACGGCGTCATCGACTTCGACAAAGCAACACGCGACCCCTCCAACCCAGAGGTCTATCTCCCCGCCGATGAGCACGGCGACCACCTTCACCCCAACGACACCGGCTACAAGGTCATGGGCGACGCCATCGACCTCAGTCTCTTCAAAAGCAAGTAGCCCCAAACGCAGCAATGGCAGGAGCATCGCTCCTGCCATTGCTTTTTTAATCCAGTAAAACTACTTCAGTTCGTAACCGGCAAAGAAGTAGCCAATCTCAAACGCCGCCGTATCCTCGGCATCGGAACCGTGAATCGCATTCTCGCCGATCGAGGCCGCAAACTTCTTGCGGATCGTGCCTTCGTCGGCCTGCGCCGGGTTGGTCGCGCCCATCAGCTTGCGCAGATCGGCGATGGCATTGTCCTTTTCGAGCACCATCGGAAAGATGGGGCCGCTGGACATGAACTCGGTCAACTCGCCGAAGAACGGGCGAGCCGCGTGAACGTGGTAGAAGCCCTCAGCCTGAGCCTTGGAGATGGACAAACGCTTGATGGAAACAATCTTGAAGCCCGCCTTTTCAATCTCGGCGAGAATGGCGGCCGCATGGCCCTTGCGGACCGCGTCCGGCTTGATGATGCTGAATGTACGCTGTGACAACGGAAATCTCCTCTGTGAATGCTTATCTATCCAGTGTAAAACAATCAGGGAAAGACACACTCACAGGCCAAACCCCCGTCTAAATAAGTCTGGAGCCCGCCGCATGCGCAAAACAGCCTGGATATGGTTCGCCGGTTTCGCCGCCTGGGTCATCGACGGCCTGGTCAGCATTCACTACCGCGACTGGCTGCACGCCCGGCTCGCCTTCATGGTCGCCATGGTCTTCTTCGCAGCCGCCCTGTTCTACCGCAAGCAACCCCGCTGACCCGCTCCTATATATACACCGAATAAGCGCGGCTTCCCTTGTTTGCCATTCCCCATGTTTGTCATTCCCGAAGGGAATCTGCGTTTTGCTCAAATCACCAAAACGCCATCTGGAGGAAACCCCGCTCTAAGCCCTGCCCAGCACCCGAGCCATCGCCTCGCCGATCTCAGACGGAGTCTTCACCACGGTAATCCCGGCATCGCTCATCGCCTGCATCTTGCTCGCAGCCGTGCCTTCGCCACCCGAGATGATTGCACCCGCATGGCCCATCCGTCGTCCCGGAGGTGCCGTCTGGCCAGCGATAAAGCCAACCACCGGCTTCTTCACGTACTTCTTGATAAAGTCCGCAGCAGCCTCTTCCGCTGAGCCGCCGATCTCGCCGATCATGATGATCGCCTCGGTATCCGGATCGTCGTTCAGCAACCGCAGCGCCTCGATGTGGGTCGTCCCAATGATCGGATCGCCACCGATACCGATGGCCGTCGACTGTCCAATCCCGCGCGTCGTCAACTGGTAGACAGCCTCATAAGTCAGCGTTCCCGACTTTGAAACGATGCCGACACTGCCTTCCTTATGAATCCTGCCCGGCATAATGCCGACCTTCGCCTTGCCCGGAGAGATCACGCCGGGGCAGTTCGGTCCGATCAGCCGCGACTTCGAGCGCTTCACGATCTCCCACGCCTTCACCATATCCAGCGTAGGAATCCCCTCGGTAATGCAGATGACCAGCGGAATCTCCGCGTCCACCGCCTCAAGAATTCCATCGGCGGCAAACGGTGGCGGCACAAAGATCACCGACACATTCGCGCCCGTCTCCTTCACGGCCTCTTCGACCGTATTGAAGACCGGCCAGCCCTCGTGAGTGGTCCCGCCCTTACCCGGCGTTACGCCGCCAACGACGTTCGTGCCATACTCCGCACAGCCCTTGGCGTGAAAAGTTCCCTCACGCCCGGTAATTCCCTGCACAATCAGCCGCGTATTCTTATCGACCAGAACTGCCATTACTTACCACCTTTCGCAGCGGCCACTGCAAGATCAGCGGCGTCCTTCATCGTTGTACCCACTAGGAAATTCAATCCTGAGTCCTTCAAGATCTTTCGGCCTTCCTCAACATTGGTGCCTTCGAGCCGCAGAATAATGGGGATCTTCACTCCCAGCTTCTTCGCGGCATTCACCACGCCCTGGGCCAGCACGTCCACGCGCAGAATCCCGCCAAAGATATTGATGAAGATCGCCTTCACGTTCGGATCGCTCAGCAGAATCCCGAAGGCATTCTCAATCTGTTCCTGGTTCGCACCGCCGCCGACATCGAGGAAGTTCGCCGCCGCGCCGCCAGCATACTGAATGATGTCCATCGTCGCCATCGCCAGCCCGGCGCCGTTCACCATGCAGGCAATCGAGCCATCCAGCTTGATATAGTTCAGCGCATATTTGCTGGCTTCCACCTCCAGCGGATCTTCCTCCGACAGGTCGCGCAGTTCCTTCAAATCCTTATGCCGGAACATCGCATTGTCGTCGAAGTTGATCTTGCAATCGAGCGCCAGCAGCTTGCCATCCTTCGTCGTAATAAAAGGATTGATCTCCATCAGCGTCGAGTCCGTATCGACAAAGGCCTTATAAAGCCCGGTCATAAACGCGACCGCCTGGTTGATCTGCGTCGGCTGCAAGCCCAGCTTGAACGCCAGCCGCCGCGCCTGATAAGGCTGAAATCCAACCGCAGGCTCGATGTACTCCTTATAGATAGCGTCGGGAGTCTTCGCCGCGACCTCTTCAATCTCCATGCCGCCAGCCTGCGACGCCATAAACACAACCTTCGCCGAGGCCCGGTCCAGCACCAGCCCGAGATAAAGCTCGCGGTCGATCGCCGAGCCCTCTTCGATCAACAACCGCTGCACCTTCTGCCCGGCAGGACCGGTCTGATGCGTCACCAGCTGCATGCCCAGAATCGCCTTCGACGCGGCGTTCGCATCTTCGAGCGACTTCACCACCTTCACGCCGCCGCCCTTGCCGCGGCCTCCCGCATGAATCTGCGCCTTGACGACGACTGCCGCATTCCCAGCGGCAAACAAACTCTTGGCAGCCGTATCGGCCTGCTCCAGCGTGGTCGCCATCTCCCCGTTGGGGACGGGAACGTTGTACTTGCGAAGAATCTCTTTAGCCTGATACTCGTGAATTTTCATAGGTATTGTCGCGATCTGCCTGCCTCTGAAGTGTAGCGGACGCAAACGAGCAGTCGCAACCAAATCTCGCACAGCGGTGCGGTTATCGTGCCTCCCCCGACAATCTTGTTCGTCCATTAATCCTCGAACAAGCGCCTGCGCTCCTGCCCGTCCTGCCCCACCTGCTACGCTTAAACGAATGCCCCCGCAATCTCATCTCAAGCAGATCATCGAAGGCCGCCAGACCCTTACTCGCGAGTCCGCCCGCGCCCTCATGCAGCAGATCCTCGCCAGCGAACTATCCGAGATCCAACTCGCCGCCCTCCTCGGAGCCCTTGCTGCACGCGGTGAAACCGCCGCCGAGATCGCCGGCTTCGTCGAAGCTATGCGCGCCGCCGCAACCCCCTTTCCTCTCAACGAAGCCGAACGGCTTCAGCTTGTAGACACCTGCGGAACCGGAGGCGATGCCAGCGGCACCTTCAATATCTCCACCGCAACCGCCCTCGTGGCCGCCGCCGCCGGAGCCACCGTTGCCAAACACGGCAACCGCGCCGTCACCTCGCAATGCGGCTCAGCCGATATCCTCGAAGCCCTCGGCGTCCCCGTCGACCTCTCCACCGCTGCCGCAGCCGCCGCTCTGCGCAAACACCGCTTCGCCTTCCTGCACGCACCCGCTATGCACCCTGCCATGAAGGCGGTCATGCCAGTCCGCCGCGCCATCGGCGTTCGCACTATCTTTAATGTCCTCGGCCCCCTCACCAACCCCGCAGGAGCCGCCGCGCAAGTCATGGGCGTCTACTCGCCGCATCTGGTTCCGCTGGTAGCCGAAGCCATGGCCCTGCTCGGCACCCGTCACGCCTTCGTCGTCCACGGCGACACCGGCAGTGGCGGCGGGCTCGACGAGCTCTCCATCAGCGCCCCCAGCCAGATCGCCGAAGTTCGCAACGGAACCATCACCCTCAGCACCCTCACTCCCGAAGACGCGGGCCTTCATCGCGCTCCCATCGATGCCCTTCGCGGAGGCAACGCCGAGACCAACGCAGCCATCCTCGAAGCCATCTTCTCTGGCGAGCTCAGCCCCCGCCGCGACATCGTCCTGCTCAACGCCGCCGCCGTCCTCGTAGCCTCCGACCTCACTCCGACCCTTACCGAAGGCGTCGCCAAAGCAGCCCACGCCATCGACACCGGAGCCGTAAAAACCCTGCTCGCCAACCTACGCGCCTGAGCCCTGTCAATATTGAATCGCAGTTGCTTCTAGGTACGCCAAGCCTTCAGGCTTGGCCCTCTCGCCATCCTCATCTCGAAATGGGGTTTTAGCCCCTGGAGTATGCCGTCTTCTCTCAGGCCGCATTACGTCCCTTCACTCCGATACAATCCCGCATAGCCAAAAATGCAGGAGAGGCCGCATCGAAGTTCTATCCCTATCGCAAAACGAGCAGAGCACTCCCGGCTGGCAGTTTGCCGTAACCTCAGGCATCCTCGGCTGGGTCCTTGACGCCTTCGACTTCTTTGTCGTTATCTTTCTGCTCGACTCCCTCGCCGCGCACTTCCACGTCCAAAAGAGCGCCATCGTCTGGACGATCTCCATCACGCTGGCGATGCGTCCCGTCGGCGCACTGATCTTCGGTGCGTTAGCTGACCGTTACGGACGCAAAAAGCCGCTCATCGCCTGCGTCATTTACTTCTCTGCCGCTACGGCACTAAGCGCCTTCGCGCCCAACTACATCTTCTTTTTTGCCCTGCGCGCGCTCTACGGAATCGGCATGGGCGGCTACTGGGGCATCGGCGCGTCGTTCGCGATGGAGAACGCTCCCCGCGAGCGACGCGGCATCCTCTCCGGCATGATGCAGGGCGGCTATCCCTTCGGCTATCTGCTCGCCGCGGTCGGCATGATGACCATCGCGCCGCACTTCGGCTGGCGCGCCATGTTCGTCGTCGGCTCGTTCGTAGCGGTCGCCATCGTCATCCTCACTGCCCTCTCGCCCGAGTCCGAAGCCTGGAAGATGCACCGCATGGGCTCCATCGGGAGCATCTTCAAGACCCTCTTCCAGCACAAACGCAGCTTCTTCTATCTGCTTATGGTCATGGCTGTGATGACCTGCCTCTCGCACGGCACGCAGGACCTCTATCCCGACTTCCTCAAGACGTTGCCAAGCATCAAACATGCCCTGATCCTCGGCGTGCAGCCGCTGTACGGAATCCCCATCGTCTACAACATCGGGGCCATCGTCGGTGCGCTCTTCTTCGGCCAGATCTCGGAGAAGATTGGCCGCCGCTACTCCATCATGGCTGCACTTGTAGTTTCATTGCTCTCCATTCCCGCATGGGCCTTCGGAGGCTCGATGCTCATCCTCGTGCTCGGCTCCTTCATGATGCAGGCCGGAGTGCAGGGAGCCTGGGGCGTAATCCCGGCACACTTGAACGAACTCTCTCCCGACTCGGTGCGCAGCCTCTTCCCCGGCGTCGTCTACCAGCTCGGCGTCCTCATCGCCTCCCCGGCAGTCTCATTCGAATTTCTCCTGCGCGATCACTTCGGCTATCCCTGGGCGCTCACTCTCTTCGAAGGCGTGGTCATCGTTGTGCTCATCTTCGTCTTCGCCTTCGGCCCAGAACAGCGAGGCCGAAGCTTCCGCCAGCAATAGGGCGACAGCTATTCCTGAATCGGTGCAGCGAGCACGATGGGCATGAAGCGATGCTCGCAACGCCTCGGCCACGGAAGTACAATCCTCCCTAGCCAAAGGAGAGCCTTATGTCCGCCTACCCACCGCCGCCCATCGCCTTCGACCCCACCATGATCACCACGGCCCTCGAGTTGCCCGGCTACCGCATCGTCCGCAATCTCGGAGTCGTTCGTGGCATCGTCGTGCGTTCGCGCTCCATCTTCGGCACCTTCGGCGCGGGCCTGCAGACCATCCTCGGCGGCAACATCACCATCCTGTCGCAGCTCTGCGAGAAGACCCGACAGGACGCCTTCGCCATGATGGCGCAGCACGCCGCAGAGCACGGAGCGAACGCCGTCATCAGCTTCCGCTACGACGCCAACGAGCTGATGCAGGGAGTCACCGAGGTCCTCGCCTACGGCACAGCCGTCATCGTCGAGCGAATCTGATGCGCTAAAATCCACCGCCAAACCCGCTACGATAGCTCCATGACCACCGTCCCAGGCCGCATCGAAGTCATCACCGGCCCCATGTTCTCAGGCAAGTCCGAAGAACTCATCCGCCGCCTCAAGCGAGCCAGAATCGCTCGTCAGCGCGTCGCCTGCTACAAGCCCGACATCGACCTCCGCTATCACCGCACCGCCATCGCCAGCCACAACTCGCAGACCCACGACGCCACCACGGTCGCCACCGTCGAAGACCTGAAAGCCGCGCTATTTCCGCAGCTTGGCGAGATCGACGTGATCGGCATCGACGAGGCCCAGTTCTTCGACACGCGCCTGATTCCGCTCTCGGTCGAACTCGTCCACCTCGGCAAGCGAGTCGTCATGGCGGGCCTCGACACCACCTTCAACGCGGAGCCCTTCGGCCCGATTCCGGCACTGATGGCTATCGCCGATGAGGTCACCAAACTCTCCGCCGTCTGCATGGTCTGCGGCCAGCCAGCGATCCACACCCAGCGGCTGGGACAAAGCCAGGAACTTGTCGTCGTGGGAGCCGCAGGAGTCTACGAGGCACGCTGCCGCGCCCACTTCCAGCCCTTCGCTGACGAGCACAACTCCGAACAACTAGAGCTTCACGCGCTCTAAATCGGACCGAACGAGAAGCGTGACACCATTCACATTGAGGAACAATAAATACATCGCATCGAGGATATATTCCTCCCGCAACCGATGGCGTATATTTTAATCGCACGAAATCGGAGAAAGACAAGATGAACGACTTGAACATTTCTCTACCTGTGCAAAAAGCGAAAAGGTTTTATGAATTGGACTCAATGCGCGGCCTAGCGGCGCTTATCGTCGTCTTCAGCCATTTTCGTAATATGTTCTACCTCGGTGCCGGACTCGATCATGGAGTGTTAGCACTGCTCTATCCACTTGTGGCTGCTCATGAATCCGTTATATTTTTCTTTCTGCTCAGTGGCTTCGTCTTAACCCTGCCCTTCCTCCGAAGCACGAGGAACACGTATTCCACCTTCGTACACAGGCGCGTCTTACGTATCTATGGTCCTTATATTGTTGCGCTGGTCATAGCAATCATTGGTTGTGCAATCTGGCACGGCCGTGTGAGTCCTATTGGCTGGGGAGCAACGATATGGGAAATGCCCGTGACCTTCAAGTCCGTCGTCAACCACATCTTGTTCATCGGCAACTACAACTTCCGAGCGTACAACCCGGTTATCTGGTCCCTCGTTTACGAGATGCGGGTATCACTCATCTTCCCATTCTTGTTTCTCATGGTGTTCAAATTTCGCATACGGTATACCCTCATCGGCATCGCGGCATGCACATGCTTTGGGGTTACGCCCTCCGAGTCAAAATCACTCATCACGCTTGAATACATCGGAATATTTCTCATCGGCATTCTTCTTGCGATTCACAAAGACGAACTTGCGCGTCTCTACCGCACCATCTCACCGCGACAGCGCCTACTATTCTTCTTGTTGTCGGCAGTGCTGTACCTAGAGAGCCACAGGCTCATCGGCCTTGGTCCTCTGTGGCACCTCGGAGATATGCCAATTGCTCTTGGTGCGGCAGGTTTCATCATTGTTGGATTGAACTCCTCAGCCGTAAAGCGTGTTCTAAATTCGTCTATTCCACACTTCCTTGGAACTATCTCTTACAGCCTCTATCTCATTCATGGTCTCGTGCTTTTTGCCATGACTGCAACCTTAAGAACTAAAGTCAGCCACCCAGTCTTCTTCGTCATCTACTTCCCGACAGCCGTCTTGCTGTCCTGGGCATTCTATGCGGCTGTTGAAAAGCCGTTCATGCTCTGGAGCCACAAAGTCGGACGACGTAAGACAGTGCCCGTCATTGAACCCGTATTGGCGGCAGATTCGTAATGATCTCTAAAAGACACACCCAATCCTGAAAACTACCTATAGTGCCACTTATTCAACGGAAATAGCCTCAACAGGCAAGAGCAAATACAGGGGTCTCTCCACTGCGCGGCGCACGATGAAACTGTGCGCCGCTTAGGTCGAGATGACGTGCGTTTGAGTTAAGAGGTGAGGTGCCTGTGTCGAATGCTGTGCGTCTCGGCATCCTTCACAGACACGACTCTGCCCGCGAATCAATGCTCTTTGAACATCTCCATGACGTCCTTCTGCAGCGCCATCTGGCTGGAAGGGCGGCTGTAGAACATGTGGCCGCCGGGATACTCCTTGACCTGCACGCGGTTCGGGTCGCCCATCATCGGCATCTGGTCCACGGTGAGGATCGAGCCCATGAACGGGCAGGAGAGATCGTTCCAGCCATGGACGATCAGCACATGCATCTTGGGATCGTTCGCGACCGCCTCGCGAAGCTGTTCGACTGAGCCTTTGCGCAGCTCGTCGCCGCCGTCCCACAGCCGGTTTACATCGCCGCTCAGCGCTTCGTAGCGCGCATCCGTCTTCCAGCCAACGGTCTGGGTCACGAAGTTGACCATCGCTGACGTTGTCGGAGCGATGATGCTCTCAAGAATAGGATCGTTGCTGCGCTGGTCCGGATCGTTCGGGAACGGGTCCCATGCGGTGACGTTGGGATCATAGCGGCTGCCCAGTTTTCCTTCGGAGCGATAGACCTCGCGCAGATAAGCCTGGGTTTCGAGCTTGCCACCAGCGCGCTTGACGAAGACCGGATCGAGGCCGGTGAGTTCGGTCACATGCTGAATCATCTGCTGCGTCGCCTCTGGATCGGAGCGGCCTTTCATCAGGGCGGCGGCGTAGTCGGTGCGCGTGTAAGCGATGACCGGAGCCATGGCCTCGGCGCTCAGCTTGTGCTCGCGCTCCATGTGGGCGGCGACGATGGAAGGCAGCGTCATCATCCAGGGCAGCGGCGAGAGATCGCCGTTGTCCTCAACCGTCGGGTTCAGATAGGGCGAGACCAGGACGACGCCGTTCAGCGCCACGCCGAGCTGGGTTTGCAGGTAATGCGTGATGCGCGGTCCGCGGAAGCCGCCGTAGCTTTCACCGACAAAGTACTTGCGCGAATCGAGACGGCCATTTTTGACCAGCCAGTCGTAGACCATTCTGGAGAGGTATTGGATGTCGGGAACGGTAGTATAGAAGAGCTTTTTGGTCTCGGCCTCGGGGACGAGCGAGCGGCTGTAGCCCGTGCCAATGGGGTCGATGAAGACCAGATCGGTGAAGCCGAGCCAGGTGCCCGGATTGTCGGTCAGGGTCGCCGGATCGGATGGGCTGTCGCCTTCCGCGCCGAAGGCTACATGCTTGGGGCCGATGGCTCCGAGGTTGAGGTAGACCGACGAAGCGCCGGGACCGCCGTTCATCGCGAAGGTGACGGGGCGATCTTTTCCATCTACCGTGTAGGCCGTGTAGACGACTTCGCCGACCTTCTTGCCCGCTTGATTGTTCACCGGAAGCGTTCCTACCGTGACCGTGTAGTGGAGCGGCTTGCCGTCGAGCGTCATCGTCTGTTGCACATGAGCGTCCGCAGGTAGAGGAGCGAGATCAGGCTTGGGCTCAGCCGATTTGGACGCCGCAGGCTTGGCATCGGGAGCATCCTGCGCCTTTGCGACCGGGAGCAGGATCAGGGTTGAGGCAAACGCGAGACGCACCGCAAGGCGGGACACAGAGTAAACTCGTGACGACATCATCTAATAAACATACACATTGCAGGCTTTTATGGCTGTTTTCCCCGCCGGGTGTAGTCATGCAAGCCTGGAAGAAACGCAGATTCCCTTCGGGAATGACAAAAAAATGGCAATAAAATAGGGCAAGGATCATCCGATAAAGAGTTGCCCCTATAGGAGAATTGCTATCAACATCCAGCTTGCCGACTTTTAGTCGATCCATCGCAAGTTTTCTATAGCGTGCATCAAAACTTATTGATCGAAGCTCTAAACTGGCAGCAGTCGCAGACCGAATCGCGCCTCAAGGGAGACAACACCATGCGCATGACCATTGGCCTACTGGCCTTAGCCACCTTCGCCGCCGCGCCCGCATTCGCCAAGTCCAGCAACAAGCTGGTCGTGCCGATCAAGACCAGCGAGGGCCAGGATGCCGGAACAGCCACCTTCCGTCAGCTCAAGAACCGCGAGCTCTCCGTCAAACTCAACCTCAAGAACCTTCCCTTCGGCCAACATGCCGTCCACATCCACGAGCACGCGGTCTGCAATGCGCCGGACTTCAAGAGCGCGGGCGGCCACTTCAACCCCGCGGGCAAGCAGCATGGGACGATGAACCCGGAGGGCCACCACAATGGCGACCTGCCGCAGAATGTTTCCATCGGCGAAGACCATACGGGCTCGGCCAGCTTCAAGGTCTCCGATCTCTCGATGACTGCGGGCAAGGCCAACAATATTCTTACCGGCACAGCCATCGTCGTTCACGAGAAGGCAGACGACATGAAGACCGACCCCACGGGAAATGCCGGGAACCGGATCGCCTGCGGCGTGATCTCCGCTCCTACACCGTAATGATGGGTCGGAATGGAGAGGTACCCCCACCCCCCGGGGTATTTCTCCGATAAACCATTCAAATTCATGCACTTGCGAGATTTATATCCGGCAAAATATTGATTGTAAAGGATTTAACCCCTAAAATATTGCATCGAAAAGAGTTAGACCCGGCGTCGATCGCCGGGCCCTTTTCTTTGCTCTTTTAAAGCTTACCAAACGGCGGGAAACTCATTTGCAGATCTCCAAGGTTTATTTTTGTGGACGTAAGTTTCTTTTTTTGTGATTGTTAGGGGGATCAGTTCCGAATTTTTTCTACGTTTGGGGCTTGACACGATTAGACCGGGCTTTCAGCCCTCATCATTTGGGGATCGGTTCCCTGGGGCGCTGCCCCAGGCTGGTATAGGCGCTCGCCAGCAGATCTTGCCCCTATTGGCCACCGTATAGCGGTATTTCAAGTGTGTGTTGAACTAGTGTGAATGCCGCTGCGTACAGGCATCCATGGGCGTTCTTCACATTGCGATTCCCGCACCGGGCCGGCCAGCCGGGCGCAAAGCGACGCCCCGCGCAGTCACCCACTCCGGGCACGGAACCTCACATCAAAACACCCCGTCGCCAGCGCCGCGAGGTACACTTCTTCCACCACTTAACACGTCAGAGGCACGATTGGAGCGCACCCCCGAGCAGGAAGCCGCGCAGGAAGCCGTCGCCAGACTGGTACGCCAGTGCATGGCCGGGGACTCGCACGCCTGGCAGCAGCTCGTAAGCTCGCAACACCGCCGCATCTATGCCATCTGCTACCGCTTTACCGGGTCCAGCACCGACGCCGAAGACCTGACGCAGGATGTTTTTCTCAAGCTTTATAAGAACCTCGCCAGCTTCGACACGCAGAAGGGCAGCTTTCAGACGTGGATTACGACGCTGGCCCGCAACCTGCTTGTCGACCACTTCCGGCGGACGCGGCTGGACCGCGCGAGCGACTCGCTCGACGTGAGCTTTGACGGCGAGGACGGGAGCCCGACGATGAGCGACCGGCTGGCCGATAACCGCCCCTCGCAGGAGCAGCATGTCGCCTCGATGGAGTTGAAAAGCCAGATACAGTGCGCCCTTAAGCAGCTTTCGCCCGAACTTCGCGAAGCCGTCATTTTGCGCGATCTGGAAGATATGGATTACAAGGAGATAGCACAGGTGCTCCGCATCCCCGAGGGAACGGTGAAAAGCCGCATCAGTCGCGGTCGCGGGGAACTTGCGAGGCTTCTGCAGCGTATAGAAAGACAGTAGAAAGATGGGCAGTACGGGTACAGAAAGGCCGGTAATTTTAGTTATAGAAAGACTGGCAATTTTAGTTATAGAAAGACCGGCAACGCAGTTGATAGAAAGGCAGGTGATGTAAGTGGCAGAGTTCAACCAATTCGGTAGCGCACAGCCTCCCCAGACGGGGGAAGCCGGACACTGCGCTCAATGCGAGGCGATGCTGGCCGACGCGCTCGACGGGACGCTCTCCACGGCAGAGCAGGCGATGTTTAACCTGCACATGGCCACCTGCTCCACTTGCAGCGCCATGCTGGCCGACGCCCAACGCGGAGCCGAATGGCTGGAGATGCTGAAGTCGCCCCGGCCTGAGCCTTCGGCGGCCCTGCTGGAGCGGATTCTTGCCCAGACCTGCAACGCCCAGTCCAACTCCCAATCCGACGCTCAGTCTGCCGCTGGTCAGCCCCAGCTTGTCGCCAACAAGCAGCGAGCTGGGCATGGACTGTGGCAACCCAGCACGATTCTCGGGCACTCGGGCCAGATCCCGGCCACGGCGATGCGGCCAGCAGCGGCGTATGCCTCCACCAATGTTCTACCCTTCCGCAGCCGCGTGGCTGCGGGTTTCCATCTGCGCTCCCTTGGCCAGACGCTGCTGCAGCCACGACTGGCCATGACCGCGGCGATGGCCTTCTTCTCCATCGCGCTGACGATGAACATTACCGGGGTTCGCCTCTCGCAGTTGCGTGTCAGCGATCTTCGGCCCACCAGCATCAAACGCAATATCACCCAGGCGAATGCGTCCGTGCATCGCTACTACGACAACCTGAAAGTGGTCTACGAGCTGGAGTCGCGGGTGCGTGACCTGCAACGCTCGACCAGCGACACCGACCAGTACAACCTGCCCTCGAACCAGAGTGCCCCGGCTACCGAGCAGCCAGCCAAACAACAGCCCGCAGCAGAGAAACCGGACTCCAAACAGTCCCGCCCCAAACCCGGCCCCGGCTCCAGCCAGCGTGAGACCCGGAGCGGCAACGTGCAGTTTGCCGACTCCACCGAACGGCCAGCCTCTGTCCCCGCCACCCAGGCTTTTGTTGTCTTTACTCCCAGCATTTTGAAGGACCTGCAGGAAGGGGAACTTGTATGAACTGCGCAAACCATCCTGATCGTGAACGAATTGCATTCTGCCAGAATTGCGGGACGCCTCTGTGCCAGGAGTGCACCCGCGCTGTCGGCTCGGCTGTCTTCTGCGAGCCCTGCCTGATCGCCAAACTATCGGGCGCAGGCTCACCCAATCCTGCGGGAGGCCCCGCTCCGGGGGTGAACTATCCGATCGACGGAACGATTCCGCCGCCCCCGCCACAGCCGGACGAACCCAATCCCGGCCTTGCCGCCATACTGGGCTTCATTCCCGGCGTGGGCGCCATGTATAACGGCCAATACGCCAAGGGCATCGTGCATCTGATCGTCTTTGCCGTGCTGGTGAGTCTGGCAGGCGAAAACGGCATCTTTGGCCTCTTCATCGCTGGTTGGGTCTTCTATCAGGTCATCGAAGCTCATCACACCGCGCAGGCGCGCCGCGATGGAACGCCGCTTCCCAATCCCTTTGGATTGAATGACCTCGGCGAGCGTCTCGGCTTTGGCAAATCGTGGCCGAGCGCAGCAGCACCTGGACAGGCCAACGGGCAGTACACCGCTGCGCCACCGGACGCGACCGTTCCCCCTGCCCCAGACTATGCTCCGCCGACAGCGGGCTACCAGCCCTATACAACACCTCCGCCGCCATCTTCCAGTTGGAATACATCGTGGGAGAACTACGTTCCGCCAGCGACACCGTTCGTCAATTCGCCTCCTCCCCCGACAGACTTCAACACTCCCTACACCGGCAGCCGCTTCCCTACCGGAGCAATCTGGCTGATTGGCCTTGGCGCGATCTTCCTGATCGGCAACTCCGGCATGTTCCACGGTTATCCGATGCACTGGTTCGTGCCCTTTCTCCTGATTGGGTTTGGAGTGTGGCAGTTCGTCCACAAGATGACGGAGACCGGCCCCCTTGCCGACGACGGAACCGCCGCCTATAAGTTTCGTTTCTTTCATGCGCTGCGCGGTGCCATCTGGATCATTCTGATCGGCGTGCTTTTCCTGCTCGACAGCTCACATATCCTCTCGTGGGGGCGAAGCTGGCCGCTATTCATCATCGTTGCCGGAGTCATGGCCGTTTTGCAGCGAGCAGTCTTCACGGCTGCTGCCGCCGCTACGGTTCCGTATCCCTCTTCGTACCCGCCTCCTCCACCCGCCGGGCCTGCGCCGACGACCACCGCATCGAGCAGTACCTCGATCATTCCTTCCAACACGAACGACGAGGAAGGGAAATAAGCCATGGCCACCAATCCTCCACCTTATCCGCCGTCGGGACCTCCCTACGGCAATGACTGGAAGTACCAGCGCCACCTGATGAAGGAACAGGCCCGGATGCAGCGCGATATGCTGCGCGCCCAGGCAGCGGCCTATCGCAACCAGGCTCGCGGAATGCGCCACGGCTCTATCGTCGGGCCCTTCATCCTCATCGCGATCGGCGTGGTCTTTCTGCTGGTGCAGATGGGCCGCCTTGATGCCCACCAGGTATGGGACTGGTACGGTCACTGGTGGCCGATACTGCTGATCGGCGCAGGCGTGGTGATGTTCCTTGAATGGATATTTGACCGCTACATCTCGGCCGATCCCTCACGCCCGGTCTATCGCAGGGGCATGGGCGGAGGGGTGTTCTCGCTGCTTCTACTGCTGGTCATCGCCGGGGTGATCTTCAGCGGATTTCGGCACGGCAATGGAAGCTTCTTCAACCATGGCTTCGGCATCAACCAGAATGATCTCGACCAATTTCTGGGGGACAAACACGAGAGCGACCAGTCCATGATTCAAGCCCTTCCTGCCGGGAATGGCTTTTCAATCGATAACCCTCGCGGCGACGTCTTCGTCTCCGGAACCAGCGATGACAACCAGATCCACATCTCCGTCCATAAGGAGGTGTATAGCCGCTCGGACTCTGATGCCGACCATAAGGCTCAGCAGTTGGTACCGCAGCTCAGCACGGTCGATAACAGGGTCATGCTCACCATGCTGCCTCTTCCCGGCGGCCGCGGCGATCTGACGATCACGGTACCTCCGACAGCCGCCATCAGCGTCACCGCGAACCACGGCGACGTGCAGGTCAGCGCGATCAAAGCGCCGGTTTCTGTTACCGCGAACCACGGCGATGTCGTATTGAGTGCCATTACCGGGCCCGTCACCGCCCGCATTAATAACAGCGACTCCTCCTTCTCGGCTCATAGCATCACCGGTCCGCTCATCGTCGAAGGCCGCGGCCAGGACCTGACGCTCTCTGACCTGAGCGGCCCGGTGACGATCAATGGCGACTTCTTCGGCAATACCCACCTCGAACACATCCGCGGCTCGATCAAGTTCCACTCGACGCGAACCGACATGCAGCTCGGCCGGCTCGATGGCGAGACCGATATCAGCAACAATGCCGACCTTTCGGCGAGCGAGGTCGTCGGACCGCTCACGCTCAGCACCCGGAGCCGCAACGTTACGCTTGACCGCGTCGCCGGAGATGTCTCCGTCACCAACAGCAATGGCTTTGTAAATGTGACCAGCGCTCCGCCGCTCGGCAACGTCACCATCGAGAATCGCAACGGAGACATCACCCTTACCGTACCCGAGCACTCCAGCTTTTCCGTGGACGCTCAAACCACCGATGGCGACCTCGATAACGACTTTTCCCTGCCCAACCAAGGCACAGAGACCCATAAAAACTTTACCGGCACCGTCGGCAAAGGCGGCCCAACGGTTCGGCTCTCGAATAATCATGGCGATATCGCACTGAAGAAGACCACGGTGATGCCGCTGCCTATTGCTCCCCCCAAACCGCCTAAGCTGACCATCATTCCGCCGGAGGCCAGAAGCGCCATTGAAAATGCCAAAGCGATTGAGAAAGCAGCCGAGCAAAGCGCAGCGCAAGAAGTAAAAGCAGCCAGGGCCCAGGCAAAGGAAGCCGAGGCGCAGGCAAAGCGCGACGCGAAACGCGACTCCCAGTCCTCAGACGGCGATCGTCCACAGTAGTGCGGCATCCCCTTCAGGCGTACTAATGCCCACAATTGGGTGAATGAAGGATCCACATTCCCAACGGAAACGGCCTGGATGCAGATTGCACAGGCCATTGCGGCATCGCGACCGGTGTCGTGGACAAGTTGGCCGATGTGCCCGGTGCAGCTTCGGGTCGCCGGAGAGGTCGCTGAAAAATCGGATATTGGACGTCGGCTGTGGCACAGGAGACAAGGCCCAATACCTTGCGGAGCATGGTGCAGCTCATGTTCTCGCCATCGATCCTAATGAAAGCTTCGCCAGACAAGGGCAGTACGCAAAAGCTGACCGAACCTGGAACGGGTTCCAGGCAGATTTGACGACTTATTGTCGCTCTTTCAACGACACAACAGACAATTCGATTCCATCGTCTGCTTCCCGGCTTTCATGTGCGCAAATGATCTGAGGACCACGACAGAGACATCGACAAGCCTTCCTGGCCCGGCGGGACGCTTGCAGTCTCCCTAGCGCATCCCTTCCCTTTTGCCATCCTACGTTATGAGTTCGAAGGAAGGAGCTATGGGCATGCCAATCAGCAAACCGAAGCTTATCGCTACCTGCCTCCGTGGAGGGCCAATGCTCTTCTGGAATGTGCTATGCCTCGTATCCCCAAATCGCTGAATGCCATCTCTGAAGTGGGCTGCTACTGGCACTCTCCTATTCAAGAGCGGACAGTAAAAAGCCCCATCCTCGAAAGGATGGGGCTTCTGTATTATGCCGGCGATCACCTAATCTCCCACACACTTACGCGTGCAGTACCATCGGCCCAACGAGGCTTAACTTCCGTGTTCGGGATGGGAACGGGTGTGACCCTCGCGGTAAACTCACCGGCAAAGTTTAGAAATTTCGCTCTCGCGATCTTCCACAACTGAATAGATTGGGATTAGACGTTTGTTGCATCTTGCGTTTTATCCAAAAGTTATAACTACAAAGCTTGTATTGAATGACTCTAGAACAGTGGACATTCTCACTGCGCAGAGTAAATTCTATGGACAAGCCGAACGGGCGATTAGTACTGGTAAGCTACATGCATTACTGCACTTCAACCTCCAGCCTATCAACCAGGTGGTCTTCCTGGGCCCTTCATTTCCCTTTTGGGTTGGGAGATCTCATCTTAGAGCGTGCTTCCCGCTTATATGCATTCAGCGGTTATCACAACCGAACTTCGCTACCCAGCCGTGCCCTT
>NZ_DATKQC010000043.1:0-5339 GCF_035532915.1 Edaphobacter sp.
GGGCCTGATGGGTGGTGAGCAGGATGGTGCGTTTGCCATCGCCCCCGTCTTTTTTGTAGACGGGCCAGGTGCGGAAGTCGGCGAGCAGCTCGACCATGTGGTGGGCAGAGGCTACGTCAAGGTTCGAGAAGGGCTCGTCGAGGAGAAGGATTTCGGGGTCGGTCTGGAGAACGCGAGCGAGCGAGGCACGCTGGCGCATCCCCTGCGAGTACTGGCCGACGGGGCGAGTGAGATTGGGGTCGAGGCCGACAGCGCGGAGGGCCATCTCGGGGCTGCCGACGCAGGCGCAACCGCCGTCGCGATAGAGGGAGGCGAAGTAGTTGAGGTTCTCCATGGCGGTCAGCTCGTCGTAGAGCATGGTGGAGTGGCTCATGTAGGCCATGCGGCGGCGCTGGCTTTGCGGCGATTCGGAGAAGATGCGCGCGGTGCCTCGGGTGGGAGTGATGAGTCCGGCGAGGACGCGCAGGAGGGTAGATTTTCCGGCTCCGTTTTCGCCTACGATGACGGTGCAGGTGCCTGATTCGAAGCTGGCGGAGACGTTGCGGAGAGCGGCGAAGGTGCCGTAGATTTTGGAGACGGATTCGAGTTCGGCGGCGGTGCTGCCGGATGCGCCGTTAGTCGGCTTGGCTGACTTCTCCATTTATTTTTTGAAGTCGGCGGGGAGAGCGACGGCCGTGGTGGTCGCGGCTGGCTTTGCCGGAGCGTACTTGGAGGCGCATTTGGCCTGGAGCTGCGTGGCGTGGAAGACGCCGTCGTGTCCGTAGGTGCCTACGGCGAGGGCCTGGGCGTCGTCCTTGAAGGTGTCGGGCGGCGGCTCGACGCCTTTGTAGCTGACCTTGAGGGTGCGGTTCTGCTCCAGCAGAGAGAAGTCGACGTAAGTGCCGCTGCGGTGGATGCTGCCGGGAGCTACGTTGCCTGCGACGCGGAGATGGCGGACATAGGCTTTGTTACCCATGGCCTGCAACTCGCCGATGGTGACGTAGTAGCTCTTGTTGTCCTGAACGCCGGTATAGGCGAGGTATCCCATGGTGGCGATGATGATGACCGCTGCGATGATGATCTTGATCGGGCTTTTGCTGGCTGCGCTGGGCATGGTCTTTGCCAATCAGTGTACGAGATTGACGGGGATTTTGATAGGGTTTGACGGTTTACCCCCTTGGGCTGCACGGTAATCGACTGATTTTGCGCATTATGGGGAACATTTCTTTTCCTGTGGCGTAACCACATCAGTTGTGGCAGACTGATGTGGTTACGCCACAGGAGGCAGCTCGTGGGAGATTCGAAGCTCGATTTGTTGCAGGGGACGTTGGACCTGATGGTTTTGCAGACGCTGTCTGCGATGGGCGAGATGCATGGGTACGGCATCGCGCGGCGCATCGAGCTGGTGAGCGGGGATGAGGTGCTGCTGAACCAGGGGACGATCTATGCGTCGCTGGTGCGGTTGCAGCATCGCGGGTGGATTTCGGCGGAGTGGGGAACGTCGGAGAACAACCGCAAGGCGAAGTTCTACTCGATTACGAAGCGCGGGCTGAAGCAGATGGCCGAGGACACGGTCTATTGGCAACGGCTGTCGAGCGTGATGGGGCGAGTGCTGGCGATGGGCGAACGAGGAGGCGAGCAATGAAAAGCTCTATGAGGGATTCGCTGCGGCAGAGCTTGCAACGGCTTGGCTCCTTCTTTCGCAAGCGTCCGCTGGACGTTGAGCTGGATGCGGAGATGCAGAGCCATCTGGATCTGGCGGTGGAAGAGAACATGAAGCGTGGGCTTTCGGCCAGTGAGGCGCGGCGGCAGGCGCTGATCCAGTTTGGCGGTGTGGAGCAGGCGAAGGAGCGGCAGCGCGCGGCGCGCGGGATGCCGTGGCTGGATGTTGTGCTGCAGGATCTTCGCTATGCCTTGCGAACGATGAGGCGCGACTACGGATTCACCCTGGTCGCGGTAACGATTCTGGCGCTGGGCATTGGAGCGAATATCGCCGTGTTCAGCGTGGTGGATACGATTTTGCTGCGGCCTCTGCCGTTTCGCGATCCGCAGAAGCTGGTATGGATTGCACCGGCGGACGCTATCGGGCTGTCGTCCTCGACTTATTCTGCCGATGCCTATGACGATTTGCTGACGATGAATCGCTCGTATGACGACGTCACCGGATATTATGCGTTTTCGACCAGCGACAATCTCAAGCTGACGGGCAGCGGAGAGCCGATGCCGCTTACCGGTATGGGAGTGCTGGGGAACTTCTTTCATGTGCTGGGCGTGGAGCCGGAGCTGGGCCGTTCTTTTACGAAGGATGAGACGGTGAAGGGAGGGCGCGCCGTGGTGCTGCTGTCGCACGCCTACTGGGAGCGGCAGTTCGGCGGCGACCGGGGGATTGTGGGCAGGTCGATCACTTTGAACGGGACGCCGACGACGGTGGTGGGTGTATTGCCGGAGACGTTCGACTTTGGTGCGGCATTTGCGCCGGGCTCGAAGGTGGATGTCTTTGTGCCGACGGTTCTGGATGACATACGCAACGAGGGAAATACGCTGGCTTTGATTGGAAGATTGAAGCCGGGGGTGACGGTCGCGCAGTCGCAGGCGGAGGCGAAGGCGCTGTTTCCAAAGTTTTACTCGAACAAGAAGTATCCGGAATCGGCGGGTGAATATACGGCGAGGCCGATCGAGCTGAAGCAATATGTGAGCGGGAAGTTGCGGCGCTCTCTGATTACGCTGTGGTGTGCTGTGGGCGTGATTCTGCTGATCGTCTGTGTAAACCTATCGAACCTGTTGCTGGCCCGAGCGGCATCGCGGAGCAAGGAGTTCGCTCTACGCAGCGCTCTGGGCGCGGGACGCGGGCGGCTGGTGCGGCAACTCTTGACGGAGAGCCTGGTACTGGCCGGGATGGGCGCAGTGCTGGGGCTCGGACTGGCGTATGCGATCACTTCGTATATCGCGCATCAGGGATCGCTTGCCCTGCCACTGTTGAACGAAGTGAAGGTGGATGGTGCGGCGCTGCTGTGGACGGTGGGGATCAGCGTTGGGGCTGCGGTTCTGTTTGGCTTACTGCCGGGGTTGAAGATGTCGAGCGGCGATCTGCAGGAGGCGCTGAAGGACACGGGGCAGGGCATGAGCGCAGGCAGGAGCCATGAGAGGCTGCGGTCGGCGCTGGTGATCTCCGAGGTTGCGCTGGCTTGCGTGCTGCTGGTTGGTGCGGGGCTGTTGCTGCGGAGTTTTCTGCGCGTGCTGGATGTCGACCTTGGCTTTCAACCATCGAATGCGGCTGCGATCAAGATGGACTATAACGACGGCGGAAGCACGGACAAGAGGAGCGCGATCTTTGAAGAGGCTATCCGGCGTGTCAGCGCGATTCCAGGAGTTGAGGCGGCGGGCATCTCGGACAATCTGCCCCTGGAGCGCAATCGCGGATGGGGCGGTCCAAGCGCGAAGGGAAAGACGTACCGGAGGGGTGAGGTGCCGGGCGCCTTTGTCTATATCGTTACGCCGGGATATGTGACGGCGATGGGGATGCGCCTGCATGGACGCGACTTTACCTGGCATGACGACATGAAGGGCGAGAGTACCGTGATTCTGAATCAGAAGGCAGCCGATTTTGTGGCTCCAGGTGAGGATGCTGTGGGAAGGACCGTGCTGATCAACGGTCACGAGGTGAAGGTGATTGGAGTGGTAGCCGATGTCCATGAGACCAATGTTGAAGGAACATCCGGTGAACAGATGTATCTGCCGGCGATGCGCGACGAGTGGGGTCCAGATGGCGCGGAGTTGGTGGTACGGACGAAGCTGCCACCGGCGCAGTTGGCGGGGAGCGTGCTGCGGACGCTGCGGGAGTTGAATCCGAATCAGCCTGCCGTAGAGTTCAGGCCGATCCAAGGGATCGTGGATCGTGCGGTTTCGCCGCGGCGATTTTTTGTGATGTTGGTTGGAGCGTTTGCCGGGTTGGGATTGTTCCTGGCATCGCTTGGAATCTATGGAGTGATTTCGTATTCGGTGACGCGCCGGACGCAGGAGATTGGGATTCGAATGGCGCTGGGCGCATCGGCGGGGAGAGTTCAGATGTCCGTGATTTCGAAGACGCTGAAGCTGGCGGCAATTGGGATCGGGGTTGGGATCTTCGCATCGATGCTGGTGGCGAATCTGATCTCGTCGCTGCTGTTTGGGACGGCTCCTACGGACCCTATTACGTTTGCGGTGATGATTGTGCTGCTGGGCGCTGTGGCGGCGCTGGCTGGATATCTGCCCGCGCGGCGAGCTTCGCGCATCAATCCCATGGTTGCGTTGCGGAATAGCTGATAGAGATAATCGCCAAATCCGACAGCCACCTTGCCTCGGTGGCTGCCGGATCTGATTTGAGATTGATCCGTTCTTTAGGCAGCAGCTTCAAGATTGACATGCCCGGCGATCTGGGTGAGAAGTTTATCGGCAGCTTCTTCTTCCTTGAGGATCGACTCCAGGACTGCAGCGTCGTCTCGCTGGTTCAGGATTCCCGCCCAGGTACGAAGCGTGCCATAGACGGCGATCTCGTGATGCTCGACCTGCTGGCCCGACGAGATTAGAGTGATGTCGCGGATGCCGGTATCTTTGGCATCCTTGATGCCATCTTCTGCTTCGGTGACGAGGCTGGAGATGACTTTACAGGTGGAAGCGCTGGCTTCGCCGGTGGCTCTGCGCAGAATGCTCTGGACTTTGGTGACGTGACCCTTGGTCTGCTCGAGATGGTTACGGAAAGCGGAGGCGAGTTGGGGATCTGTGGATTTCTCGATCATGGTGGGGAGGGCATCGACGATCTTTTGCTCCATATCGAGTGCCTTCTGAAGGGTTTCGGTATACAGGGTGCGCAGATCCTCGATGTTTGCTGAGAAGAATTTCATGGAAGTATCTCCTTTTGATGACACAGTTTTGCGTTAACTGAACGCAGAGGGAATTGGTGACTTGCTCGTGCCTTGGATGAGCTCGGCTGGACGTGCCTTGCCGGAAGAACTCACGGTCGTACGTCGTTCTACAGGGTAGGATGCGAGATCAAGAGGCCGGGTGGTTTCAGCCATGGATACAGAAACGTGGGACTTGTTGTGGCAGCGTGTGTCGGTTGCGGGAGAGAAACGAGACGTCCGTGGGGGGGTATACTTACTCGATAACACCGGTACGAATTGGGGAAAATAATGAGCACTCATGAAAACGGGAATGGCGCGAACGGCAATGGATACAAGGTTCCGACGGGGCGAGCGGAATGGATTGTAAAACGCAAGGCTGAGGCCGAGCGGACGGGCGACACGAACATGTCGCAGATGCACTTTGCGCGCAAAGGCCTGATTACCGAAGAGATGGCCTATGTCGCTCAGCGGGAGAAGATT
>NZ_DATKQC010000044.1:0-4003 GCF_035532915.1 Edaphobacter sp.
CAGCGGCGCAACCGTTGTTTGATAGAGCTTCTGCATCTGTTGGGCAATCTGGTTGATGGTCTTGAGAGAGCTGCCGATGTCGTTCTGAATCGAGCTGAAGATCGCGTTGAACACGCTAAGGAATTGCCCTTTAGCAAGCTTGGGCAGGGCAAAGCACGTCTCGATCAGGAGAACAAGAATGAGCACTCTCCTCTCCCAGCGAATCTTGGCACCCCGCTTTCGGCCGCATCCTTGATCGTCCGTATACGGCTCTCCATTCAGGAGTGGCTTCATCTCGGGTTGGGTATTTTCAATCACTGGCTCATCGCCTCCTGCATCTCTCCGGAAAGCTCGACCGGCAATGGCGCTAGTTCCGCCAGCCCCCTCGGATATTGCGCGGCAAGTTCTTCGTAGGCCTGGATCAAAGGCAGTGACTGGCGCTGGTGCAACCACCATTTGCGAAATGCTCGTTCACGTGCGTATGTCGTAGTGATCCAATAGTCCACGGGGCTGGGAACAATCCGGATCGCGTGCGTCGACTCCGCCTTCTCCCCAATTGCAATCAGGAATTCGGCGCTGTGACCCTTCTTCGGGTGAGCGAAGGTCTTGATCTGATTCAGCGCCGTCTCGTTCAGATGGACATGCTCGCGAAGAGCTGTCATGTCGCCAGGCTGTTTGCCGATGATCTTTGTGGTCGCATTCTTCACAATTCCGGCGCCATGCTCATTGGGCTTGTCGGGTGTGCCGACAAAGTCTTCGGGAGTCTGGCTGATTCCCCAGACGCTGGCATTGCGTTTGCGGGCTGTGCGGAAGAGTTGCACGACGACGCTGGCGAGGATAGGCGACTCCAGCAGCGCCCAGCATTCGTCGAGCAGAACGATGCTTGGCTGACCAGTCATCCCCGATGCTCGGTACGTGGCCGTGTGAGCGATCAAGAGACTCATGGCCCGTTCGAGACGCAGATCATCTTTTAATTTCTCGACATTGAAGTAGAGCCATGGATTGTTCAGTTGGACCGTGGTTGGCCTGTCAAAGAGTCGCGCGTAAGGTCCCTCGTCAACCCAAGCCCGCAGCTTGGTCGAAGCCATCTGCGCCATCGCGTTGATCTTCTGATTGCGATCCCGATCCTGCCAGTGGGCCAGTTCCGCGGCCAGATCTCCGAAGAGCGGAATCGGGTTTGAGGTCTTCGCGCTGCACCTCTTGTACGTTGAGGCGATGGCTTCGAGCAGGACGCTGTCGAGCAAGTCGATGTCGAGGTCGGGCGGCGTATTCTCGCCCAGCATGTGTCGCGTGAGGTTCTTAAGAAAGGAGATCTGGTCGTTGGACGGCTGGCCTTCTCCTCTGGGCAAGTCCCAGGGATTGATTGTCTGGTCGCTGTCGAGCGACATCTCGATCATCTCTCCGCCCATCAGCTCCACTAATGGCTGATAGGAATCACCCCGTTCGAGGATGGAGATGAGCGGGTTCGCGCGCGCGGCCATCAGCAGCATTTGCTGAGCGGCGAGAGTTTTACCGCCGCCGCTTTTCGCCATCAGCAAGCCGTTCGCATCGGACAGATCCGGATCGAACATCGAGAACGGGATGAGCTGACGATAGGGCGTCTCAAAGAGAATGAGCGGGCTCCTCCGTGTCCCGGTCCAAGGCATCTCTATAGGGACAAGATCGGCGGCATTGGAGGTAAGCATGTCCTGATCGCGTTTGTCGGCCTCAGCCATGCCCGGTAACGTCCCCAGAAAGATCCGCCGCTTGGCGATCGTCTCAGCCACAGCTTTCGCGCCATTCATGTGAGTGAAGGCGTTCAGAACCTCTTGAGTCCGATTAGCAAGTTCGCGCTCGGATCGTTCGAGATCGTGCAAGGTGATTGCCGGTTGCGAGGTGCGCACCACGACGGAAAGACTGAGCTTGGCCGTCTTGAGGGAGGAGGAGATGATGTCTCGCTGCACCTGGATGAGCTGCGCCTGAGCTACCTCGGCCTCGGGATTCGATTTGAAGTTTCCGTTGGCATCCTTCTGCGCGGCTGTCATCTTCTGGAGGCGCTTTTTGTAGCTCTTGAGGACCTTCACTTGGTCTGGGATCACAACCTGCCCACTGACGACAACCGGAAAGCCAAGTGTCGAAAAGTTCTGCAACATCCCCGGAAAAGTCGCATCGGGAAGTTCCTTCAAGCTGACAACGGCGTAGAGATACCCATCGATATTCAGGTAGGTCTCGGTTTCGTTGAGGATGCTCGCCTCGACTGCCTGGGACCTCGCGCTCCGATACTCGATCATCTCTTCTGGAGGCACATACGGCCGCCGGTCGCGCCGGATCGGGTGCTGCGCATGCTTCAACTCCTCAAAGAGTTCTTGTGTAGAGAGTCTCCGGGGCCCGAGGTTGGCCGCCTCCATCGACCCCTCGATGCCCCGGAGGATGGATTCGAACTCGGCCAGATAGGTCTCGTGCTCCTTCCGCGCACGCTGGATGGCCCTCTTCTGGCTCACAGTGAATCCACCAAGACTGCGATTCTGTTGAGTGGAGTGGTAGAGCTTGGCGTGAATGCGCGGGTCCCAGATCAGGTACACATGCAGCCGATTCTCGAAGAAGAAGCCGCTGTTTTCCTTCTGTCGCCACATCTGAAGCCGGTGCGCATCGAGGGCCATTACTTCCGACTGATCAGTTCGCTGTTCGTGGATGTAGTTGCTGAGGAGATCTCCGAGATGCTCAGAAATCTCGTACCGGAACTGAACGCGCATGCTGACATCGGGCACACTCCGAAAGAGCGCCTCAAGCATCGACTTGTTCTGGTTGCGATCACCATCTGTGGCAAAGTACGCGAGGATCCCCCTCAACTCGTAACCTGCGACAAAAGCCCCGTTGGTGCGCACCATAATGTTGTCCCCAAGGGGGAGATCGCGCAGAGGCAGCAACTCGCACACTGCCGGTACTTTGAGCCTTCTATCGTGTTCTGCTTGGGTCACCGGCATAGCTAAGGTCTCCCTCTAGAGTTCCATCAACCTCGATACGCAGTTGCTGCTCCACGATCCGTGCGAGTGGAGCGATCTCCTCATGAAAGCGTGCTGCGAAGATGACGCATGCGAACGTGACGCGTGCCGCTTCCACGTCGAGAACCGCGACGACCGTCCCGCTTCTCTGCGTCGTGATCGATGCCTGCATCCTCATTCCTCCTCTTCGACCACATAAGGTTGAGTCAGTTCCGAATCTCGTTCAAGCGCGCACCAGGCCTTCGGAGCAAAGAATGAACGCACGAGGTCGGTTAGATATCCCCGGGGCCTCCCATACTTGAACAAAATCAGGAACGGCACGGCCAACGCCGGCACGATGAACTCCATGAAGACGTTCAACGGAATTCCAAACACATGCGCATTCCCATTCACGAAGTGAGCAAGGAGGTTCATCACTGCCGCCAATGCGAGCACTAGAATCAGGTCCTCAAACTCCAGACCAAGAAACGTCACCTTGGTGTGGAGGTTGCGGTGAACAGGCGTCATATCGAGACTCATCGCGTTACCCTCCGATTCCGTGCGCTTGCGTCACCATCGACTCGGCAAGGCGCACCATTCCCGAAACCATCAGTGCGCCGATGGCCGCGACGAACTTTCTGATCCAGGTCGAGCCGGGATAAATCTCCGAAACTACGCCGCCCATGTGCATGGCCATCGCCGCTAACTGGGTGAGCGCGAACATAGGCAGGATCACGTTAGCCGTCCAGTTCACGAGGCTCATCGTGGCCATCCAGAACGCATCAGCATTCGTAGCGCCTGCGTGTTGCACAAACCCTTCCAGCGCACGCAGAATCCCGGAGCACATTAATGAGGCGAAGCCCCCATACAACGGCTGCTCGAAAGGACCACCCTTGCTGTAGCGATACACGGCTCCTGCAAAAAACAGTCCCGCCATCGTGGGCATCATGGTGTTGCCGGCCCAGGATGCGAGGTTCGTGATGGCCCCATCAAGACTCATAACCTTGCTCCTCACGCCGCCATCGCTCGAAACAGCGACAGAAGGCCACTCACGCTAAGGAAAG
>NZ_DATKQC010000045.1:0-40528 GCF_035532915.1 Edaphobacter sp.
GTCGGCATACGCCTCAATCCCGAGATTGCACGCATTCCGGAGGAGCTTTCACCGCAGCTTACCGGGGCGCAGATATTACTCAGCCAGTGGGGACCGTTCTATGACGATGTGATGGCACACCACGCGCAGTACGGCATCACCAATACGACCGATGCCTGTGCGGGACGCGAGATCTTTCACCAGGACGCAACCCCCTGCGCCAGCCCCGCGGCATACGTCTACTACCACTCGGGACACCCTTCGACAGCTACTCACAAGGCGGTCGGCGACAAGCTGTATGAAGAGCTGGAGCATGAGTCCACCCCCTGATGAGGCGGAAAGAAGATGAAGCAGAGCAGACGCTGCTAGGCGCGGCCCTTTACCCGATCGTACATGTACACATCGCTCGTGGTCCCCAGCGATTCGTTGTAAAGGCTGGTCGCGCCGGTCGCCTCATTCAGCTCCTCGCTGAACTCGTGGATGGCGCGCAGCTTATCCGCCGTGGCCGGAATCTCCACGTGGCTGGTCTTGAGGAATTTCTGGTAGCCCTTGTCGAGCAGAGTTGAAATCTCGCCGTTCAGCACCCAGCCGGGGTGCGACAGCATCATCACCGTGCCATCGGGAGCAGCGGCAATCTCCGCGGCACAGCCGTTCTTGCGCACCTGAAAGGCATTGGGGGTACGCTTTGCACCCTCCTGCGCGGGTGCTACATCAAATCGCTGATTGCCCAAGAGGGAAAGGACATCGTTGAAACTTCGTTGCGGGCTCTTCTTTGCCATAAGTTAGACTCATCTTAACTGTCGCACATTCGGTCTTCTCCTACAATCCGCGCTCTTGCGCAGGCACAGGCCAATAAACGGAAATAGATGATCACTCTTACCAAATCGCTCGGCACCAGCATTCTCGAACGCATCGGCAACACGCCTTTGGTACGGCTTGAACGCCTGGCACCTCACCTCTCGGGGGTCCAGATCCTCGGCAAGGCCGAGTGGACGAATCCCGGCGGCTCCGTCAAAGACCGCGCCGCCTCGGCCATCGTCATGGACGCACAGCGCCGTGGCCTGCTGACAGCCAGCCGTGGCCTGCTCGACGCCACCAGCGGCAACACTGGCATCGCCTACGCCATGCTGGGCGCGGCGCTCGACTTCTCGGTTACGCTCTGCATGCCCTCGAACGTCTCGCCCGAGCGCAAGCGCTACCTCGCGGCTTATGGCGCCAACGTCATCTGGACCGACCCCGCCGACGGCTCCGACGGGGCCATTCGTAAGGCCCGCGAGATGACGGCAGCCGAACCCGATAAATATTTCTATGCCGACCAGTACTCCAACGACGAGAACTGGAAGGCCCACTACCGCACCACGGGCAACGAGATATGGGAGCAGACCGAGGGCCGCATCACCCACTTCGTCGCCGGACTGGGCACCAGCGGGACGTTTATGGGCACCACGCGCCGCCTGCGCGAGTTGAACCCCGACATTCGCTGCATCTCCATGCAGCCCGATTCCCCCTTCAATGGCCTCGAAGGGCTCAAGTTCATGCCGACCGCCATTGTGCCACGCATCTACGATTCCAGCCTCGCCGACGCCAACGTCGAGATGCCGACCGAGACTGCCTATAAAATGGTGAAAGACCTCGCTCGCAATCAGGGAATCCTCGTCGGCATCTCCGCAGCCGCGGCCGTCGCCACGGCACTCCAGATCGGTGAGCAGGAGGCCAGGGCCGAACGTGAAGCCGTCATCGTGACGATCCTTCCCGACTCGGCTGAAAAATATATGAGCGAACGTTTCTGGCAGGAGGAGTAACCGAAGTGCTTCAGATCAGCTATGCCGACTACGAAGCCCTGCGCACGCACGGCGAGGAGATCTATCCGCACGAGTGCTGCGGCGTTCTGCTGGGCAAAAATGAGCCGGAAACGGGAAACCGTGTCCAGCAGCTCGTTCGCGCCGGCAACACGCGCACCGACTCCGCCCACAACCGCTACAACATCGCACCGCAGGAGCTGGTGAAGATCCAGCGGCAGGCGCGCGGCCTCGGGCTCGATATCGTCGGCTTCTACCACTCGCACCCCGACCACCCGGCGCAGTGGTCGCCGACCGACTTTGCCGAAGCCCACTGGCTGGGCTGTTCGTACATCATCACCAGCGTCGAAAACGGCAAAGCGGCCCTGACAAATTCCTTCCTGCTCACTGGCACCACCGAGGAAGACAAGAAGTTCGAAGACGAAGCCATCGAGATTGAAATCGCCGAAGCTCAGGCGAAGAAATAGAAAGGTCAAGCATGAACATTCACATCCCTACACCGTTGCGCACCTACACGGGCGGTCTTGAAACCGTCACTGTCTCCGGTGCGACCGTCAGCGCGGTGTTCGAGCAGCTCACCATCAAGTACCCCGAACTGAAGCAGCACCTCTTCACCCCCGAGGGCAAGCTTCGCTCCTTCGTCAACGTCTATGTCAACGACGATGACCTCCGCTATCTTGCTGATAAAGAAGCGACTGCCGTTACCGATCGTGACGAGCTGACCATTATTCCTTCCATTGCAGGCGGCACAAGCTGTTGATTCCACGGTCCAGCGACAATCGTCCGTCCCGCAGATGAGCCTTTCCCCCGGCTCCTGCATCTAGAATTAACACCAAGTAGCCGCGAAGGAAAAAGCAATGCCCACAGCCATCGAAGAGACCGTAGCACTCCCTAAGCTCACCAACGACGAGATCGCCCGCTACTCCCGCCACCTCATCCTGCCCGAGGTCGGCATGGAAGGCCAGCAGAAGCTCAAGGCGGCCAAGGTGCTCTGCATCGGCACCGGCGGTCTCGGCGCCCCGCTCGCCATGTATCTTGCCGCTGCCGGAGTCGGCACCATCGGCCTGGTCGACTTCGACGTCGTCGATACCAGCAACCTCCAGCGCCAGATCATCCACACCACCGCCACCGTCGGCATGTTGAAGAACGACTCAGCCGAGCTGATGCTCAAGGGCCTCAATCCCAACCTGAACGTCATCAAGCACAACACGATGCTGACCAGCGCCAACGCGCTCGACATCCTGAAGGACTACGACGTCATCGCAGACGGCACTGACAACTTCCAGACCCGCTATTTGGTTAACGATGCCTGCGTCCTGCTGGGCAAGCCCAACGCCTACGCCTCCATCTATCGTTTCGAGGGTCAGGCCAGCATCTTCGGTGCGCCCGCTGGCCCATGCTACCGTTGCCTCTATCCCGAGCCGCCACCGCCGGGTCTCGTTCCTTCGTGCGCCGAAGGTGGCGTGCTGGGTATTCTCCCAGGCCTGCTTGGCGTGATTCAGGCCACCGAGACCATCAAGCTGATTCTCGGCATCGGCGAGCCCCTCATCGGCCGTCTGTTGCTGGTCGATGCTCTGGGCATGAACTTCCGCACCCTCAAGCTGCGCAAGAACCCCGAGTGCCCGGTCTGCAGCGCCAACCCGACGTTGACCGAGTTGATTGACTACGACCAGTTCTGCGGCATCGAGAAGCCCACCTCGGTCGGCCCGCTCGAGGTTGCCCGTGACAAGGCGGTTGCTGACCTGCCCGTGGTCGACGGCATTCCGCAGATCTCGGTCGAGGCGCTGAAGCAGAAGCTCGACGCCAAGGAAGATGTCTTCGTCCTCGACGTCCGCGAGCCGCATGAGTACCAGATCGTCAACATCGGCGCACCGCTGATTCCAGTCGGCGAGCTTCCTAACCGAGTCGGCGAGTTGGCCGCGCAGAAGGACCGCGAGATCGTCGTCCACTGCAAGACCGGCGGACGCAGCCAGAAGGCTGCCCTGGCGCTCAAACAGGCTGGCTTCACCAACGTCTCCAATCTGACCGGCGGCATCACCGCGTGGGCAGAGAAGATCGACCCATCGCTGCCGAAGTACTAAAACAAAATCAATTCGCAAGAGAACACCCGAGCCATCAAAAGTTCGGGTGTTCTCTTTTTCGGTGCATTCCATCCTCTCGCGCACCAGTGGCTACACCACTTCTTTCCTATAAAAACCCGGGAACATTGGGCATGTCTTGACGTATCTTGCTCATAGTGACCCGGACAACCGTCATTCAACCGTCAGACCCAACGCTGCGGCCCGCGCTGCGGCTGGCACTGGTCTTCGCAGCCATCAAGCTTGTCTTCCACATTGCTGCTGCGCTCTGGCAGCACCACATCGGCTATGGCTACTTTCGCGACGAGTTTTACTACATCGCCTGCGGGCGCCACCTTGCCTGGGGTTATGTGGACCAGGGGCCACTGGTCGCAGTGCAGGCCCGGGTTGCCGAGACACTCTTCGGCCACTCTCTCCTGGGCATCCGGTTGCTCTCTGCACTCGGCGGAGCTATTCGCGTGGCGCTTACCGGCCTGCTCTGCTGGGCGCTCGGGGGCCGCCGCTCCGCGCAGTCGCTGGCCATGCTCTTCGTCCTCACCGCGCCTATCTACCTCGCCCTCGACGGCTTCCTCTCCATGAACAGTTGGGAGTCCGCCTTCTGGATGCCATGCATCCTCGCACTCATCCTGATCCTTCGCGGCAGCAGCCCGCGCCTCTGGTGGACGGTCTTCGGCATCTCCGCCGGACTTGGCCTGCTCAACAAGCCGTCAATGACCTTTTTCCTCATCGCCCTTGCGCTTGCCCTGTTGCTCACCCGGCAACGCAAAGTTCTTTTCACGCGATACGCCGCATGGGGAGTCGCTCTTCTGGTGCTTATCGCATTGCCTAATCTCTTATGGCAGATGCATCACAACTGGGCCACGCTGGAGTTTCTGCATAACGGCCGCGTGCATGGCAAAAATACCCGGCTCGCTCCCCTGCCCTTCCTCGCCAACCAGATCTTCATCCTCGGTATCCTCGGGGCCTTCGTCTGGATCGCTGGGCTCGTCCGCCTGCTGCGGCAGCGTGAGCAGCGCTGGCTGGGCCTCACCTACTGCATCTTCCTCGTCGCCATGGTCGCCCTCGGCGCTAAGGACTACTACGTCGCGCCCATCTATCCCTTCCTGTTCGCCGCAGGAGGCGTCGCATGGCAGCAACGCTTCGCGTCCAATGCGAGGGTGCAAACAGACCGGGCGATTGCGTGGCCGATCTTCACCGTCGTCGTCATCGTGCTATCGGCCGTCTTCCTTCCCGCCGGCAATCCGATACTTCGGCCCGCAGCCTTCCTGAAGTATGCCCACGCCCTTCATCTGCCAAACAGCGATAGCGAGAGCGGAAGGCGGGCGATACTGCCGCAGTTCTACGCCGATCGCTTCGGATGGCAGGAAGAGGTCGATCAGATCACTGCTGCCGTCGAGCGGCTTTCTCCCGAGGACCGGGCGCAGGTGGGGATCATCGCGGACAATTACGGAGAGGCGGGAGCGTTGGACTTCCTCGGCCACGATCTTCCCCCCGTCGTCAGCGGCCACAACAACTACTGGCTCTGGGGGCCGCACAATGTAGGAGGGAAGGTGCTCATCGTCATCTCCGGCGACCCGCCGCAGCACTTCCAGAACCTATGCCAGAAGGTGCAGATCGTCGGAGACATGAACCATCCGCTGGCCATGCCATTCGAACAACGCAAAAAAATCTACCTGCTACATAACTGCTCAGAGGCCCAAAGCCCCGAACGGAACTGGGCAAAGTACAAGTTCTATTACTAATAGCTCAACCACACCGTAAGCGGCACAGCGAAGCCCCAAAACTATTCAGGCTTGTCGTCCGCCACGAGGATCTGCAGGCACAAAGGCTTTTCCAACATGCAGTCCAGCTTGGCGATCGCCTTCATGGCCTTCTCGATGGTCGAGGTCAAAGAAGGCTCCGTCGTCACTACAAAGGGAAGACGATGCTTCGGGTGACCTGGGGTTTGCAGCAGCGAATCGATATTGGCGCCCACCTTCGCCAGTGCGCCGGCAATGGCGGAGACGATGCCGGGCTTGTCGTCCACCACGAAACGAAGATAGTGCGGAGCCATGAACTCGTCGGTCACTTCCCGCTTGCGTATCGGCAACTGCACCGCGCTGCAATCCTGCGCAACGGCCAGTAGGTCGGAGACGACTGCAACCGCTGTCGGCTCCCCGCCTGCGCCGTGCCCGGAGAAGACCACGTCGCCGCCGAATCGTCCGCTGACGACCACCATATTCTGCGTGCCATGCGACCACGCCATCGGCGAACTTAGCGGCACCAGCATCGGAGCGACCCGGGCATGAACGGCCTTGCCGTTTCGCTCTGCCTGCGAGACCTGCCGGATCGTGCAGTTCAGCTCCTTCGCGTAGGTAAAATCGATTGCCTCGATCGTCGAGATGGTCTGGGTCGTCACCGCATCGGGATCGAGCTCGGCATGGAGCGCGATGCGCGACAGAATGCACAGCTTGGCCCGAGCATCGAAGCCGTCCACATCGGCCGACGGATCGGCCTCGGCATAGCCTAACTGCTGTGCGTCCGCCAGCACGGTGGTGTAGTCTGCGCCGCCCTCCATCCGGTTGAGGATGTAGTTGCACGTCCCGTTGAGGATACCGCTCAATCGCGTCGCCTGATCGCCACCAAGCCCCTGCAGCATCCCCGGAATCACGGGCACACCGCCAGCCACGGCAGCTCCATAAACCAGGTGAACATTGTTCGCCGCAGCCAGTTTGGCAAGGTTCGCGCCCCTATAGGCAATCAACTGCTTGTTTGCAGTAACCACCGATTTGCCCGACGCCAGCGCCTTGCGCAGCCAACCCTCAACAGGGTTCAGACCGCCCATCAGCTCGACGACGACTTCGGCCTTCGAGTTCAGGATGTCATCGATGTTTTCAGTCCAGATAACAGACGCAGGAACTGCCTTGGCTGCAGCAGAGGTCCGCTTGCGTTGAACATCGCGGTTGAAGATATGGGTCAGTTCTATGCCGGGAAACTTCGACGCAGCCAATACGCGCGCCACCGAGCTGCCCACCGTTCCAAACCCGAGCAGCGCCACTTTTACCGTCGAACCGGCTTGTTTCTTCTTCGCTACCTGTTTTTTCTTCGTCGCCATAACTTAATAATCGATTCTGCCGGCGTACTTGCGCCAAGCCTCAAAGTTAGAGATTGCCTGCTCCCGTAACAGGTTTATCGTCGGAATTCGGCGCTGGCTCAAAGGGAGCTTCACTTCTTCATAGAGAAACGCGTCGTCGAAGCCCGCAGCCGCAGCATCCGTCGAGGTGTTGCCGTAGAAGATCGCATCGCAGCGCGACCAGTAGATCGCCGCCAGGCACATCGGGCAAGGCTCGCAACTGGAATAGATCTCGCAGCCCGCCAGATCGAACGTCGCCAGAGCTGTTGACGCGTTGCGAATGGCTGTCACCTCCGCATGCGCCGTAGGGTCATTGGTGGCAGCAACGAGATTTACGCCGGTGGCAACGACCTGGCCATCGCGGACGATCACCGCGCCAAAAGGGCCGCCGCGTCCCGAGGTGACATTTTCCGTCGCCAGCGCGATCGCTTTTTCCATAAAGATTGGATTGCCCTGCATTCGGCTCGTTATCCTTATTCCTTATTCCGCATTTGGCACGGAGAGACTGACGGGATAGTCAAATTATGGCACATGCCCCACCGCTCCTTGCTAACCTAACATCAGTGTAGACGCTCCTATACGCATGGCCATCGAATCCATCAATCCCGCCAACGGCAAACTCCTCCGTCACTTCGATCCGCTTGAGGACGAAGCGATCCGCCAGAAAATCGGCCTCGCCGCCGAGGCGTTCGAGGCCTATCAGTCGGTCCCGCTCGAGCACCGCGCGCTCTGTATGAGGAAGCTGGCCTCGATCCTCGAGCATGAGACCGAAGACCTCGCCATCATCATTACCGAGGAGATGGGCAAACCGCTGCACACAGCGCGACAGGAGGTGCTGAAGTGCGCCGCCGCCTGCCGCTACTATGCGGAGAACGCCGCCCGCATCCTCACCCCTGAACCGATCCCAATCGACGGCAACGACAGCTACGTCCGCTGGGACCCGCTCGGCGTCGTTCTGGCCGTCATGCCATGGAACTTCCCCTTCTGGCAGGTCTTCCGGTTTCTCGCGCCCGCATTGATGGCAGGAAACGTCGGGCTGCTCAAGCACTCTTCCAACGTTCCCCAATGCGCCCTCACCATCGAGGCGCTAGTCCGGCGCGCAGGATTTCCGCGAGGCACCTTTCAGGCCCTGATGATCGACTCGCGCCAAGTCGAGTCTGTGCTGAACGACGAGAGGATCGCCGCCGTTACCGTAACCGGAAGCGAGCCCGCTGGCCGCGCGGTGGCCGCGCAGGCAGGTTGGCTCATCAAGAAATCCGTACTCGAGCTGGGCGGCAGCGACCCCTTCATCGTCATGCCATCCGCCGACCTTGGTCTCGCCATCGAGACTGCCGTTCGCGCCCGTTGCGTGAACAGCGGCCAGTCCTGTATCGCCGCCAAACGCTTTATTGTCGCCGATGAGATCTACGACGAGTTCGAGTCCCGCTTCGTCGCGGGAATGGAGAGCATGCACGTCGGCGATCCGATGAAGGACACCACGGACATTGGGCCGCTCGCTACAGCCAGCATCGTCGACGAGCTTGAGACACAGGTAAAAGCCGCGGCCAGTGCCGGTGCGCGCATCCTTACCGGTGGCGAGCGCATGGTCGGCGAGGGCAACTACTTCGAGCCAACCGTGCTCGTCGACGTACCCCGCACTTCGGTCGTCTATCGAGAAGAGCTTTTCGGCCCAGTCGCTATGCTTTTTCGCGTGACGAATCTGGATGAGGCAATCCGCCTGGCAAACGACACTCCCTTTGGCCTGAGTGCCTCTGTCTGGACGCACGACTCGAACGAGCAACAGCGTTTTTCGCGAGAACTGCAGTGTGGGGCTGTCTTCGTCAACGCGATGGTCGCCAGCGATCCGCGACTGCCCTTCGGCGGCATCAAACGCTCCGGCTACGGACGCGAACTTTCCGCCGCAGGGATGCGCGAGTTCCTCAACTCCAAGACAGTCGTCATAGCACAACCGGATATTCAGCATCCGTGACCTGTACAAGATTCGCTTAACGAAAAGAGGTGCGATCAATGATGATCGCACCTCTTTTCTCAGGCCGAAATCGTTAGAAGTTGAATGACATGTTGAGAGAGATCCGACGAAGCGACGAGCTGCTGGTGTAAGGACCGCCAGCTAACTGCGTGGACTTGCCGAACAGTTTTGCCGAGCCCAGCGACGAGTTCGGCGTCGCATAGTCGGCGTTGTTGAAGAGGTTCTGAACCTGTGCCGAGAACGTCACATTGTACTTCTTGCCGGTGTTGCCGGCACTGCGGAAACCTCTGCCGCCACCGCCAGGCCCGCCATGTCCACCGTGACCGCCGTGATCTCCACCTCCGGGACCGCCCTGATTCTGGGTTCTGGTGGACGGACCGAATCCAAAGGTCTTCGAGGCGCGAATATTGGCCACAAACAACGCGGGGCCAGTGCAGTAGTTGATCGGAATGGGAACGAAAGCGGCCGTCGGGTTGTTGGGATCCGGTCCGACAAAGCTGCCGCATCCCGCGATGGTATTCGATCCCGGCTGACCGGCTGCAATGCCATTGGCAGCGCCAAAGGCAGGGCGGTCATTAAAGATACTGTCGTTATTGAGGTCCTGGCCCAGGGTTACGTTATAGGGTGTTCCGGAAGAGGCAATGATGAACGGGCTGAGCGAGATGTTGTAGGGCAGCGTGACATTACCTCCCAGGAAGAGGCGGTTTCTCCTGTCGAACGTCGCGCGCCCATAGTCGGCACCGATGTTGTAAGGCTGGGATGGGAAGGAGTTGATGCCGCCGGTATCGGACTTCGCGAAGTTCAAAACATAGTATCCAAAGAGAGTGAAGTTTCTCTTGCGGATAGTGGGGTTCACAATCAGCTCGTTCTGCCGGTAGACACCTTCAGACTGATATTGCTTGATGACAGCGGGCGCACTTCCGTCAGTCGGAGGTGTCGGATAGACCAGATTGCCCTGACTATCTAAGGTCGGCGCATTGATATTCTGGCTCAGAAACTGATGTACGCCGCGCGTGTTCAGATAATTGACGGAGAGCGTAGCACCATTGAAGAGCTGCTGGTCGGCTCCGATGGCAAACTCCATGGAGTACGGTGTACGCATGTTCGACGCAGCCGCGACTGTCGTCTCGCCGCCCGGGGTTCCCGCCGTACAGCCGCTCAGGTTGGTCGGCGAACAGGTAGCAGGATCGGGATGCGCCAATGTGGTTTGTTGCTGGTTGACTCCGTTCAACTGAACCGCTGTCAGGATGCTGCCGAGATCGTAGCGATCGTAGAAGATTCCGAAGCCGCCACGCAGCACGGTCTTTGGCGTCTTGCCCCACAGCCCATAGGCGAACGACAGGCGTGGTGCGATGTCATGGTGCTCGCCGAGACGGTTCTGCGTCTCGTAACGAATGCCGTAGCTGAAGGTCAGCTTCGATATCGGCTTCCAGTCATCCTCGGCATAGACACCGAGATCGACCATAGTCGCATTCACCGAAGGAACTTTGATGTTCGTTCTGACAAACTGGCTGGGAAGTTTGCTCTGAAAAGAGTATCTAGCGCCTGTCGTTTTGTCGGGGGCGCAATCCGCAGTGAGAAGGCAGTTATACGTGAAGGTACCATTGCTGCCGGCATCGGAAGTCTGCGCGTCTCGTGTGGATCGCAACCGGCCGCCCATCCGGATAAAGTGCTTCTGCAGTTGGATCGAGGTGTAGTTATGCAGCTCGAAGTGGGTCTGGTTATCGGAGAAGGTGCCGTTGGCCGAGCCGCCATCGGTGAAGTTACCCTGCACAACGATGGAAGGGCCCGTGCTCAACGGGTTCTGCGAGCTGTGATCTCGTTCGTATTCGAAGCGCGTCTCGTTGATCACTCGCGAACTCACGACCTGGGTGTCCGTCATCTGAACCGTAATTTCAGAACTGGAAGCGTTGTACGCGGTCTGAGGCAGGCTAAGGTTGAGGACGCCCTGGTTCGACTGATCGCTGTCTTCGTACCGGAACCGCGTCGTCAACGTATTCTTCTCGCCCAACTGGACATCGATACGAGGACTAATGTCGGTCCTTATATTCGGCGTGGGGTTAGCGTACAAGAAAGAGCAGGAGACCTGGCCCGAAGGACACGGACTTGCCAGCGACGACAATATCGTCGCGTTCACAATGGAGTTGTCCTGAATCGACCGGTGCGATCCTGACATGGTAAACGAGGCATTCGACGAGAGCGGCCCGCTGATGTCGCCGAACATAAAGATCGTGTGATAGGGCGGCTGGGTGATAGGGGTCTGTCCGGGACTTATGTTGGCATTGAGCAACGGATTACCGGAGTTGAACGACGATGTGTTTCCGGACAATTGGTAGAAGCCGTGAAGCTTATCTGTGCCGGGCTTGGTGAAGATCTGCACCCGTCCATAGCCCAATTTATCGAACTCAGCAGAAAAGGGGTTCTGATTGATGCGGATCTCGCGAATCGAAGATTTTGGCGGCAACTGACCGCCGGTAAATCCATCAACGTAAATCTGGCCGCCATTGGGACCGGCTGAAGGTCCTGCCAACGCTGTCAACTCCGAAGAAAGTTCATCCGGATCATCCGACAGTGCATCGAGATCCTTTCCCTTGATGACGGTGGCGCTGGCGTTGCTATCAGCGTCGACGCTGACCTGTGCGGATTGCGCGGTGACCTGCACCTCTTGCTGCTGAGCCTGGATGTCCATCTTGGCATCCATCGCGAGCGACTGGCCCGCATTGACCTTTATGCCCAGCTTCACGAACGACGCAAAGCCCTGCATCGTAACTGTTTCTGAATAAGTGCCGGCTGGTACATTGTGAAGCACATAGGTCCCATCACTCTGTGACTGCGTGACCAGAGGCTTGCCGGAGGCAGGCGTCAGTGTGACCGTTGCACCAGGAATCACGGCCTCATCCGGGTCGGCAACTGTTCCATGAACCGTAGCGCCCCTCTGCTGAGCGCTTGCAACCAGTGGCATAAAAGCGAATGAAAAAAGTACAGCAAACCTTAAAGCTGAGCGAAATGACATTACTACTCCTCAAAGAAAATACCGCGTTACTGCTTCTGGGCGAAGCCACTATTGTGGCGAGCCGCCCCCAGCGTCAGGTTCGCCGCCACCAACTTGCCAGGGCGAGAGATTCATGGCAGCCGCACCCTTCGGTGTCGCGGACAGAATCGGCTCGACACCGGACAGGAGCGTCACCGCCGATACGTCGGGGCTTCCAGGGGTTTGCTGCGACGCCACAATCATTACTGCATCGCCCACTTTAAGATCGGAGAGGCTCTCCGTGGGCAGCCTACTCAACATCTGCGACAGATCCATACCGGCAGATCGTCGCTGCTCTTCCCCGCCCTGCGAGTCCGATGCCCCTTCCGCCGTCGCCGCCGGCCGAGCGCCGCCGGGATGCCCCGCTGAGGCATCCCCCTTTGCCCGCGTGGCAAACCTTGCCGCCGCCTGTGGCGGCAGTTTGCGGACATTCGAGTCCGCCGTCACCTGGACGGTCATCGTCTTCTTGGTGGCGAGATCCTTAATCGTGAACGTCCCATTCGCGGCGGCGATGGTGGCGATGGTCCCGGCCAAATGCAGGAACGAACCGCTCACGACAATCTCCGCTTGAATGGAGGAGCCGTCGGCGGATTTCATTCCAAGCACTCGCACCTGATCGCCGGCGTGTATCTCCGCGAGCGTACTGGATTGCGCGTCCTCAAACTTCACGGAACCGCCGGCATAGCGGCGGAACTTCGTAGCGCTCGATGTTTGAACGGCCACCTTCTTTGCGCCGATCGACACGGTGATTGCCCCGGTTCCTTCGTCGACCGCGCTTACCAATCCGCCGGTTCCACGCGTATGCCAGTCGGCCTCTTCTTTCGCGTGCTGCTGCGCAATGTCCTGGGCCTTCATGAGGATGACGCGGGATGCCATGAACGACGTGGCATCGCTGCCAGGCTTGCCTGAGACCAGAATCCGGTCTCCCTTTGCAATATCGCCCAGCGTGATCGTCTGCGCAGACTTCAGATCTTTGCTGCCCGGCGCAAGCTGGAGAACGCGAGCGCCTTCGTCAACGGTAACTGTAATCTGCTGTTTGCTGTCGGTCGTCAGGGTAATCGCTGAGCCGGAGATAGTGGCCACCGTACCAATCTTTGGCCCGGCAGCGACCTGCGCCCAGATAGCCGTGGAAGACATAGTCAACCCAGCCACGGGAAGCAGCAGAGTCGCGCCAACTATTAATGCCCGGAAGATTCCAAGCCTGATAACCATTGTGGTCGTCCTTGTATGTCTTGCAATTGCTAAACATGCGGGTGGCCTGCGCCAGCCCGTGGGAAGTTGTCGTCTCTAGTGGAAGACGAACCAGTACCCCAAAAGTTTCCTAAATTAAGGTGATTTCGTGTCTGGAACAAGCGACGCCAAGATGAGGATACGAGGGGTGGCTTAAGACACGCTTAATTGCGCCAATCCCCGAGCGCAAATGCTGATCATTGGCCACCTCTACGCTGTTTTTGCGGAAAGAATAACGATACTGTCCTGCGGCAGCAGCACTTTGCCATTGACGACCTGAATATCATTCCGAGAGGACAGCAGCGGAGAAAATCCGTGCGGGCTATCGAGTTCGACGGCTTCTTGTCCCAGATTGCATAAGACTCGCACCTCGCCGCGATCCATTGTCAGCCATTGCTTGTCTTCGTCAAACTTGACTTTGAGGTGGTTCAGATCACCGTCATTCAAGCAGGGAGTATGGCGCCGCAGATGAATAAGCTGGCGGACCCATTCCAGCATCTCTCCGTGCTTACCATCATGAATCTCATCCCAGTTCAGCTTCGACCGCCCGAAGGTCTCTGCCTCGTCCGGGTTCGGAATTTCATCCGGGTTCCACCCAAAGGCAGCAAACTCCCTCTTTCTTCCCTCTCTCACTGCAATGGCCATCGCAGGCTCATCGTGTTCGGCGAAGTATTGAAACGGGGATGAGGCCGCAAACTCCTCTCCCTGAAATAGCAGAGGGACAAAAGGCGACATCAGAACAATGCCGATTGCAACCTTTGCACGCGCGACGCCGACGATTTGTTCCAGCCGATCACCCGTTGCGCGATTGCCTACCTGATCATGGTTCTGAATGAACCCGATGAAGTGATGAGCGGACAGCCCATTCACAGGACGCCCGTGCGTATGCCGCCGGTAGCGGGAGTAAACGCCATCGTAGACAAACACCGCCGTAAGGGCCTTTGCCAGTCGCTCGAAGGATCCAAAATCGACGTAGTAGCCCTTGCCCTCAACTTCAACGTTCAGAATGGTGAACAGCGCATGGTGAAAGTCGTCGCTCCATTGCGCGTCCATGCCGTAGCCGCCCGCTTCACGAGGCGTTACCATTTTCGGATCGTTCAGATCACTCTCTGCAATCAGCACCAGCTTCCGCTCAAGCGTCGAAGACAGGATCTCGACCTCCGCCGAGAGCTGCTCCATAAAATGAATCGCCGACCGATCCATAAACTCGTGCACCGCATCCAGCCGCAGCCCATCTACGTGATAATCGCGCATCCACATCAGCGCGTTGTCGCAGAAGAACCGCCGCACCTCGTCCGCACCTGCCTCTTCAAAGTTGACGGCGTCGCCCCACGGCGTATTGTGCCGGTGCGTCAGATACGGCCCAAACTTCGTTGTGTAGTTTCCTACCGGGCCAAAGTGGTTGTAGACCACATCCATCAGGACCGCAAGGCCACGCGAGTGACACGCATCTACAAATCTCTTTAGTCCGTTCGGGCCACCGTAAAGATCGTTGACCGCAAACAACGCGACGCCGTCATAGCCCCAGCCAAACTTTCCAGGAAAGGCGACGACGGGCATCAACTCGATGTGCGTAATCCCCAGCTCAAAAAGATAGTTGAGCCGTTCAATCGCCGCTTCAAATGTTCCTGCGATAGTGAAAGTACCCACATGCATCTCGTAGATAACAGCACCCGAGAGCGGTGGCCCCTGCCAGCGGTTGTCGTTCCACACGAAAGCATCATGATCGTAGACCCGCGACGGTCCGTGAACTCCATGCGGCTGCCACGGTCCGCGTGGATCAGGATAGGGGGTTGCGTCGTCGTCCAGCATGAAGGCATAGTCCGTGTTGTTGCCGGCCGATTCCACCGACGCATTCCACCACCCCGCCTCATCCGGTCCGCTCATGGGGTGCCATGCGTCGCCGATCTTCACAGACATCTTGTTCGCATTAGGCGCCCAAACGGTAAATCTATGCATTGCTCTGCTCCTTGCCGTCATCCTTGCGTACAAGCAGCGCCACCGGAAAACTGTTCAGCAAACTTCTGATCGCGACTCTTCCGCCATCGATCTCCAACTTGGTCAGAAGATTGAGCCATCTCCCCTTGGGAAGCATGATGCTCGTCTCTTTCCACGCCCCCCCCAACTTCACTGTCAGTCTGGGCACTACGACGGCGAGCGAATCTCCACGCAGATAGGCGATGACGTGATCGCACTTTGGTCCTTCCGCAAGTAGCGGCGTATAGGCAGCCTCTGCGCTAAACCACTCCGGCCGCTCGCGCCGCAATCGCAGTGCATGATGAACCACCCACATCTTCGGGAGACCTTCCTCAGCACGTGCCATTACCAGGGCCGCGATATTGTCTCCGTGCAGCTTCTCAAGGTCCTTCATCAAGGCAATACGCAGTTGGTAATCGACTGGCCGACGGTTGTCCGGATCGACCAGGCTCAAATCCCATATCTCAGTCCCCTGATAGGTATCCGGAACTCCCGGCGCTGTATATTTCATCAGCGATTGTGCCAGCGAGTTCACGCGGCCCGCGTCCTTGACCTTGTCGACAAACTGTTCCAGCTCCCGCACAAACGGTGCGTGCTCTAGCGTCCCAGCGATGAACTTTGCCAGCGCATCCTCAAATTCTTTGTTGTTCGCCGTCCACGTCGTCTCCTGTTTTGCCTCGCGCGCAGTCTTCAACATGTAGGCCTGCGCTCGTTCGATCGAGATCGGCCACGCGCCGATGAGCGTTTGGTAGTACAGATACTCCGTATTGCGGTCGGGCATTGCACTCGCGCCAGCCCTCGGGGTGCGAAACCCATTGTTCATCCGAGCCCAGCGATGGATCGCCGTGCCGAACCTCCCGGGCATCTCCGACAGCACCTCGATTCTCGCCCTGACATCTTCGCTGCGCTTTGTATCGTGCGTAGAGAGCGTCGTCATGGTCAAAGGGTGCGTCGCCTGCATCTTTTCGCAGTAGGCGTGAAACTCCGCCACACTCAAACCGTTACTTCCCGGATCGCCACCAACTTCATTCATCGCGGACAGCCGGTTATAGCAATACAAGGCCGTGTCTTCTACGCCTTTAGCCATCACCGGACCGGTGAACTGTTGAAACCTCAGCAGGAACTCGCCCTCCTGCTTACCCGTCACCCGCATGGTCAGCACATCGCGAAGAAAGTCGAAGAGCCCGCCATCAATGTCCTGCCGCTCCTGCTTGGCATATTCTGCCGCATGAGAGATGTAGGCGCGGTCTTCATCGGTGATCTCGTCGCGCGCCGGCACGACGTAGGTACGATAGATCGCGAAGCACGCAGCGATCTCGCGAATTGCGCGTCGTATCTCTGCCCGCGTGTAATCTCGCTGATTGCGATTGGCTTCGCATATCTCCACAAACATGCTCGTCAGCCGGTTCACATCGCTGCCCAGGCCCTCCTGGGTAACACTGACTTTTCTGTCGTGTGCAATGAGCTGGAAGTTGGTAAGCTTCCCGGCAAAATCACGCTCCAGAAAGGTCTGATAGACCTTATCCAGTTCCTCCACGCCCTCCGGCGATACCAAGGTCCCTGCGGCGACGTTCAGGAAGTCGTAGCCCGTCGTTCCCTCAATGGGCCAGCTTTCGCGCAGAAACTCTCCATGCTCAAGAATCTTCTCGCCGATAATCCAGGCATCAGGAGCGCGTTCGCGCAGACGTTGCAGATATTCGAGGGGATCCCGTAGGCCATCAGGATGATCGACCCTCACACCATCCAGAATGCCCTGCTGCAACCAATCCAGCACCAGAGCGTGCGTCTCTTCAAACACGTGCTCGCGTTCTACGCGCAGTCCAATCAGTGAATTCACATCGAAAAACCTGCGGTACCCAAGCTGCTGGTCGGCGGTCTTCCAATACGAAAGCCTGTAATTCTGCTGATTGAGAAAGTCGTCGAGCGTATCCAGATGCCCATTTAAATCTTCGATAGAGCGATCGATGGCGCTGCACACCTCAGGCTCTTCCGCGCACAATCTACCGAGCAGAGTGAAGAGCACTACCTTATCGCGATGGCGCGCGATGGTGGTGCGACGATCGACATATGCCGGTGTTGGCAGCCGCCCGAACGACGCCGCGAGGAAATTCAGCGTGTCCGATTTTGCATACTCGGCGGCGCGAGCAAGAATCACGGGAAGCGAAGGAGGAGAAACAGGAAACGTCTGTCCGGCGCATTCCACCAGAAACCTTCCGCCGCGCCGCGATACCTTGATGCCGCCCGCTTGCAACACTCTTCCATATTGGTCCGAAAGCACCGGCACCAGCACCTTGTCACGCAGGCGCTCCTCCTGTGGCTGCCAGTCAATATCGAAGAAGGAGGCATACCGGCTCGAAGTTCCGTTCTCCAGCACATCCCACCAGTAACGATTTTCTTTCCCCAGTGCCATGTGGTTCGGCACCACGTCCAGCACCTGCCCCAAACCGACCTCGCCCAGTTTTGCGCAGAAGCGGGCGTGCCCCTCAGCGCCACCCAACTCTTCGTTCACCTTCTGATGATCGACAACGTCATACCCGTGCTTGCTGTCCGGCGCCGCTTGAAGATAAGGCGAACAGTAGACATGCGTTACTCCGAGTTCCCGCAGGTACTCTGCAATACTTGCAGCATCGTCGAATGTAAAGCCCTGATGCAGTTGCAAACGATAGGTAGAGCCGGGAATACGCAAACATTACCCTCAAAAGAAACAGTTATGGCCGGATATGGCAGTCCCTTTTTAGACACTCTTTGGAAAGGTTTGGTTGTACGATCTTCCTGCAACAACCATGCAGCTATTCACATCCCTCGGGACGCCACTTTCCTGAGATCGCATAGGCCGCATGCAGAAGAGCGATATGCGTCAAGGCCTGCGGAAAATTCCCTAGAAGACGCTTACGAACAGGATCATATTCCTCTGACAGCAGTCCCACATCGTTGCGTAGTTTAAGCAGGCGCTCATAAAGAGCGATCGCTTCGCCTTTGCGTCCGATGAGCCACAGATTGGTCACCATCCAGAAGCTGCACGCCAGAAAAACCCCTTCGCCCGCAGGCAAACCATCATCACTGATCTTCGTGTCATACCGCTGCACGAAGCCGCCTATCATCAAGCGTTGCTCGATCGCCTCGACGGTTCCGCGAATACGCGGATCGTCCGGCGGAAGAAATCCCACCATCACAATCCTCAGGCAGGACGCATCAAGCTGCTTCGAGCCGTAGGACTGCACAAAGCTGTTCAATTTTTTATTGAAGCCCTTTACACACACTTCATCATGAATCTCCTTCCGTATCTTTCTCCATCGCTTGACGTCTCCGCCGCCGTCAAACTCGTCGTGGTGCTTAATCGCACGGTCCAAGGCCACCCACGCCATTACCTTTGAGTAAGTGAAGTGCTTTCGGCCGTCTCGCGTCTCCCATATTCCTTCATCAGGCTCCCGCCATACCTCGCACAGATGATCGACCAGCGAAGCCTGAAGTGCTGTCGCTGGAACGCGGATGCTCTGTTCGGCCTCTGGGGTACGCGCCAGCGCCGCAGCCACCTCACCAAATACATCCAATTGAAATTGACCAGCGGCAGCATTGCCGATGCGTACCGGCTTCGAGTTTTCATAGCCGGGCAGCCACGGCGCCTCCCACTCTAAAAGCTGGCGCTCCCCCCATATTCCGTAAATCGTCTGGATCTGATCAGGAGCACCGGCAACGGCGCGCAGCAGCCACCTTCGCCACGCAATCGCCTCTTCTTCGTACCCCGCGAGCATCAGAACCATGAGCGTGAACGCCGTGTCACGCAGCCAGCAGTAGCGATAATCCCAGTTGCGCACGCCGCCGATTTTCTCCGGCAGAGAAGTTGTCACCGCCGCGACAATTCCTCCAGAGGGCTGATACGACAAGGCTTTCAACGTAATTAACGATCGCTCGATTGCCTCCTTGTAGGGGCCGCTATATTGGTTGCGATGCACCCATTCTGTCCATAACCTCTGCGTCTCTGCCAATGCCTTGTCAGGCAGAATCTCAGGTGGAACGGTAGCCAACGACGAAAGGTAGGTCAACGTGAAGGTCACTGACTCATGCGCCTTTACACTGAATTCACTGACCGTCGTCATGGCCTTGCCGCAAAGGGGAGCCTTCGTCTGCAGCACAACCATGTCAGGACCTGCCACGGCTCGCCACTCCCCCTTCATGCTGGTCACCCAGGGAGTTGTGCGCCCATAGTCGAAGCGAAGCGCGAGATCCATGCGCATCGCAACATCTCCGCGAACGCCGCGCACAATCCTCACAATGCTTGAATGCTCATCTCGCGGCGGCATAAAGTCGGTGACACATACCTCGCCCTTCGCGGTTTCGAACGTCGTCTCCACCACCAAGGTATGGGCTCTATACTGCCGCCGAATTGCCTTTACTTTACTCGCCGGGGCTATCTTCCAGAATCCATGGTCCTGCGTTCCCATCAACGCCGCAAAACATGCACCCGATGAGAATGTTGGCCAGCACAGCCAGTCAATCGATCCTTCGCGAGAGACCAGCGCTGCCGTCTCGCAATCTCCAATCAGGCAGTAATCTTCAATCCTTGCACCGTGCAATGGTAGCTTCTCACTCTTCTTTCGTCCTGCCATGCGACCTTGCCTCTCTGACAGTGGCCCTCTGTTCGTCGGCAACCTCAGCAACGTAGAGAGACCAGGCTGCATCTCTTTAGTCAGGGCTTGACTCTCAAGAGGTAGGATGCAGACAGCCCGTCGTCCGTCGAAACTAAATACGAAACGATTTTTGGAATTGAGCTGAATGAAACCTGTTGAAGGTCGCAAGCGCGTAATCATTGAAGACGTCGAACCACAAGTTGGCTGTGGCCGATACCCCACCAAGCGCATACTGGGTGACACTGTTACCGTGACCGCAGCTATTTTTGCCGATGGGCACGACCATATCTCCGGACGACTGCTTTTTCGGCACGAGAACGACAGAACGTGGCGATCGACAGCGATAACGTCACTCACTAACGATCTGTGGTCGGCTTCGTTTATCGTCGACAGACCTGGCATGTGGAACTACACCGTCGAGGCCTGGGTCGATCACTTTGGTACATGGCATAGCGACCTCAGAAAACGCCTCGCAGCTCAGCATGACCCCGCAGCAGGCGACGCCTCCACGGACCAGAATATTCCGCTGGCGCTACGCACTGGAGCATTGCTCCTGAAAGATGCGGCGACTCGCGCAAAAGGAGCAGATGCCAAGCTTCTTACGAAGGCCCTGGCATCGCTTCAAGAGATGGCCGACCTGGCCAAAGATCCCATTGGGGAGGAGTTGGATAACCTTGTTGAAATCGTAAATCGATATCCTGACCTCGTTCTCGCAACGCGATACCATCAGAAACTTTCTCTTTGGATAGACCGCGAACGCGCACGTTTCTCCACCTGGTACGAACTTTTTCCCCGCTCAGCTTCCTCCGATCCATCCCGACATGGCACCTTCGCAGACGTTGAGGCACTGCTTCCCGAAATCGCCGCGATGGGCTTCGATGTTCTTTATCTCCCTCCGATCCATCCCATCGGCGACTCATTTCGCAAAGGGCCCAACAACAACGTCGTCGCATCGAAGGGCGAGCCCGGCAGTCCCTGGGCCATCGGAGCGAAAGATGGCGGTCACACGGCGATCCACAAACAACTCGGCACACTTGCCGACTTCGAGCATCTCGTTGCCACAGCTCACACGCACGGCCTGGAGCTCGCGCTCGATATCGCTTTCCAGTGCTCCCCCGATCATCCCTGGGTCACGGAACATCCTGACTGGTTCATCAAGCGTCCCGACGGCTCCATTCAATATGCGGAGAATCCACCCAAAAAATATCAAGACATCTACCCACTGAACTTCGAGTCCTCAAGTTGGCGCGCCCTCTGGCAGGCTCTCCACGATGTCTTCGATTATTGGATTCAGCACGGGGTACAGATTTTCCGCGTCGACAATCCACATACCAAGGCATTGCCATTCTGGGAGTGGTGCATTGCGGAGATTCACAAAAAACATCCCGGCGCAATCTTCCTCGCAGAAGCCTTCACACGTCCTCACGTGATGTACTCGCTAGCCAAGGCCGGATTCACCCAGTCCTACACATACTTCACATGGCGCAATACCAGCGCCGAATTGCAGCAGTATTTCGAAGAGATCACCAAGCCGCCCGTCGCCGATTTCTTCCGCCCCAACCTCTGGCCCAACACGCCGGATATTCTCCACGCAACGCTTCAGAACGGCGGACGTCCCGCCTTCATGCAGCGCGTTATCCTCGCAGCCACGCTTGCTGCCAACTACGGCATCTATGGACCCGCCTTCGAACTGGGCGAGAACCTGCCCGCAAAGTCAGGCAGCGAAGAATATCTAAACAGTGAAAAATATGAGATCCGTCGATGGGACCGTACCGCGCCTCACTCTCTCGCGCCACTCATCACACGCCTCAATCAGATCCGGCGCGAGAATCCGGCACTGCAAAGCGATGGCTCGCTTCACTTTCATCCAGTCGATAACCCACACGTCCTCTGCTACAGCAAAATCGCAGGGAATAATGTCATCATGGTTGCGATCAATCTCGATCCCAGGGAAGAGCAGGCCGGCTGGATCGACCTCGACCTGAAGCACCTCGCCATCGGCCACGGTCAAGCATTCGACGTTGAAGATCTGCTCACTGGAATCCATTATCAGTGGCACGGTCGCAGCAACTACGTCGCGCTGCGGCCCGACGTGTTGCCGGCACATATCTTCCGCATCGTTCGCGAGCTCGACAATGGAAACGATACTAAACTCACCTCAGCACCTGAACAGGCGGAGATAACCGAGTGAAGAAATCCGGTAGCGCCAGCGATCCTCTCTGGTACAAAGACGCGATCATCTACGAGCTGCACGTCCGCGCCTTCGCCGACTCCAACAACGACGGCATCGGCGACTTCGGTGGCCTGCTCTCGCGTCTCGATTACTTGCAGGACCTCGGCGTCACCTGCATCTGGCTGCTGCCTTTCTTTCCCTCGCCTCTGCGCGACGACGGTTACGACATCGCCAACTACGTCGACGTCAATCCCAGCTACGGCACCATCGACGACTTCAAACAGTTTCTCGATGCCGCCCACCAGCGCGGCATGCAGGTCATGATCGAGCTGGTCATCAACCACACCTCCGACCAGCATCCCTGGTTCCAGGCCGCGCGACTCGCGCCCAAAGACTCGCCCGAGCGCGAGATGTATGTGTGGTCCGACACCGACAAGCTCTTTGAGTGCGTCCGCATCATCTTCACCGACACCGAAAAATCAAACTGGACCTGGGATGAGGCCGCTCAACAGTACTACTGGCACCGTTTCTTCTCCCATCAGCCCGATCTCAACTTCGACAACCCACGTGTCATGGAAGAAGTGCTCACAGCCATGCGCTTCTGGCTCGATCTCGGAGTCGATGCTCTCCGCCTCGATGCCATTCCCTATCTCATCGAACGCGACGGCACCAGCTGCGAGAACGTCCCCGAAACCCACGTCAAGATCAAAGAAATCCGCGCCGTCCTCGACGCTGAATACGGAAACCGCACCATTCTCGCCGAAGCCAATATGTGGCCCGCCGACGTACGTCCGTACTTCGGGAATGGCGACGAGTGTCACATGGCCTTCCACTTCCCTCTAATGCCGCGCATCTACATGGCGCTCCGGCAGGAAGACCGCCTCCCCATTACAGACATCATGGCGCAAACTCCGGAGATTCCGGACAACTGCCAGTGGGGCCTCTTCCTTCGCAATCACGACGAACTGACGCTCGAGATGGTCACAAACGATGAGCGCGACTATATGTACCTCGCATACTCCGCTGATCCGCGTATGCGCATCAACGTAGGGATTCGCCGCCGTCTCGCGCCTCTACTCGACAACAACCGTCATCGCATCGAACTGCTCAACTCGCTCCTCTTTAGCTTCCCCGGCACACCTATCCTTTATTATGGCGACGAGATCGGCATGGGCGACAACATTTACCTTGGGGACCGCAACGGCGTCCGCACACCCATGCAGTGGACTTCCGACCGTAACGCCGGCTTCTCCCGCGCCGTCCCCGCCAGGCTCTACGCTCCCGTCATCATGGACCCGATCTGGGGCTATCAGGCCGTCAATGTCGAAGCCCAGCTCAGCGACCAGTCTTCACTCCTCCACTGGACGCGTAACATGATCGCCCTGCGCAAGCTCTTCCAGGTCTTCGGTCGCGGCACGCTCGAATTTCTCAATCCGGAGAACCGCAAAGTCCTCGCCTACATCCGCCGCTATAACCGCAAGGACGGAACACCACCGGAGACCGTTCTCTGCGTCGCGAATCTCTCCCGCTTCGCCCAGCCAGTCTCGCTCGATCTCTCGCAGTTCGCGAATATGGTTCCCGTCGAGATGCTCGGCTATGTTCCCTTCCCCGCCATCACCGCACAACCATACGCGCTCACGCTTTCGCCCTATTCGTTCCTCTGGCTCGAGCTTCAGCCCGCTGCCGAAGCGCCTGAACCCATCGCCATTCAGGAAGGCGAACGCACCCTCCAGCTTCTCAGTCCAACTCTCGATGGTCTGCTCACCGGCACGGGACTCGAACTGCTCCAGCAGATTCTTCCTACTTACCTTCCGCACCAGCGCTGGTTCGGAGCCAAGTCCCGCACCATCAAAAGCGTCTGCGTCCTCGATTGGGTCCAGCTGCCCGGTATCAACGCGGCACTTGTCTTCCTGGAACTCACCTACGAGAATGCAGCGGAAGGCGAAGCGAAAGATGTCTATCAACTTCCTCTTACCATCTCCACTGGCGAGGAGGTCGAGAACATTCGCATGGCCAACCCCGGCAGCATCATCGCTACCCTCACCACTCCGACTGGTCCCGCCATTTTGCATGACGCCGTAGCCCGCGAAGACCTGCGCCAGTCACTGCTTAGTCTGATCGAGAGCAGCAGCAATATCGCTTCTCAACACGGCGTTCTTCAGGGTCAGAAGAGCACCGCCTTCTCTGAAGCTCGCGGTATCGACCATCTGCCCGCACGTACTGGCTCCGCAGAGCAATCGAACACCTCCATCCTCTACGACGCCAAACTCATCATGAAGCTCTTTCGCCGACTCCAGCCGGGCGAAAATCCCGACACAGAGATCGGCCGCTTCCTCACAGAGACCGCGCACTTTCCCCGCATCGCTCCCTTCCTCGGCAACATTCGCCTCACCGCAGAGAATTCCGAACCCATCACTATCGCCATGCTTCAGGGCCTCGTCGAAAACGAGGGCGACGGCTGGCAGTGGACTCTCGATGAGCTCTCCCGCTACTACGAGAGCGCCTCCACCAGCCACCCGCTGCACGATACCGGCAAACAACCGTCGTTTCTCGATCCACTCGAGAGAGAAGCAGAGAGCGAATCCCACAAGATCGCCCACGAACACGCCGGCCTCTATCTCGACGCCGCCGCTCTGCTCGGCCGCCGCACCGCCGAGATGCACCTCGCGCTCGCCACCACGACCGAAGACGCCGCATTCTCTCCCGAACCCTTTTCGCCCTCTGACCTTGAAGCCGACGCGACCCGCATCGACGCCCAGATTGTGCGCACCCTCGATGCGCTCAAGCGCGGCATGTCACAGCTCTCCGACGATGCCACCGTCGACAGCGCCGCCCTGCTCCTCAGCCGTCGAATCGACCTCTTCGCTCGCGCCAACGTCATCACCTCGTCACCCCCCGGAGCCTCCGGGCAGCGCATCCGCATCCACGGCGACTATCACCTCGGCCAGGTCCTTCGCTCGCGTGGCGACTATGTCATCCTCGACTTCGAAGGCGAGCCCGCCCGCCCGCTCATCGAACGCCGCGCCAAGCAGTCCCCCCTGAAAGACGTCGCTGGAATGCTGCGCTCCTTCAGCTACGCCGCCTACGCCGGACTCAACGCCTTCACCCAGCGCCGTCCGCCCAACAACGAAGCCGATGCCCGCAACCTTGAAGCCTGGGCGCGACTCTGGCAGAATACCGTGTCGGCTGAATTTCTCCACGCCTACCGCCAGGTCATCAGCGCGAGCCCGAACCTCATCCCGAAGCCACCGCAGGCGCACATCCTGCTCAACGCTTATCTTCTGGAAAAAGCTCTTTACGAACTGCTCTACGAACTGAATAATCGGCCCGCCTGGGTGCGCATCCCCCTCACAGGCATCCTCACCCTTCCACGCGAGGGCAGCTTGCCGTAACCTGACTATCCACAGACCAAAGAGATATCTGAGGGATCATAAAGCGTGGTTCTTCAATGTCTCTGAAAGCGACTTTTGGAAGAGTTCAGGAGAGAATCCGTGCAACGATCGATGGCAGGTTATGCAACACGAGTGATCTTGTCTTTAGTTGCAATCCAAGGGCTCGCGCAAACAGCGACAGCCCCCGCCAGTGCTCCCACTCGCTTTGATGTCGTTTCCATCCACCCCAGCGATCCGTCAACGATCTATTCAACCCTCAACTATGAGCGAGGCCAGATGATTGCGCAGAGCATGACACTCCCTTTTCTCGTTCAAAGCGCCTATGGTATCCGCCCTTTTCAGTTAACTGGTATGCCTCGAAACTTGGACTCGGATAAGTACGACATCGATGCAAAGCTGGACGATCCCTTGAAAGAACGCCCAGCAGATGAATTAACGCCGGCTCTGCTGAAAGCGAGGAGTGAGCTTTATCAGCTATGATTACAGACGATCCTTAAGGAGCGTTTTCATCTCAAGCTTCATACCATTACAAAAAATGGCACTGTCTTTGCGCTGAATATCAGTAAGAACGGCCCCAAATTACAGAAGAGTTCTAAAGACGGTGCTTACATGCACATGCACGGCTTAGGGGATGATACGGAGATTGAAGCCAAAAACATGACCATGTCCGATTTCGCGCAGGAGCTTTCCTATGTGTTAAGCAACAAGGTCGTCGATAATACGAGTCTTACCGACAGATATGATTTCTCAGTGAAATGGGCTCCCGAGACCAATGCGACGGGGCCGTCGCTCTTCACAGCTCTTCAAGAACAGCTCGGCTTAAAACTGAAGACGCAGAAGGGAGCTGTCGAGATTTACGTGGTAGACCACATCGAACGGCCTTCGCCCAACTAACCGGGAGGCTTCATTTCGCAGCAGCTAAGGAATTATTCTGAGATGGACTTCTTCGAACTCTCTTCGAAGCATCCAAAAGGAAGTATCCGGTAAAGCGCAAAACATAAGATGGCCTCCATACCAACCCACATCGACGCCGCCGCACAGCAGACCGCCGCGATCACAACCGGCAGCCTCCTCGTCAGTCTTCCACCGTTGCCCGATGGATCGTTTGACACCATGCTCGCGAGCCTCGCCGCAGCCTTCCCCACCGAGACCGTGCTTGTCGCCACGCCAGCAGCCGCTCCTAACGGAACGACGCATGCAACGCCGGGTAACATCCACCTTGTCCCCTACACCCCGGCGGCTACGTCGACCACCAACTGGGTGCTCACCGCAGCCGACTATCTCAACACCTTCAAGGGAGCCGGGGAGACCCAGGCCAGCGCCTGTCTCCTGCTCGGCGCCGAATGTCAATCGCTCACCCCGGAAGCCATTCGCGCGCTCGCTGCCTCGGTCACTGGCTCGAACGCCGACCTCGCCGTGGCCCGCTACAACCTCGGTCCCCGCGAAGGTCTGTTCAACTCTGCGATCCTCTATCCGCTCACCCGAGCTCTCTTCTGCGTGCGCTCCCGCTATCCTCTGGCTATCGATCTCGGCCTCTCCCTGCGCATGGCAGAGCGCCTTGCCGCAGCTTCGCAAAAGTTCATCTCAACGAACCAGAGCGATGCCCTCCTCTGGCCATGCATCGAAGCTGCATGCGCGAACTACGCCATTGCCGAAGTCGACGTCGGCTCCCGCGTGCTACCCCAGCCTGCAGCAGCCGACCTCAATACACTGCTCGCCCAGATCGGCAGCTCGCTCTTCGCCGAAGTCGATGCCAGGGCGGCCTTCTGGCAGCGAGCGCGCGGCGCCCAACCCTCCCTTTCCGTCGATCTCTCCGCAGCGCTTACGGAAAGTCCGGACATCGCGCCTATGCTCGATGCCTTCCATCTCGCTTACGCCAATCTGCACGAAATCTGGTCGCTGGTTCTGCCGCCGAACTCACTGCTTGGCCTCAAGCGCCTCTCCGTTACACCGGCGAACAGCTTCAACATGCCCGACGGCCTGTGGGCACGCATCGTCTACGACTTCGCCCTGGCCTACCGCCTGCGTACCATCAACCGCGGCCACCTGCTCGGCGCGCTCACGCCGCTCTATCTTGCCTGGGTCGCCTCGCATCTCGTTCTGACCGGAAACGGCACGCCGCCCGAAAAACATATTCAGGACCTCGCCTCCGCCTTCGAGGCCGACAAGCCCTATCTCGTATCCCGCTGGCGCTGGCCCGACCGCTTCAACCCATGACGACGTCCCGGCAAAAGCAATAAGCAAGCAGCCAGAAGCGAATGGCTAAAAGTTGATAGCTCGTATCTGGTAGCTGGTATCAAAGGAGAAGACCCCATGTGGCAACAAGTTCATAGCGCGCTAAGCCAGTCCGCCCACCGTGTGCTCTTCAAGCTCGCGAGCTTCCTCCCCGGCCTTCTCGCCCTACTCGTCGCGGTCATCGTGCTTGCCCTGGTTGGCGCAGCTCTCGCTGCAATGCTGCGCCGCATCCTCGTCTCTGCCAAATTCGACGAGCGCATGGCCCGCAACTCCACCGACGCGCTCTCCGACTGGTCTCCCTCCGGCAGCCCCACGCTGCTCGTCGCCCGCATCGTATTCTGGGCCTGTGTCATCCTTGGCTTCATCATCGGCATCTCTGCCTTCGACGCCTCCTCGAACGGTTCGCAGATCTCGACCTTCCTGCTCCCCTACCTCACCCACTCGGTAGGCGCCATCGTTCTTCTCATCCTTGGAAACCTCATCGCCCGGTTTCTGGAGCGATCAGTCCTCATCGGCGCCGTCAACGCCCGCCTCCAGTACGCGCGTTTCCTCTCACTCGGCATCAAGTGGCTCGTTCTCGTTCTCACCGCAGCCATGGTGCTCGACCACCTCGAGATCGGAGGGGCCATCGTCGAGTTGGCCTTCGGCATCCTCTTCGGCGGCATCGTACTCACGCTCGCTCTCGCCGTCGGCCTCGGCTCTCGCGAGATGGTCAGCCGCTCTCTTGAAAAGAATGTAGAGCGCACCGACCCTGGCGCCGCCACGGAACCCCCCGCCGCCTCCGAGCCGCTACGCCACTTCTAAGCCAGGGTTCTATTCGCCATACATAGAATGAAAGGGCGCAGCCTCAGCTGCGCCCCTTTTAGCCTGGACGCTTCTCAGTAGGCCGGCCCGGAAAGCAAGCTCCGCTGCGCCGACTGGTAGAAGCCATAGAGAGCCACGCCGCAGAAGCCAACCATTGGCACCAGATACCCCAGCGCTACGCTTCCCGTCTGTCGTGCAATCAATCCAGATACCGGCGGAAAGATCGCACCGCCGACAATTGCCATCACCAGCAACGAGCCGCCGATCTTCGTGTTCCGTCCCAACCCTTTCAAGCCGAGAGCGAAGATCGTGGGATACATAATCGAGATGAAGAATCCGCTGGCCACAATTCCCCACGCCCCGATGAGTCCTGGGCGATTGACCGCCACTAGCATCAGAAGCGCGTTGGCAACACCATAAACCGCGAGCATACGGCTAGGACGCACGAAACGCATCAACGGAGTCGAAACAAACCTTCCTGCTGCCATCGCAATCAGCGTTGCCAGCAGATAGAGTGCAGCGGTCCGCTCGCTCACGACGGTGTATTGCTTCATATAAGGAATCAGGCTGCTCCACGAGGAGATCTGCGCCCCTACATTACAGAAATTCGCTGCCACAGCAATCCAGATCGCCGGAACTCGAAGCAATTCTCCGAAGCTGCCGTGGTTCTCGCCTTCACCCTCGTGCTCCGACTTCATCACCGGAAACTTCGTCCGCGAGAGGATCAGCGCGCATAGCAGCACCACCACGCCGAACGTCAGATACGTCGGCACTACCCGCATAATCTCGCCATGCAGATAGGCATGATACGTCCCCGCCACCTTCATCGCCGCAATCTGCGGGGCCTTCGGCTCGACGCCCGAGAAGATAAAGTAAGTGCCGATCAACACCCCGGTAATCGTCCCCGGAGGATTGAACGCCTGCGAAAAATTCAGCCGCTGCTCTGAGGTATGAGGGTCGCCGAACTGCGCGATGAACGGGTTTGCCGCCGTCTCCAGTACCGAAGCTCCGCTGCCCACCGTAAACAGCGCGATCAAAAACAGCGAGTACTGCCCACTCACCGCCGCCGGCCAGAACAGCACCATCCCCGCCCCGAAGATGACCAGCCCGGTCACCATTCCGGCCTTGTAGCCCCACTTGCGCATCAACAGCGCCGCCGGAATCGCCATGCAGAAGTAACCGAAGAAGTTCGCCGTCTGCACCAGCTGCGCGCTGAACTGCGACAGCTCGAAAGACTTCCTGAACTGCTGTACTAAGATGTCGGTCAGGTTGTTCGACATCCCCCACAGGAAAAACAGCACCGTCACAAAGATGAACGGCAGCAGATGTCCCACGGGGAACATCGGGTACTGCTTACCATCTTCGGTCTTCGTGCTTCCGCCAACCGGCGTAGAAATCTGCATCTCAATTCCTCAATTCTGAACTCTGTTCCTAAGCTTTAAATCTCCACCATAATCTTCGTAAACTTCCCGGGTGCCGCGCTCCACTCTCCCAGCATCCGCGCCGCTTCGTCCAGCGGAACCACCGCGCTCACCGCATCCTCTACTGGAAACCGTCCTGCTTCCAGCATTCGGATCACCTCGCGAAAATCCGTTGGCAGCGCATTCCTGCTGCCCATCACATCCAGCTCCTTCTGCACGAACAGCCGGGTCTCATACGCCACCGGCTCCTTCGCATAGCCGATGTAGACCACGCGCCCGGTGAAGGCGACCTCCTCCACCGCCGCACGAAAGGTCTGCGGCAACCCAATCGCCTCGATCATCACATCCGGCCCATGCCCACCTGTAATGGCGCTCAGCCGCTCGTGCAGATCTTCGTTCTTCGAATGGATCAGATGCTTCGCGCCAGCCTTGCGTGCGATCTCGAGCTTGGCGTCGTCCATGTCGATCGCGATCGTCTCCGCACCGCGAAACGCCGCCGAGGCAATCGCTCCAAGCCCCACGCCGCCACATCCAAACACGGCAACCGTGTCCTCCGCGCTTACCCGTCCGCGCGCCGCCGCGTGAAAGCCAACCGTCAATGGCTCGACCAGACACAATTCTTTGATCGACAGCTTCGCTGCGTACAGCTTCTCCACCGGAACGCTGATGTACTCCGTCATCGCACCATCACGCTGCACGCCCATCGTCTCGTTGAACTGGCAGGCGTTCACTCTGCCGCGCTTGCACGAAGCGCATCTCCCACAACTCGTATAAGGCGAAATCGTTACCAGTGTTCCAGCCGCCAAAGCGCCACCGCCTTCGACGACCTCTGCCGCGACCTCATGCCCTGGCACACGCGGAAACGTGACCATCGCATTGCGGCCGCGAAACGTATTCAGGTCGGTCCCGCACATTCCCACCATCTTCACCCGCAGCAAAGCTTCGCCAGCCTGCACTGCGATATCCGGGACCTCGGCCACAACCGCGACCTCAGGCCCCTCCATCCGAAACGCCTTCATCAAAAGCTCCAATCAATCTATTTTCAAATAGAAAAATAGTCTTTCATAAAATCTACTCCAGCCCATACACCGCAGTCGCCGTCCCGCCAAACACGGCATCCCGCTCGGTCTCGCTGAAGCCCGCGAAGTAAGTTCGCAGCCCATCGAACCAGTGCCCGTACTCACATCCCACCAGACAGACCGGCCAATCCGACCCGGCCATCAACCGGCCCGGCCCAAACGCCTCCACCACCACATCCAGATAGGGCCGCAGCGACTCCGGCGTCCACGTCTTCCAGTCTGCCTCCGTCACCAGGCCCGATACCTTGCACCAGACATTTTCGCGCTTGCCCAACTCCCGCATCCGCGCCGCCCAGGGCTCCAGCAGACCTTCGCGAATCAGCGGCTTGGCCATGTGGTCCAGCACGAACACCTGCTGCGGATGCCCGTCCACAAACTCAATCGCCTGCGGAAGCTGCCGCTCGTAGATCAGGATGTCGTACACCAATCCACTGCCCAGCAGCGTGCGAATGCCGGAGTTGAAGTCCTCCCGCAGAATATAGTTCTCGTCCTTCTCCCCCTGAATCACATGCCGCAGCCCCTTCAGCTTGGGCCTGAACTCAAACTCCTCCATCACCCCAGGAAACTCTTCGCCAGCAATTGGGGCCCACCCCACCACGCCACGAATCGCCTCGCACTCATCGGCCATCTTCAACAGCCAGCGGGTCTCGTCCATCGTCTGCCGGGCCTGCACCGCCACCGTGCCATCGATCCCCGCCGCTGCAATCTCGCGCACTAAATCCTGCGGCAAAAAATCTCTGCGCAGTGCTGTCATCTCGTCATCGATCCATCCATACTCCTCCGGCGAATACCGCCAAAGATGGTGATGTGCATCAATCTTTTCCGCCACTCTCTTCTTCCCCTTCAACTCGCTCAGCGACAGCTTTCGCCGCAAAAAAACACGAGCCCAGTCTATCGCACACGCACCACGACTGGCTCCCCGCGCGAACTCCTCTCCCCAAGGCAATCTCAGCGTCTGACAGCCCACGCCATGCCATCGGGTCCACCACCAACCTGAATATGGCCTGTCACCGCAAGCGTCTTGAGATCGATGACCGCGACATAGTTATCAGGGCCGCATGCGACAAACGCGCGCGCACCATCGGGCTCTACCAACACTCCACCCGAGCCATGACCGATGGGAATGCGCTTCACCACCTTGCGCGTACTCGCATCTAGAACGATAAGCTCCGGCCCGCTCGACACCAGCACTCGCTTCCCGTCCAATGTGAATTTCAGCCGGTTCGCTCCCTGAGCGTTGATAGCTAGCGTATCCACCACCTTCTTCTCATGAAAATTGATGACCGAAAGCGTGCCATCCTGCGCATTCGCAACCCAGATCTCTTTGCCATCCGGAGAAATATCAAAGCCCTCCGACCCATTCCCGACGCGAACCAACGTCTCGTTCCAATCGGTGCGAGCCATGCCGCCAGGCCCGCCCGGCGGCGGTGGTATTCCACCAGGTGCACGGGCTCCGGGCGGCGGTCCGGGCATCCGCACCGGCTCCTGACCGATGATGCTTACCGTCCCCGAGTTGACGTTGCTCGTGACAATGCGCTGTCCATCTTTTGAGACGTAGATCATGTGAGTACGGTTCTGTCCTGTACCCAGAATCCAATCGACCTTACCGGTAGCGGGATCGTAGCGGCCGATCGTTTTGGCGCCCTCCGCAGTGAACCACGTCTTGCCTCCCTCGAACGCAAGCCCATGCGGTCCCCGCAGCGGGCCAAGGTCTACCGTTCGCAGCTTTTTATCCGTCACCAGATCAACGATGGTGAGCGTGTTGTACGCACCAAATCCATAGTTCGAGACATACGCCGTTGTCCCATCATCCGACGCAATGATCTCGTGAGGATCATTGCCCACAGGCACCTTCGCGAGCACCCGCAGGCTCGAAGGGTCGATAACATTCAAGCTGTGCTCCTGCTTTGAGAGCACCAGAAGCGACGCCGGAGGTTTGCTCTGTCCGTAGAGAAAGCCGGAGAGGCAGAGATAGGCGATGGGAACAGCAGCACGAACGAGAGCTTTCATCCGTCGAGCCTACCCCCAAACCTCATCGCAGCGCCAGAGACTAAGACGCGCAGCAATCCTGATCAAGCCCGCTTCTTCAACTCGGGATACCGCTCAAAGATGCGGCGCTGGTCATCTGCGCTCAGCTGGCCCAGCCGCTTCGGCTTATCCTGCGGGCGCATGCCTTTCTGGTTGAGCACATTCATCAAGCTCCATTCGCGTTGCAGCCCACGAGGCTCTTCGGTCTTCAGGTCATACCGCGTAAAGTCGATTGCCATGGAGGGGCTGTTCGTGGTCCAGTCGTGCAAAAGCGCCAGCCGAAATTCGCGGTTCATAAACCACTCGATTTCGAGGTTCTTCTCTGAGCCCGGCGCCCCCGTACCCTTCTCGTCAAACCGGTAGTTGAGCAACGCATTGCTGGGCGTATGCTTGCGCCACTCCAGCCCGAACGCGCCTTCGGTCATCACCTGCGTATCCGGCCATCGTTCGCGCATCGTCTGCAACCAGTAGGTCAGGTCCTCGTCGTGGCCCACCGATACCTCCCAGATGCCCGTCACCCAGCCAAAGCCGTTCAGCGCGTGGCCACGGTCAAAGTGCACCGCCGTCGTGTCCATCATCTCTCTGCGGCCCGCCTCCTTGCCCAGATTCCCCACCGTCTCAATCGGGCCCACGCCCATCCGGCTGTTGAAGCCGCCCTGGAACCCCTCTCGGCGCGCCGTCAGAAAATCGCAGGTCCACCCGTCGAGGCAGACGCAGTCGATAAAGTCCGCGGGCCCCTGCGCGGGCTTCAGATAGTGTTCGCGGCTAGGGTAATACGGATAGCAGATGCCTCCGTCGCCGTCCCCGTGATCGATGCCGTGCTGGCTCCAGATCTGCCCTTGGCACACATGGATGCCCTCGTCGGTCGCCAGCAGCCTCTGGTTCTCCGCGTCCATAAAGCCCGCCACCACGCATTGCGGACGATAGCCGCCGCCAACCATATTAGAGACAAGGCCCAATGCGTCGTGAATCGTCTGACGGATGTGCTCGCGGGTGTCGTACATGGGCGCGAAGTAGCCACCCGGAATAAAGGTGATCTCGTCGCCGTACTTGTCATGATAAGAAGCCAGCAGCTTGCGCGCCTGCTTGTACTCTTCCCGATTGTCCTTTAAAGCCAGCCAACTGATGGCCCACGTCATCTTCCCGTCCGGACAGCCTCTTGCAAAGGCATCTCGCCGCGAGCGGATATGGGCTGTACTGTTATCGCCAGACTCATCTTCGCCGATCGACCGGGTGGGAGTCACCTCAATCTGGTTCACGCGCACGACCGAAACGTGGGTTACGAATCTTCCGCGCATCGAGGCAGGCTGCTCGGCCAAAAGTTGTGTCCCACCCACCGCGAGCGATGCCGCCGCACCTGCTGCGCCGCCAAGAAAGTGCCGCCTCGTCCAACTTCCGTTCATATCCCGCTCTCCATTCCGCCGGATGCCCCACGGCTTCGGTGGACGCCTTTTCCCGGCAGCAGCCATCGTAGCAGCCGATCTCCCAGCCCCGTGAAATCCACATCCGGCCCCGGACTAGAATGCATCACACTCAATGGAGGCTCCCATGCCGACAAAGAAATCCGCCGCAAGCTTTACCACCCAAAGCCGCGTCATCCTCGCCGGCAGCCACAAGCCCTCCTTTGCCAGGCCAGCCGCCGAAAAGCCAGCCCCGCTCGCCAGCCGCATCACCGTCTCCATCGTCGTCAAGTGCAAGGCCCCGCTCAAGGCCGCCAACCGCGTGGGCAAACAACGCCTCACCCGCGCCCAGTTCCGCAAGGCACACGGGCCCGACCCCAACGCCCTCAAGCTCATCCGCGCCTTCGCCAGGGAGTACGGCCTCACCGCAGTCTCCGGCACGCCCGCTCCCGGCAGTTGCATCCTCAAGCTCACCGGAACCATTGCCGCGATGCAAAGGGCCTTTGGCACCACCCTTGTCCACAACACCACCGACGCCGCTACCTATCGCATTCGAGAAGGCAACATCACCCTCCCTTCAGAGCTCTCCGGCAAGGTCGAAGCCGTGCTCGGGCTCGACAACCGTCCCCAGGCCCAACCGCACTTTCGCATCGCCCACCAAAAAAGCAGACCTATCGCGCAGGGCGGAGGCTTCGCCACGTCGCAAATCCGCGCCCAGGGCGACATCTCATACACTCCCGTCCAGGTCGCGCAGCTCTACCAGTTCCCCGGTAACGCCAGCGGTGCAGGCCAGACTATCGGCATCCTTGAGTTGGGCGGAGGCTACCGCACCGCCGACCTTACGGCCTACTTCAAAACTCTCGGTCAGCCCGCGCCCAAAGTCACTGCCGTCTCCGTCGACGGAGCCAAGAACAGCCCTTCCACTGTCAGCAGCGCCGACGGCGAGGTTATGCTCGACATCGAAGTCTCCGCCGCTGTGGCCCCCGGCGCCAACATCGCTGTCTACTTTGCTCCCAACACCGATCAGGGCTTCCTCGACGGCCTCGACTCTGCCATCCACGACGCCACCAACAAGCCCAGCGTCATCTCCATCAGTTGGGGATCGGCGGAGGCCAACTGGACCCAGCAGGCCATGACCGCGCTCGACTCCGCCTGCCAGTCCGCGGCCGCGCTCGGTATCTCCATCACCGTGGCAGCGGGCGACAACGGCTCGTCCGACAGCGGTACCGGCAACAACGTCGACTTTCCCTCCTCCAGCCCCCACGTCCTCGCCTGCGGAGGGACCAAGCTCACCGGCAGCGGAAGCACCATCTCCAACGAGGTGGTCTGGAACGAGCAAGCCAGCAACGAAGGAGCGACCGGCGGCGGCGTCAGCAACGTCTTCCCTCTGCCCTCCTGGCAAGCTAATTCCAACGTGCCTGCGCCGAGCAACAGCGCGGGAGGCCGCGGCGTTCCTGACGTCTGCGGCAACGCCGATCCCGCCACTGGCTACACCGTCCGCGTCGACGGCCAGACACTCGTCATCGGAGGCACCAGCGCCGTTGCTCCCCTCTGGGCAGGTCTCATCGCCGTAGCCAATCAGCAGAACGGTACAGCTGCGGGGTTTCTTCAACCGCAGATCTACGCCGCCAAGGCGAAAGCCGGCTTCCGCGACATCACCTCGGGTAACAATGGCAGCTTCAGCGCAGGCTCCGGCTGGGACGCCTGCACCGGCCTGGGCTCCCCCAAAACGACCACGCTGATCCCGCTCATGCCACCTGCGACCGCTGGAGGCAAAAAGCCTGTAAAGCCAAAGCATCCTAAAAAGCCGAAGAAATGAAAGAGCACTTCAGCGGTGCGAGAGCTTAGGCCAGCCGCTTCTTCATCAAGTCACGCGCAATCGCATCGAGCACACCGTTGAGAAAGTGGATCGACTCGGGCGCAGCATAGCGCCGTCCCACCTCGAGCGATTCATTGATGATGATCGCCGCCGGGGTGTTAGGAAATCCCAGCATCTCCGCCACGGCCGCCCGAATCAGGCTACGATCCACCACCGGCATTCGCTCAATCCGCCAGTTCTGCGCGTGAGCTTCGATCAATGCATCGATCTCGGTCTGCCGCGAAGTTGCGATGCGGTACAGATCCTCAGCAAAGCCGCGGGTGTCGGCATCCACATCGTCCCGCGAAGGCCAGAACAGCTTACGCACTTCCTCCGGACTCTGTTTGCCAAGATCGCCCTGAAACAGCATCTGCATCGTCAATTCACGGGACTTACGCCGAGTTCCCATTAGAGCTTCACCGCCAGCTTCTTCTGGATCGAAACCATCTCAATCGCTGCAACCGCAGCCTCAAATCCTTTATTTCCAGCCTTTACGCCTGCCCGGTCGAGCGCCTGCTCCAGCGTCTCGCAGGTCAGTACGCCAAAGGCATGAGGAACGCCCGTCTCCTGCTGCGACTGGCCAATGCCCCGCGCCACCTCGGTATAAATCGCCTCATAATGAGCCGTCTCGCCGCGCAACAGGCATCCCAGCGTAATCACTGCGTCAAACCGCTTCGACTCCGCCAGCGTGCGCGCCGCCGAAGGAATCTCCCACGCGCCCGGCACGCGAACAATCTCGACATCGGCCTTCGCCGCACCGCTGCGGTACAGCCCATCCAAAGAGCCTTGCAACAAACGGTCGGTAATCACTGCATTCCAACGAGCAGTGACGATGGCAAACCGCATTCCCGCAGCCGACAGATCGCCCTCTACAGCATCCGGCTTGTGGTGTAGCGGATTCTCCGACTGCCAGAAGCCCAGCGTCAGCGCCTCCGCTTCTCCGGTCGCAATCTTGACCGTAAACAGGCGGCTGTTCCAGTGCGTAAGCTCCACTGCGGAGAGCAACTCCGCAATCTCTTCCGTACGGTAATAGGCAAGCATCCACTTCTCGACCGCAGCATGAACCTGATCGAGCTGTGTGACCTCAACAAGCAGCGGCGGAACCGCTGGCGGTCTTCCCGTAACAAACTCAAGGTTGCCCAGCGGTGCCAGATGCGCGGAACCGCGGCCCTTGTCGTCCTTCCAGCCTTTACCCGGTTCAAAGCCCAGCGCGGCAAGCAGGCTGTTGAGCCGGTCGAACGTATCTGCCGAAGCAACAGCGCTGACAACCGTAATTCCCTTAATCATAAGTTCGATTGTATCGTCTGAAATGCAATGCGAAGGAGATGCCGGTGAACTACGAGACGCTGCTGTGTGAGATCAACGGGCAGATTGCGACCGTCACGCTGAACCGCCCGAAGGTTCTAAACGCATTGAACGCCCAGGTCTTCGACGAACTGGAAGCAGTGTTCACAGACCTCTCGAAAGACTCGGCGGTTCGCGTCATCCTCTTGACCGGAGCGGGCGAAAAGGCCTTCGCCGCCGGCGCCGACATCAATGAACTTGCGGCAACCGATGCCGTCTCCGGCCAGGCCAAGGCGCAACGGGGCCAAGCGGTATTTCGCCTCATCGAGACCTGCGGCAAGCCGGTCATCGCTTGCATCAACGGCTTCGCGCTTGGTGGCGGATGTGAGTTGGCAATGGCCTGCACCCTGCGTCTTGCCAGCGAAACCGCCCGTCTGGGGCAGCCCGAGGTAAAACTCGGTCTGGTACCGGGATACGGTGGCACCCAACGCTTGCCCCGGCTGGTCGGGCGGTCAGCGGCCCTGCGCCTGATGCTGACCGGAGAGATGATTGGAGCGGCGGAGGCGCTGCGCATCGGTCTGGTGGACGACGTATTGCCAGCCGAGGCGTTGATGGCGCGAGCGCAAGAACTCGCTGGCGTGATCGTGGCAACGGCCCCACTGGCTGTAGTCGGATGCCTGGAGGCCGTCGAGCGTGGGAGCGGGTTGGGAATCGACGCGGCCATGCAGGTGGAAGCCGAGATCTTCGGGCGGCTCTGTGGAACCGCCGATAAAACCGAAGGAACCGGGGCGTTTCTCGAAAAGCGCTCCCCAAAATGGACCGGGCGATGAAAACCGGAAAGAACTTTGTGTTTTGGCACTTTTCTGAAGGAGTACCCGCTTGATATGCTAATATCCGTGCGCCACCCACGATCCATTCTCCACTTTGCCCTGCTCCCTGCTCTCCTCCTTCCAGTGATGCTCACCGGCTGCACCCATACTGCAACGCCCAGCCAGGCCGAGATGCGCGCCATCGCCGCCGAACAGCAGCAGGAGGCCAACCAGGCCAAGCAGCAGATGGAGGCCATTCCGCTACCGACGAAGGCGCAGTACATGGCGGTCAAGAGCCTCAACCTCTGGCAGAATCCTTACCTGACAGTTCAGGGCGGCATGGTGACCGTGCACGTCATGCTCGCCGACGCCAACACCAGCGACATGGGCAAAGGCGGCCTGCTGCGCCCCATGGGTGCGCGGCGACGCGACCTCAACGTACGGCTTGATGAACTCTCCGCTGCGCTCAATGCGATTCCGCAAAGCGCGTGGCCCTATGGCCGCGTGATCGCGGTCGAAGAGGCTCACGAAACTCCTGTCAAAGCGCGTCCTCAGGTGCGGCGCAACATGGAGACTGTGGTCAATACGCTGAACAATCTCGGCATCGTGGTCTATGACTGGAGCGATTCAGGCAAGAGCTGAGGAATTTCCAATCAAGCATTCGTTTTGAAAGGGCGTGGCTTCAGCCGCGCCGCAAATCGCTCTTCTATAACGAGGCTTTAGCCCCTGAGGAACGTTCAGAAGTGAATCAGATCTTCTTTGGATAGCGCGGCGACCTACGGCATATCAAGATCATGTAGCTATCCAAATCCACCGGCAAGCCTGAGACGGATGGAATGCATCCAACCGCTAGACGACCGGATACAGGGGTGAGCGAGTGAGTGAGATAACCGAGGAACGAAAGAATGAGCCTGCGAAGTCGCTGCTCAAGGGCCTGATAGCAGGATTGATCGGCGGATTAGTCGCCACCGCAGCCAAGACCATTGCAGAGAAGGTCTATCCCCCGCGCACCCACGGAGAACCCGAGCCTCCAGCGGTGCTTGCAGAAAAACTGGCTGGAGACAAACTGGCAGCGAACCGACAGGCAGTCGCAGTGGAGACGATCCATTGGGGATTCGGCGCGCTGACCGGAGCAGCCTATGGCGCGCTGGCCGAGTTTTATCCCGCAGCCACTGCGAAGGACGGCGCTGGATTCGGCATGGCGCTGGCGTCGTTGACTCATGAAGGAGCGCTGCCCGTAATGGGGCTGTCCGCTCCGCCCGAAGAACAGACAACACGCGAACGCACCAGCGAGATGGCATCGCATGCAATATTCGGCGTGGTGACGGAGACAGTGCGGCGAGTAGTACGGAAGATCCTGCGGTAAATTCTTTAGACCGACGAAACAAGGACGCTATTCGCCCCAATGCTCTGATCGAAGAGGCGCTGACGTCTCGAGCCATAACGTCGATTGCGAATCCTTTGGCGCTGCAAGGCTGCGGTTAAGAGCCATCAGCCCATGACTCAGGATGAAGCAAACCCAAAAGCCGATGGAACTGCTGTGATGCCAACCAGAAGTCTCTATCAGATAGAGAATGATTCCCAGGACAAGTAGAGCGATGGGAGCCACCTTCGCTAAGATGCGACTCTCTGAAAAGGCATGCACCAGACGAAGTTGTTCTTCGGTCCAGCGATCGGACGCTATGCCATTGCTCAGTTCCTGCTGCGACCAGAAGCTGAGATACCACCCTCCACATAAAAACGCCAGCATCGCAATGAGATTTGCAATAATAATGCCACCCAGGGACCCACCGTGGCCGCGATCTCGAAAACTCTCTGCAACGAGAATGACAAGAAAAGCACTCGCCGCAATGACGCTGCCCAGAATCGAGAGTCCAATCAACCGGGCGGGATTAGCCTTCGAGGGCTGCATGGAGAAAATATAGCACCGGCGGGACTCGACCTGACCAGCTAGACGCCCTTTTTCATCGGCTCCCAGATGAACTTGTGGACCTGGAGAGAGAGTCGCGCATCGAGGCCGTCGGCCAGCATCCATTCGACCAGCTTGCGCGGATCGAGCGCCATATTGTCGGCAGTGCGCTGGGGGCTGGGAGTCTGCCGAAAGGCCGGGCTGAGCAGTATGCCGCCCGCCTTGCCGTTCAAGTCGTGCTGGCGGATAAAGTCGCGGGCAAACTCGTAGTCTTCGCGACCGGTGATGACGAACTTCACCTCGTCATTTTCGGTGAGCGCCTCAAGATTTTCA
>NZ_DATKQC010000046.1:0-4310 GCF_035532915.1 Edaphobacter sp.
TCTTCGCTCAGTGGCAAGTCGCGCGAAGAGGAACCGGCCCATACCTTATAGCTGCCTGGAACGACTTCCCACTGGCTGTGGGGCTCATCGTAGATAGAAAAGTACAGCGGTTCAGCGTCTACCGTGACTATCCTTGATTCACCGGCGGCCAACGCAACTTTCTGCCACCCGATCAGACGCTTCGGCGGTTCCTGAGCGGCGGCTGGCAGTGTGATGTAGACTTGCGCGGTTTCGCTGCCTGCTCGTGAGCCCGTATTTGTCACTTTGAAACTAACCTTCAGCGACTTGCCTGGAGTTGCCTTCAAATCGGTGTAGGCGAAGGTCGTGTAGGACAATCCAAAGCCGAACGGAAAGAGTGGCTGCTTATTCTCCGCGTCGTACCACTTATATCCAACCTTGAGCCCTTCGTTGTAGTGAACGTCGAAGACCTTGGTGTTAACTTTGAAACCCGGTAGGCCCGGCATGTCTTCGAGCGGCCCATCTGGCTGCAGAGTCTCAACAGGATGCGGGAGATCAGCTTCAGACTTCGGAAACGTAAGTGGTGTTCTGCCTGAGGGGTTCACATCACCGAAGAGAATATTGGTGATCGCTTCTGCTCCGCGAATACCCGGATACCAGCTCTCCAACACGGCGGAGACTCCGTCGATCCACGGCATGGTGACGACACCACCGGTCTCGAGCACCACAATCGTGTGCGGGTTAGCTTTAGCGACTGCCTCGATCAAGGCATCCTGCTTTTCAGGCAGCGATAGATTTGGTAAATCGATATTTTCAGACTCGTGCTGCCATGCGAACACGATCGCAACATCGGCGGATTTCGCAACACGGGCAGCTTCCTCAAGATCGGTGCCATCATTGAATTCGACCGTGGCATTAGGAGCCTTGGCCCGAATCGCCTTCAAGGGTGACGAGCGATGCCAGATCTTCACCTTGAAGATAGACATGAGATCGCCAGAGTCCTCCAGCGGATCATGGACTGCATTGCCACCTGCAGGATCGACCTGGCCGGAGCCTCCTCCGGAGAGAACGCCCGCATCGGCATGACCACCGATGACGGCGATCGATCGAATACGCGATGCGTCCAGCGGAAGCTGCTGTGCGGCATTCTTCAGCAACACGGCTCCCTGCTCCTCTGTCCGTTGCGCAACGTCCATGCCATGTTGCACGTCGACCACACTGGTGTGCATGGGGTAATCAACGATGCCCGTGGCGAATTCGGTACGAAGAATACGGTGGACCATGGAATCAAGCTGCGCCTGCGGAATTTTCCCAGCAAGGACGGCTTGCTTGAGCGGTTCTCCAAAGTAGGTGTCGCCTGGCATCTCCATATCGAGTCCGGCGAGCGCAGCCTTCACCGTCGAATGTGTTCCACCCCAGTCAGAGACCACAAAGCCTTTGTAGCCCCACTCTTTCTTCAATACCTGGTTCAACGTGTAGTCGTTTTCACAGGCATAGTTGCCGTTGATCTGGTTATAGGAGCACATTACCGCACCCGCATTGGAGTCACGAATGCCAATCTGGAAAGCAAGCAGGTCAGACTCTTGCATCGCTCGCTTGCTGATAACGGAGTTCGAGAAGTTGCGGCCAGCCTCCGAATCGTTAATTGCGTAATGTTTGATGTCGCCGATAACGTGTTGGTCTTGCTCTCCGCGCATCTCCTGGCCCACAAGAGTTCCGGCGAGGATCGGGTCTTCGCCCTTGTACTCGAAGGTGCGTCCGTTCCGAGGCTCACGGGTAAGATCTACTCCGCCGCCAAGCGACATATTGAAACCCTGAGCGCGAAGTTCTGAACCGATGACAGCACCGTAGTCATAGGCAATGCCTGGATCCCATGTGGCCGCTTCGGCTACGGCTGAAGGAAGTGCCGTCGAGTAGCGGCCATTCATCGCGCTTCGTGCGACGCCGACAGCAGCATCTGACATCTGGATGTCAGGTAGTCCGAGCCGCTCAATGCCAGGAACAAACCCAGCTCCCATACGGGAACGGACGCCGGGTTCTGATGTAGGAGCCTTGAATAAAGAGGCCCAGCCAAGCCCGTGGAGCAGTTGTATCTTCTCGTCGAGCGTCATCTCTGCAAGCACTAAGTCTGCTCGCTTGTCCGGCGAGAGTTCCTTGTTTCCCCACGGCCTTTTCGACTCTTGCCTGGGTGCTTGTGCCTGAGCGCCTGTAAAGGCGAAGACTGCCAGCAGAGAAATGACTACGGCTCTTCCGTTCATTGTTATTCCCTCAATTCGTTGGTGTGAATGTTTGGAGATACATCCAGTGCGAAACTCGCCGCACCGCTCAAACTTTTAAATGCCCGGGCCGGCAGAAGCAGGTTGCATATTTTTCGGAAGACCATAGACATTCTTGTGTGCGATGACGTTTGAGAGCGCAGGCTGTTGAACGGAAGCAGCCTGCGCCATGGGTGGACGTGCGAGCCGCGGACCTACTTCTTGGCCGAGCCCGGAAGATGAGCAGCCGGAGACTGCGGGGCTGAGCTGGAGACGTAAGCCGCAGTGACATCAAGCCGCGCCTTCCAGGGGTCCTGCTCAGCGACAGGCCCATCTTTCGTGAAGTCCATGATCTGATCTTCACCGGGAGAGTAACGCGGCCACGCGATCGCATTGCCGGTGCTGGGATCACCGGTCTTTGCGAAGGCGACCCAGTAATCGAGGGTCTGGTGCGCGATCTTCTCGTCGGCAGGTGTGAGCTTGTCACCATATCTCGCAGCTACCGTGTCGAAGACAAACGGAATCTCCGTGGCATGTGGCGCGCCGGGCCACTCACTACGCATGCTCTCCGCAACATAGGAGAATCGATACTCATAACTGGGCAGATTGCGCGAAGCGTAGACCGCCGCGATGAAGCGCGCGGGCTCAACCATCAAACGATCCATGGAAAGCTCCGTTCGGACCATCCTGGTGTCGGCAGTGCCTTGAGGATCATAAGCAGCGATGGCCTGCTGCTTGAGTGTGCCAAACGGAGCGAAGAGCGCCTCTTTTGTATCGCCGAAGACAAAGCCAATGTCCAGGCTGTTCGCTCCCACCATGATGGGTACAGCGGCGCCTGCGCCGGAGAGATAGACCGATTGCGGATCGGCAACAACCAATCGGCCGTCGATCATCGGGCCGGAGTAGGTAGGATCGCCCATGCTGGCCATGTTCAGCTTGTTGCATACCTGGTCGGCTGACAGCTTGCGTAACGCGGCAAGTGCCTCCTTGCCAGTGCCGTGGATACCCATCTTATCGGCGAAGGCAATGCCCGCTGTCTCAGCCGATGGCGGCCCATTAGGAACCTGTATGCTCAGGTATCGTTGGCCGCCAAGATTGGTGCGGCCGCCTCCGGATTCGATGATGGCCCTGTTGAACAGGCCTTCTGCCATCGGTGTTGTGAGCAACGTGTGGACCGAAAAACCACCGGCAGATTCACCGAAGATCGTCACATTGGCAGGATCACCACCGAAGGCCTCCGCATTGCGCTTCACCCATTGGAGAGCAGCAACCTGATCCATGAAGCCATAATTGCCCAGGACTCCATCAGCATTTTCTTTCGTCAGCTCGGGAAAGCCGAAGAAGCCAAAACGACCAAGTCGGTAGTTGAAGCTGACCAGCACAACCCCTTTGGCCGCGAACTTATCGCCCGAATAGACCGCAGGGGAGCTGCCGCCGTTTACGAAGCCGCCACCATAGATCCACACCATAATCGGTAGCTTGGCACCAGGAGCAGCATCCGCGGGGCGCCAGACATTCGCGTAGAGGCAGTCCTCAGCCGGAGGCGTGCCCAATGGAGCGGCGTCACCCGGAAACGGGTTCTGCATGCAATCAGCAGCGTATGCCTTCGCGGGACGCACACCGGACCAGTGTTTCACCGGCTGTGGCGCACGCCAGCGAAGTTCCCCGACGGGAGGCGCCGCAAAGGGGATGCCTTTAAACGAGGTGACCGAGCCGTCGGTGCTACCCTCGATCTTGCCCGAATCGAGCGTGACCTGCTGCGCGAAGGCAGAGGCGATAAGAGTAGTCGCGAGCAAAGCGGAAGAAAAAAGCGAGCGATACAGATTCATGAAGCGTTCTCCTAAGAACATCAATTCGCGGTGGTCTTGAATAATACGTGAGTCGCCGAGACCTAAACTAGAGCAGCCACGGGCTGTTCTTCCCTGTCCCTTCGCTAAAAGTTCAGCTTCAATGCAAACTGGAACACTCGTGGTTGATAAGCAGAACTCAAGGCAGTGATCTGTCCAAAGTTCGAACCTCCCAACGAAGAGTTCGGCACCGCAAAGTTTGACGTGTTGGTGATATTGAAGCCTTCTGCACGAAACTCAAGCTTCATAT
>NZ_DATKQC010000047.1:0-4943 GCF_035532915.1 Edaphobacter sp.
ATCTCGGGCAATGCGGCGGAGCTCGGAGCGCGTTGAGGGCTTGAGACCGCCATAGGCGTCTTCCTGCATTCTGTAAGCGAGAAAAGGGACCATCAGCTCCCTCCGAATTCCAGGCGGGGCAGGTCTCCGGTAGAGCTTCTGCCAAAGGTCAAGCAGCTGTTGCCGCGACAAAGCGTGTAATTTTGCGATCTGACCTGAGATGTTTGAGCCCATTTTCTCCTCCTGAACATCAGCACATTCCCGCTTGCCGGGGGCAAACAGTCAAGCGAAACTCGGCCCGTCAGGAGGAGAAAAGTAAGGACTAATAATGATGGGAAAATACTCGAAAACCAGGAGGCCAATAGCAAGGCCCGACAGCCTTAGGTAAGGGGGCGCGCCAGAGCAGGGTCCATTTCGAGCGATTCCGCCGGACTCATGAGATGGCTTGGAACGGACGTCAAGACTGAGAGAACAGCTGGTTTGCTCGCTCGACGGAGGTCGGTCACAGCGCCAGCCAAGCAAGAATTGATGCCTTGTTTTTCAGATGATCGAGCGCCTGCGTCGTCGAATCCACCTGATCGTCATATTTGCTTCCGGGGAAGGACGTTAGCTCACGCACGTATTCCTCAAGCCATGGAGCCGAGTATGGCAGAAGCACACGACCGTTCTCGAATTCCGCCGTCTGGGCATAGAGCCGTAAGATCTTGTCAGATCCAGGAAGAGGGTCGTACGGTTTGACGCCATACATTCCGTCGGCCTTCAAATCTTGAATCAGCTGCGTTCCCGATGCCTTGTCTTCGATCAGAACGATGTTGGCGTGGTGTTGGTGCGCCTGATCCTTCACTGCACGTTTCAGGTCGGGGTAATTGAGGCGTTGACGGAATACGGAGAGAAGGTAGTAGCGACCATAAGTGGCGCCCCAGGTGGTACAGACACTGAAATCGTTCAGCTCGCCGCTCTTGTTCGCAGTGTCCCAACTTTGAAGTACGCAGCTGAAATTCGAGGGGAGGTCGCGATGATCATAACGCATCAGCCACTCAATTTTTACTATGGCCCCACCCAGAGGCATCGGATTCTGCTGGTACTGGCTCGCGAAGTTATATTCGCCAATGGTCCCACGAATAGTCCCGAGCGTAACTCTGGATTCACGTTTTGGCTCCAAGACTTCGCCGGCCTTACGCTTGAACCGTCGCCGACCCCAGGGGCTCTCTATGAGGTGACACTCGTCTTCTTCAGCGATGGCGGGAAACGACACGACTTCCCACTCTTCCTGATCCATTACATGGCCGACCAAATCATCCTGGTGAAGCCGTTGCATAACGATAATAATGACACCATTTTCCTTGCTGTTTAGTCGGGTTAAAAGCGTGTTGTCGTACCATTCGTTGACACTGGTTCGCCTGGTTTCCGACAGCGCATCGTCGGGTTTCAGAGGATCATCAAGGATGATGAGATCCGCTCCCCTGCCGGTCAAGACTCCGCCCACGGAGGTCGACATCCTGAAACCTTGTGCCGTTGTCAGGAACTCATTGACGGACTGTTTTTCCGAAGAGAGACGAGTTCGCGGGAAAAGCCTCCGATAGAAGTCGCTCGCCATCAGCGTTCGACAGTCTCGGGCATGTTTATCGGCCAGATCCTGGCCGTAGCTGGCACAAATGATCTGCTGCGCGGGGTTGTGACCGAGCAGCCAGGCTGCGAATGCTACGCTCACGGTGTGGGACTTCAGGGAACGCGGAGGTAGATTGACGATCAATCGCTTGGTAGCGCTTCGGCGGCAAGCCTCAAGGTTGGACGCGATAACTTCGATATGAGGGCTACTGACAAGAACGGTCTGAGGGTTCAGTTCGTAGAATGAGCGCTCGATAAAGCTCGTCAGATCTTGGCGCAGAATGAACTCGAACTCAGCAGAAGAGAGTTGCATGTTCACTCCTCGCTCCGGGATGGATCGGTCGCCGTTGAATCCTTCGCACTGTCTGCCGGAAATTCCTCCGACCGCCTAATGCGTTCCAGCAGGCTTGTCATCACGGCCTTGTCATTTTCATGAGGTTCAGCCGATGGGGGAGCAGTTTGCTCGGAATTCTCCAGCGATTTGATCCAGCACAAAAGTTCCCGGATGGCCTTGAGGTCACCGGAAACGGCTTTGTTCATCAACTGCAGCATGCTCGCTTCAAATTTGGTGATGTACCGGCTGCGGCCGTTCTCGGTGACGCGGATCCGTTGCCGGCCGGCCTTGGCCAGAATGGTGGCGAGGTTTTGCGATCCCTTTGGTCGGCCTTTCGGATTTCCGGACTGCCCTTTGGCGAACCGCGTATGCTGCGGTGGTTTGCCGTATCCGCAGTCAGAAGTGCTGTTGGCTTCAGACACGCGGTACCTCCAGCGAAGTAGCAATCTCATCGAAATGTTTTCCCGTGGCAGCATGAATGGCGTGGTCGCCTGTATGGCGCTGCCAGCGGCGGATCGCGACGTCGACATACAGCGGATCGATCTCAATCCCGTAACAGACGCGACCCACGCGCTCAGCCGCAATCAAAGTGCTGCCAGAGCCGAGAAAACTGTCCAAGACGATGTCGCCTCGAGCAGAGCAGTCGAGCAAAGCGTCAGCCACAAGTGAGACGGGTTTGACTGTGGGATGCAAAGCCAGCAAATTGCCCTCGTCCCCGTTTCTGGAGAAAGTACTTGCGCCAGGATAATCCCAGACATTCGTTCGGTTGCGTCCGTATTGTCCCAGCTTGACGTTGTTACGATGTGGCGCGGTTCCATTTCGGAATACGAACACAAGTTCGTGTTGGGAACGGTAAAATGACCCCATTCCGGCGTTTTTTTTTACCCACACGCAAATGTTGAGCAGTGAGTTGTAGTTCTGCTTGCCGGCGGCGAGAAGTTGATCCGCATGTCGCCAGTCCATACACACGAAATGAGCCGAGCCATTCGTGCTATATCGTGAGAGCAGCCGCAGGCTTGTCGTAAGAAAAGCTGCGAATTCGAATTCATTCATCTCCCCGGATGCCATGGGAAATTCACGATGGTGAATCGATCCATTGCCGCAAACATGGCCGTCAATGCGCACGTTATAGGGCGGATCAATGAACGCCACGTGGGCGCGTCGTGTGGCCATCAAAGCCGTGAACGACGTTTCTTCCAACGAGTTTGCGCAAAGGACACGATGCTTGCCGAGCAGCCAGAGATCTCCAGGTTGGGTGACAGTCGGACCGAGTGACGCGGAATCGAGCGCATCATCCTGATCGGGTTGCTGTCTAGCCTCTGAGATAATGAGATCGATCTCCGGAATTTCGAATCCGGTAATCGTGACGTCCAGCTGGCCATCGATGGTTAGGAGATGCTGAAGCTCGATGGAGAGAATCGTTTTGTCCCAGCCCGCTTTTTCCGCGAGCCGATTGTCGGCGATGACGTACGCGCGAATTTGCTCTTCACTCAGCCCCTCAATTTGAATTGTGGGAACGCGGTCCATACCCAGTAGCTTGGCTGCCGCGAGGCGGCCGTGGCCCGCGATGATCATGTTTCGGCTGTCGATCAATACCGGATTCGAGAAACCGAAAGCCTCGATGCTCGCGGCGATCTGCCGAATCTGAGTCTTGGAATGTGTCCGCGCATTGTTGGGGTTCGATTTGAGCACGTCGGGGGGCAAGTAACTGACGATCAGTTCGGGATGCTCGTCGCGTTTCACGGGTAGCTCCTAAGGTGGTCTGCACCATCACGATTGGTGTGACGGTGAACAGTACATCTACGGTGTTACGCCAAACTACCCTGGGAATGTTGAATTATTGATAGGCAAGAATATATATTTCGTGCTATCACTAATCTATTGACTCACTCCGCTCCAACGAACGAGCTTGCATTGTTGGCAGCCGGCAAGAGGAAGTCCGTCCTGCTCGGATTCGATGATGACTATGAATTGGAAACGATTTGTTCGCTCTTAAATGGCGATGCGCCGGCAGAATTGTCGGCACGACTGAGAAAGCTTGTAGACGCCTGGCAGAGATCCGGACCCAATTTGCAAAGGCTGCTCGATGAAGACAAAGCTCTCTTCAACCGTGTTCGGGCTGGCCGAACGCTTCTTGTCCCAACCGATACGGGCAAAGGCCACTTGCTTTGGCTGCCAACCCCGCGGGGTGTTGGGCCATTGTCGTTAGAGGACATTGTTTTGAGTCATTTCATGGACTTAATTGTGAATCCGAAGTGCCACAAACTGGGAGGGCCATGCCATCGTTGCGGCAAGTACTACATTAAAAAGACTTCACGCCAGAAGGTGTACTGCTCTCGACGCTGCGGCTCGATGAGTACGGCTCTCGACAGAACTCGGAAACGTAGACACGAGGAACACGAGAAAAAGTTGCTGAAAGCTCAGCAGGCTGCGGAACGATGGACGAGCAGCCCCACACGGCGCTCCTGGAAGAAGTGGGTGTGGGGGCAGACGCGCATAACGGTGAAATGGTTAACGCGCGCTGCCAATGCCGGCAGCCTCAAGCCTCCGGCGGATGGAGACCGTTGAATTCTATAAGGTCAGCAACCTGAGGGTCACTCCCTGTGAAAGTCAGGAGAGAGGAATCCCGCCCCCTCCCTGGGTTGGTGTTCCACCGGCCCTTTCGGCCTACCGGGAACGCGGTCACCGGCGGCTGGCCGCACGAACATACTCGGCAAAGTGCTCGAACTGCATGTGGGGATGTCACATGGCGGTGGAGATGATTATTGACCAATGGAATCCGGCCAAGCGTCGCTATCGAACCGAGACCTTTTGCTACGGGCCCAAGTCCTGTTCTTTTTACCAAGCAGGGCCGTCGCGCACGGTTCCTGGCCGTAAAGGAATGACGTATACGGAGGAGGACTGGGTTGACGAGGAGGCTATTTCACGCCGAGGCCCCGACGATTAGTTCCACCTTACGATTGAAGCTCCCAGATATCTGGTGCGGCCCTTGCAGAGATGAGATAATTCAAAAAATGAGTGG
>NZ_DATKQC010000048.1:0-19154 GCF_035532915.1 Edaphobacter sp.
TAGATGGGCTGGCCCTCGGTAACCGGGGCCAGGTCGACCTGGGTCTGGGTGGAGCCGCGGCGGAGCTTGTTATAGGGAAAGATGATCCAGATGACGCACCAGATCAGGCCCATGGAGCCGGTGGTGATGAAGGCGGCGTGCCATCCCCATTTAGAAGTGACGGCGGCAATAAGGATGGGCGCGACAAAGAACGCCGCATTGGAGCCGGAGTTGAAGAGGCCGGTGGCCAGCGCCCGCTCTTCGGAGGGAAACCACTCGGTGGTGGCCTTGATGGCCGCGGGGAAGTTGCCGGATTCGCCGAGGCCCAGAAAGATGCGGGCGACGCAGAAGCCAACGACCGTGGTCACGATGGAGTGGCTGATGGAGGCGCAGCCCCAGATGAGGATGGCGATGGCGTAGCCGGTCTTGGTGCCGAGTTTGTCGATGACGCGGCCGGCGATGAGGAAGCCAACGCCGTAGGCAACCATGAAGCACTCAACGATATGGGCGTAGTTGAGGTGGTAGATGGTTTGAAACTGGGGAGCGAGGCCGGGGACCCAGCCCATGAAAGGGAGGTGGAGCAGCGGTTCGACCAGAGCGAGAGCCGAGCGGTCCATGTAATTGATGGTCGTGGCGAGGAAGAGCAGGAAGCAGACAAACCAGCGGACGTTGGACTGGGGCGGTGCGGACGTAGTGAAGCCCGAGTCGGACAGGCTGGCAGATTTCATGGACATTCAGTGAAGCTCCGGCGACAATGTTGGTCTGACCACTTTCGTTACAGCCGGTTGGCTCGCGGAAATCTGGCTCAGAGGTATCGAGGTTGAGGATAGCTGTTGTTGGGTTACGTCTGTCAAGGCGATAAAGTTTTCAACTGCGGTAATCGTTTTATAAACAGCGATGACTGGCGTGGATTTTTGCGGAGGATGCGATGAGGCAGTGGCTGCGCGGTGGCGGTTTTGTTGTGATTGCGGCTTTAATTTGCGGGACGGCGTGGGCTCGGGGCCTGAAGACGATTACGGTAGGACCATCGGGCGCGGAGTTCACCTCGATTCAGGCGGCGGTGAATGCGGCCCCGCAGACGGGCGCGGTGATTCGCATTGAGCCGGGGACGTATCGCGAGGTGGTCCACGTCGACAAGCCGAAGATTCAGTTTCGCGGGGCGACTAAGGATCCATCGAAGGTCATTTTGGTCTATGGGAACAGCGCTACATCGACTTGCGGGACTTCGTGCTCGGCGACTTTGTTTGTTACCGGCGACGATTTTTTCGCGGGCATGATGACGATTGCGAACGACTACAGCAAGACCAGTGATGTTCCGTCGCAGGCGGTGGCGCTGTCGGTGCGCGGTGACCGCGCGGTGTTTCGCCATGTGAGGCTGCTGGGAGCGCAGGATACGCTGTATGCGGCGAGCGAGAAGTGCATGGATGGGCGATCGCCGTGTGCGGTGAAGCGGCAATATTTTTCGGACTGCTACATCGAGGGCCATGTGGACTTTATCTTTGGCGACGCCAAGGCGGTCTTCGACCACTGCGAGATCCACAGCATTCCTCACATTGCGGGGGGATATCTGACGGCGCAGAGTAGAAGCAAGCCGGAGCAGGATTCGGGCTACGTCTTCGATCACTGCACGCTGACGGCTGATCCGGGAGTGAAGAATATCTATCTGGGAAGACCGTGGCGCGACTATTCGACGGTGATTTACTTAAATACGAAGATGGGGGCGCATATCGCGCCGGAGGGATGGTCGGACTGGAAGAGCGCGCCGGCACCACGGCTGCCAATGACGACCTATGCGGAGTTCAACTCGAGCGGGCCGGGGGCGAATGCTGCGGCGCGGGAGAGGTGGTCGAAGCAACTGACGAAGGCGGAGGCGCGGAAATATGAGACGAAGGCTTTTCTGGCTGGAGCGGATGGATGGGACCCGACTAAGGTGAAGTAGGTATTCCGGAAGAAGGGCGAACCCTTGAGAGGACTTGTTGATCGTGACTCGAATTTTTAAGCTTGCCGCCGTGTTTCTTTACTTCTCCTCGCTTGCCGTGGCGCAGGAGCCGCTTGGTTTTCTGCATAAGGGAGATACGCTGGTATTTCAGGGCGACTCCATCACCGATGGTGGGCGGCAGCGTACGGGGAGCGACTACAACCACATCATGGGGCAGGACTATGCCTATATTCTGGCGGCTGAGATTGGATCGGAGTATCCGGAGCGCAGTCTCGTCTTCGTTAATCGCGGCGTCAGCGGGGACCGGGTGATCGATCTGGCGGTGCGCTGGCAGCAGGACACCATTGCGTTGAAGCCGGATCTGCTGAGCATTCTGGTGGGCATCAACGACACGCTGGCAACCGGAGCGAAGGCCGAGACGGTTGAGCAGTACGAGGCTGTCTACGACAAGCTGCTGGCCGATACGATTGCGGCGCTGCCGGGCACCAAGATCGTGCTTGGGGAGCCGTTTCTGCTTCCGGTGGGCAAGCATAAGGACGACTATGCGGCGGAGATGGTCGAGGTAAAGAAGCGGCAGGCTGTCGCTCTTCGTTTGGCCGCCAAATACCACTTGCCTATCGTTCGCTATCAGGAGGCGCTGGATGTGGCGTGCGCGAAGGCTCCGGCTGACCATTGGAGTTGGGATGGGGTTCATCCGACCTATGCCGGGCATGGGTTGATGGCGCAGGAGTGGCTGAAGACGGTGGATGCTTTTTGGGGTGGGGAAGCTGCCGGGAGATGATGGATTGTGGCAGACACATAACGAAATTGATTGAGGGAAGGTCTGATTAAGTCTCCGAGCATTCCCTCAGCGGCTAAAGCCGCATTGCAGACAAACCACTTGCGGCACGGCTGAAGGCGTGCCCTTAACAAAACCGGACTTAATTAGAAGTTCCTTAGAGCTAAATAGTTGAAGGGTTCAACTATTTAGCCCTATATCAACTCTCTGCTGGGCCGCACGATCATGCCATGCGGCTCCAAGTAAAGAAGAGTCCGTTGGTTTAGGTGTTGAGGACGACGACGGTGGCGATGGGGTCCAGCGCCTTTTCGGGGAGATGGATGTCCAGGCTGTTGCCGGTGTGAGTGAGTTTGAGGTGCTTCTTGTCGGCCAGCAGGTACGCGCTCTTTACCTTGCGGGGCAGCTTGTCGAGGTGGAAGGTATTGTTAGCTGGCCAATTGAAGATGGAGATGTAAATCTTGTTCGGGGTCGTGGTGGAGCGCCAGTCCCATGCGGCGATGAACTTGGGCTTGCCCTCATGGTCCTTTTCGGTGGCGCTGAATGATCCGGCTTCGGAACCGAAGAGAGTGGGTTGGGTTCCGTAGATGGCCTCGCCATTGACGTCGATCCATTTGCCGACCTGCTGCAGACGCTCGACCTCGGCGGCGGGGACGACGCCGTGGGAGTCGGGGCCGATGTTGAGCAGGTAGTTGCCGCCTTTGCTGGCGATGTCGATGAGATTGCGGAGCAGAGTCTCGGTCGACTTGAAGTTGTCGTCGTAGGACTTGTAGCCCCAGGTGTCGTTCATGGTCATGCACGACTCCCAGTCCTCGCCGGGATAGCCGGTGGCGGGGATGTACTGCTCGGGAGTTTCGGTGTCGCCCTTGTAGCCGCCGCCGAGACGGTTGTTCCAGATGAGGTTGGGATGCTGGTTGAGCAGCTCGACGATCTCTCCGGCGAGTTCGGGTGTCATGTCCTTGGTGGGGGTGTCGAACCAGATGACGACGGGGAAGTCACCGTAGTTGGTGAGCAGCTCCTTCATCTGCGGGATGGCCTTGGTGTGGAGGTAGGTGGCGAAGTCGCCGTTCTGGGCGGGGTCCCAGTGGAAGGTGGGAGGCTGGTGGTCGCCGGTCTTGTAGGCGGCTCCGCCGGGGGCGGTCCAGTCCTGGTCCTGGGAGTAGTAGAAGCCGAGTTTGACGCCCTGCTTCTTGCACTCTTCGGCAAGTTCGCGGAGCGGATCGCGCTTGAAGGGCGTAGCGGCGACGATGTTGAAGTCGTTGGCCTTGGAGTCGAACATGGCGAAGCCGTCGTGGTGCTTGGCGGTGATGACGATGTACTTCTGCCCCGCGGCTTTGGCGAGGGAGACGATGGTTTCGGCACTGAACCCGGTGGGGTTGAACTGGGGCGCGAGCGCCTTGTAGTCGGCGACCGGGATGGATGCGGTGTTCATGATCCACTCGCCGACGCTAGGGATACGCTTGCCGTCCCAGGTTCCGGCGGGTATGGAGTAGAGGCCCCAGTGGATGAACATGCCGAAGCGCGCAGCACGCCACCAGGCCATGCGCTCGTTGCGCTGGGCGCGGGTCTCGGTGTCCTGAATAGCTTTGACCGGATGCTCGGGCTTGGTGGCGATGTGTTCGCCTTCGATCTGAGCGAGTGCGGCGGGGGCGATCAGAAGGGTGGAGAGCCCGGCAGTAAAGGTGCGGCGGTTAAGGTTCATAGTAGGTTCCTCGCAGTGGAATGATGACGGGAGAATTGTATGTGAAAAAGTGGTGGCGTAGGTGAAAAAGTCAAAGGCCGAGAATTTTCATTTTCACGGAGGCTGAACTCCGGATGGGCAAAACAGGCAAAGCTTAACACCGATCCGCGCCGATGGCACCGATTTAAAAGGGCATCAGGGGGAGGTAAGACGGGCGGTATCATCGCTGATGTGAGTGAATTAGGCGATATCGAAGCGATGGTGGAGCGGCTGCGCGCTGGCGAGGTACGGGCGCTGGCGCGGGCGGTGTCGCTGGTGGAGGATGGGGCGGCGCTGGGGAGGGAGTTGGTCAGAGCTTGCCGTGGATATGCCGACGATGCTCTGCGGGTGGGGATTACCGGGCCGCCGGGGGCGGGGAAGAGCACGCTGGTCGACCAGATGGCGAAGTGGCTCAGGCAGGAAGGGCAGACCGTGGGCGTGGTGGCTGTAGACCCGACGAGTCCTTATACGGGGGGTGCGCTGCTGGGCGATCGCATACGGATGCAGGAGTTGAGTGGAGATGCGGGAGTGTATATCCGCAGCATGGCTTCGCGGGGGGCGAAGGGTGGGGTGGCGGCGGCGGTCGATGATGTTTGCGTGGTGATGGCCGCGGCGGGGCGGCAGGTGATTCTGATTGAGACCATGGGGGTGGGGCAGGATGAGGTCGAGGTGGCGAGGCTGGCGGATGTGACCGTGCTGGTGCTGGTTCCGGGGATGGGCGACGAGGTGCAGAGTTTGAAGGCCGGGGTGATGGAGGTTGCGGACGTCTTTGTGGTGAACAAGAGCGATTGTGACGGGGCGGAGCGCGTGGAGGCGGAGATTCTGGCGATGCAGGGGCTGGCGGTGGATGCCCACGAGCCGGTGGTGCGGACGGTGGCGACGACTGGCGCGGGAGTAGATGAGTTGATGGGGGCGGTGCGGCGGTGCGCTGCGGAGAAGCGGGGAAAGAAGCCGCGGTTTAAGTCGAGGGTGGAGGGGCTTTGTCTGGATCATCTTGGCGTGGCCGTGAAGAGTATGGATGCCGCGCGAAGTTTTTATGAGGCGCTGGGGCTGGCTGTGAGTCATGTGGAGACGGTGGAGCATGAGAAGGTGAGGACGGCGATGCTGCCGCTGGGAGAGAGCCGGATTGAGCTGCTGGAGGCGACGGAAGAGGACTCGGTGATTGGGCGCTTTATCGCGAAGCGGGGTGAGGGATTGCACCATGTCGCGATAAGGGTAGATGGCGTGGATGCGATGTTTGAGCGATTGCGGTCGCAGGGCGTGAGGCTGGCCAGCGATGAGGTGCGTGTGGGCGCTGGTGGGCACCGATATTTCTTTGTGCATCCGGCGAGTACGGGCGGTGTTCTGGTGGAGATCGTTGGCGATGCGGCTGGTTCGACGATGAGGGAAGGGGAGTAATGCGTTTTTTGTTGATTGATACGTGCGGGAGTGAGGGCAGTGTAGCGCTGGCGGATACTTCGCTGGCCGGTGCGGTGATTGCGGTGGAAGTGTTGCCGGGGCGAACGGCTTCGGAGCGGCTGGTGCCTGCGGTGCGGCGAGTGATGGAGGCTTCGGGTTTTCGACTGGGCGATCTGACGGCTGTGGTGGTGGCGCATGGGCCGGGTTCGTTTACCGGGGTGCGGGTGGGGTTGAGCGCGGCGAAGGGTTTGAGCGAGGCGGGAGGTGTGCCGTTGATTGCGGTTTCGCAACTGGCGTTGCTGGCTGCCTCTGCTGCCGGTGAGGTGGTTTATGCGGTGCTGGACGCTGGCCGGGGAGAGTTTTATTTAGGGGAGTACGAGGGCCACGAATGCCTGCGCGAGGCGCTGCTGACAGGAGAGGAAGTATTGGCCGCTGCGACTGGGGGTACGGTGGTGGTTTGCGAGGCCAAAGTCGCCGAGGCTTTGGTGGAGTTGAAGCCGCGAGTCGTTGCGGAGCCACGGGCGGAGGATGTGCTGCCGTTCGCCGTGGAGCGGGCTGCGGCGGGGAGGTTTGATGACGCTGCGTTACTCGATGCGAACTATCTGCGACGGACGGATGCAGAGATCTTCGCCAAGCCGAAGAGCGCGCTGCGATGAGCAAGTTTTCGGTGCGGGCCGGGGTGGCGGGCGATGTTGCTGCGGTGATCGGGCTGCAACGGGCTACGGCGGAGGCTCCGCATTGGAGTGATGCGGAGTATGCTGCGGCAATTGGCTGCGGCGAAGGTTATGTTCGGCGGCGCTTGTTTGTGGCTGAGGCGGATGGGGCAGTGATTGGGTTTGCGGTAGGTAAGCTTGCCGGGGATTTAGCGGAGTTGGAGAGTGTTGCGGTGGATCTACGGATGCGGCGCGGTGGCATCGGGAGGGCGCTCTGCGAAGCTGTGATTGCGTGGTGCCGGGGAGAGCGCGCGGCGTCGGTGGATTTGGAGGTTCGGGCGGCGAGTGGAGGGGCGATTGGACTGTATCGAGGACTGGGGTTTGCCCCGGTGGGGCGGCGCCAAGCGTATTACAGCGGGCCCGCGGACGATGCGGTGCTGATGCGACTGGACTTATTCGAAAGTGCATAAGTTGCTTTGCATCTCCGCGAGAAGCTGTGGTAGCGTTTAGGCCAATCGGTGAGCCGTCGTCTGATGCTGGAGGTATTTATTCATGCAGACCGCCAAGTTTACGGAGCTACCTGAGTCCACGTCGATTCCATCCATTTACAGGCTTGAGCAGGAACACAGTTTGTATGCGCGCAGGCTGGAGACGCTGCGAGCGAAGCTGTTTCTAACTGAGGCCGAGAAGGTGGAAGAGGTACGGCTGAAGAAGTTGAAGCTAAGCTTGAAGGATGAGATGGAGCGGCTGAGACGTCCGGGTGCTCGCGTCTCAGAACACTGAGCGATTTGAGGGCATCGCGTGCGTTCGGGGACGGGCGCTGAGTGAAGGTGTGCGTGGCCTTATAATCGAGTCACTTATGGTTCGAGATGGTTTCTTTTATGCGTTAGGCCTCGGAGTGGTGGCAGCGGTGCTCTGGTATCTGAAGATGCCGCTTGTGCTGGTGGCGATTCCGGTGCTGCTGGCAGTGTTTTTTCTTTGGTTTTTTCGCGACCCCAACCGGGCGATTCCACAGGAGCCGGGACAGATTGTATCGCCCGGAGATGGATTGGTGACGGCGGCGGAATGGATTGAGACGACAGGCGGAAGCCGGTTGCGGCTCAGCATCTTTCTCAATGTCTTCGACGTGCATGTGAACCGCGCACCGGTGGCCGGGACGGTTACGGTGGTGGAGTATCGGGAGGGCGAATTCATGAATGCGATGAAGCCTGAATCGGTGCTGCATAACGAGCAGACGCTGGTCATGATCGACGCTGGCGGATACGCCGTGGGCTTCAAGCAGATTGCGGGACTGCTGGCGCGACGAATCGTATGCAATGTGAAGGTCGGCGATCGTGTAGAGCGCGGGCAGCGGGTTGGGCTGATTAAGTTTGGATCGCGGGTGGATGTTCTGTTGCCGGCAGAGGCTGAGTTGAGAGTGAAGACGGGCGTACGGGTACGCGGCGGTTCTTCGGTGCTGGCTGTGATTCCGCAAACTAATTCGACAGCAACGGTGGCGTGATGGCAGGCGAGGCGTCCGAGGGGGCGCAGATGGATGCGGGCAGAAGGCCGAGACATCAGCCCAGCCGTGGGATGTATGTGCTGCCGTCGCTGTTTACGTCGGGCAACATCGCGGCGGGGTTCTATGCGATTACGCAGAGCGTGCAGGGGACTGTGGGGGACCCTGCGCACTTTGACCATGCAGCGTTGGCCATCGGATTCGCCATCCTGTTCGATGGGCTGGATGGCCGCATCGCGCGGATGACGAACACGACCAGCGACTTTGGCAAGGAGCTCGACTCGCTGGCCGATGTTGTGACGTTTGGCGTGGCTCCAAGTTTGCTGGCATATATCTGGGGATTTCGGATGCTGCCGTTGATGTCGCATCCGGGGCTGCGCGAGCAGCTTCTTCACCTTGGGGTCTTCGTCTGCTTCGTGTTTCTGATCTGCGGTGCATGCAGGCTGGCGAGATTCAATATCAGCGTCAATCCGCAGCCCCGCAATCCCGGTCGGCCGGGACACAAATACTTTGTGGGAATGCCGATTCCAGCGGGTGCGGGAGTGATTTGCTCGGTGATCCACTGCTTCAACGGGTCTCCGATCAATCGTCCGTCCATGGCGTTTCTGTGGCTCGGGTTGATAGGATTCACGGGATTTTTAATGGTGAGCAACTGGCGTTTCTGGAGTGGCAAGGAGATCAGCCTGGGGAACCGCCATCCCTTCCAGATGGTCGCGGTGGTTGGAGTGCTGATCGCGCTGCTGTGGCTTTACTCGGAGCAGATGCTGATTATTCTTGCGCTAGGCTACCTGGTATCGGGGGTGGTGGCGCGGCTCGCATATTCCTGGAGCAGGGAGCGGCGGCACCACTCGGCTGAAGCACAGTAGTGGATGTGCGGCTTGAGTTCGATATTTAGCGAAAGAAGATTGCAGAACAGATATGGCGAATGGAATTTATCGGATAGGGATTGTCGGGGCGTCGTCGCTGGTGGGAAAAGAGCTGAGCGATGAACTGGGCGAGTCTGTGCTTGGGGCGTCGGATTTTGTGTTGCTCGATGAGGATGAGGCGGCTGGCAAGATTACGGCGACCGGCGACGAGGCTTCTTTTATTCAGCGGCTGGAGGCTTCTTCGTTCGATCGCATGGACTTTGTTTTCTTTGCGAGCAGCGCCGAGGTGACAAAGAAATATTGGCAGGATGCGCGACGAGCCGGTGCCAGCATTATCGACCTGACCTATGCGCTGGAGGGAGAGAAGGACGTTCGGACGCGGGCCCCGTGGGTCGCGGAGGCGTTGGCGGCGAAGGCTGCGTCGAACGGAGCGGAGTTGGACCTCAATACGCCTGCAGTCGTCGCGGCACATCCCGCGGCTTTGATGCTGGCGCTGGTGGCGGCACGGTTGCGGTCGAAGCTGCCGCTGAAGAGTGTTGCAGCGACCGTGCTGGAGCCAGCGTCGGAGAATGGACGACTGGCGATGGACGAACTCCATCAACAGACGGTGAACCTGCTTTCGTTTCAAACGCTGCCGAAGGAGGAGTACGACGCGCAGGTGGCGTTCAATCTGCTGCCTTCGCTGGGTGAGGCTGCGAAGGTGAAGCTGACTGTGGCGGAGAAGCGCATTCGCGATGAGTACGCAGAGTTTTCAGCAGGAGCGCTACCGCCCTTGGCTTTGCAGCTTGTGCAGGCGCCGGTATTTCACGGCTATGCCATGTCCGTGCTGGTGGAGGTTGCGCAATCCGCAACGACGGAGCAGATAGAAGCTGCCCTGGCGGGCGAACATGTGGATGTCGTGAGTGGAGAGTCTGATCCGCCCAGCAATTTGAGTGCAGCCGGACAGGAAGACATCATGGTTCGTGTGAGCGAAGACGTCGGCAGCGAGGGCGTGTCGCGATTCTGGCTTTGGATAGCGGCGGATAATTTGAAGCTCGCGGCACTGAATGCGATTGCCTGCGCTGGGGAGCTGCGCCGGTTGCGTCCGTTGGGTAAGGTGCAGTAAGCCGGAACTAAGATTTAGTGACTTGTTGTGACCTTGTTTTTAGAGTGGGAGATAAGGTCGCTCATTTGCAGGTAGACGCCGTTGGTCCAGCCGAAGCCTACGGCGTTGCTCGTGTAGCCTGCGGAGACTTTCACATTAGCAGAGCCGCTGACGACATTGTACTTTTCGCGGATGTGCCGTCGCGGAGAAAGTTTTGCAGGACAGTCTGCGAAAATTCATTCGCTGCGCGTGTGGCGTCGACGGTGAAGCCGTATTGGGCGAGACCCTTGACTACGAGCCAGTTTGTGGGCGCCCAGCCGAAGGGTAGATCCCACTGGACGCCGGAGTCGTTATCGCTCATGGCCAGTCCGCCGGTGTGCTCGAAGAGCGAGAGATGATGGTCCATCGCCGCGGCTTGCCGGGGGCTGGCGAGTGCGGCCCATAGCGGATAGAAGGCCGAGATGTAGTTGTAGCTCGAACGTTGATGGGTGGTGAAGTCGTAGTCGTAGAACATGCCTGCGGTGGGATTCCAGAGATATTTGTTAATGGCATTGCGTCGAGTTGCGGCGAGGCGTTCCCATTCGGCGGCCTCTGCGGTGCGGCCAAGCAGGGTGGCGAAGTGGGCCATGTCGCGCTCGTATTTATAGAGGAGACTATTGAGGCAGACGGGAGCGTAATCGTCGGTTGAGCCGCTGAAGGCGCCGAAGCGGAAGCTGGTGTCGAAGCCTGACTCGCGCATGGCGCGGTCGCCGCTGTAGAAGGCGCGAGTGAGGCGATGGCCTTTGTAGTAAGCGCGGGCGCAGACTTTGGACGCGGTGATGTCGCAGCTGGTCTTTGCAAGTATGATGGCTTCGGCTGCGGTTGGGTGTTCGGGTGCTTCGATGAGGTAGCCAGTGTGGATGCCGGGATGCGCGAGCAGCCAGCGGATGACGTTGGGGTAGTAGTCGCTGTCGTCGGCCATCTCGGGCACGGGGCCTTCGCCGATGTCTTTGTAGCGGGCGAGGCCGGTGTCGCCTGCGCGATGGATGGGAGAAGTCCACAGCGCGTAGTCGCGCTGGGCGTAGCCGTAGGCTTGGGCAAGCCACTCCTTTGAGAGCGGCTTGCCGTCCGGGTGCTCGTAAACCTCGCGGACCATGGATGTGAGGAATGGCGGCTGCGAGCGGGTGAAGAAATAGGTGCGGTTGGCGTTGAGGATAGCGCCGTAGTTTTCGATCTCGTAGAAGAAGTTTTCGACCATGCCGCGAGCGAGGTTGGAGCGGTGGTCATGCACGAGGCCGAGGATGATGAAGTAACTGTCCCATCCATACATCTCGTTGAAGCGTCCGCCGGGAACGACGTAGCGGTTAGGAAGATAGAGGAGGCCTTCTTTGGGAATCTCGCTGACTTTGACATCGCCCATGTGGGTGATCTTTCGCGGCAGCCTGCGCACTTCGATATTGCAGAGTTTCTGCGCGGCGATGACAGGGGCAGGCGTTGCGAGGCCCGCGGGAAGGTAGAGGACGGGGGCTGTCGTCACCTTCGGATCGACCAGCGATTTGCAGTCGGCCATGGAGCGGGAGAGGCTGTCCCAACTGTTATGAATGTAGCTCAGTATTTTGGCTTGCGATGGGGAGTCCGTAGCGCTTAATTGAGCGTTTGCGCTGCCGGTGAGAAGTGTCGTTGTCGTGAGGAGCAGGAGGAAAATTCGAAGGAGTTGTTTCATGGATAAACCTTTAGGGTGATTCGATGGTTCTCGTCCTGCTGAGAACTATAGGATGCTCCCAACGGCTTTGATGCCGTCAGTTCGTGTCTCCGGAAACGCTAACACTTTAACATCCTGATGAGCTAAATCGCCGAAAGGGAAACATACCTCTTTGCGGTGGCGCAGGTTTTGCTCAGAGGGTAGTGTTAAGTTGCAGATTTTAATGACAGGCACGAAAGAGCGTGCGTGGGGGATCAGAGCGGCATGACAAATTCGGAGATGCGGATCGGTATTGATCTTGGTGGAACCAAGATCGAAGCGCTTGCGATTGACAAGGATGGAAGGGAGCTGGTCAGGCACCGGGTTGATACTCCGCAAGGAGATTATGAGGCGACGATTGCGTCCATGGCCGCGCTGGTTCGGCGCATTGAGCGAGACACCGGCAGAACAGGAACGGTGGGCGCGGGAATTCCCGGTTGTGTTTCGCACGTAAGCGGAGTGGTGAAGAACGCAAATTCGACATGGCTGAACGGCAAGCCGTTGGATCGGGATTTGTGCACGGCATTGGAGCGCGAGGTGCGCGTGGCCAACGATGCGAACTGCCTTGCTATCTCAGAGGCCACCGATGGAGCGGCGGCGGGAAAACGCCTGGTCTTTGGCGTGATTCTGGGGACAGGATGTGGAGGTGGGCTCGCGATCAATGGACATGTTCACAACGGGCCGAACGGAATTGCCGGAGAGTGGGGACACAATCCGCTGCCGTGGATGTTGCCTGAGGAACTACCGGGACCTGCATGCTACTGTGGAAAAAACGCGTGCCTGGAGACGTGGATCTCTGGGACTGGCGTGGCCCAGGATCACAAGAGGGTGACAGGCAGGGAACTGACGACGCGGGAGATTGTGACGGCATCGGAGGCCGGTGATCCGGAGGCAAAAGCTACCGTCGATCGATTTGAGGACCGTCTGGCGCGAGGATTGGCCCACGTCATTAATCTGCTCGATCCGGATGTGCTTGTATTTGGCGGAGGGTTGTCGAAGGTGCAGCAGCTTTACCGGAATTTGCCGACGATATTGCCTCGTTACGTATTCGGTCGCGAGGTCGCGACACCGATCGTGCCAGCCAGGTTCGGCGATTCCAGCGGGGTTCGCGGAGCGGCGTGGTTGTGGCCTCATCAGTGATCTGGCAAAGTCCCCGTCTGGTTGCATGGACACGCGAGTGCGATTATGGTGGCGTAGAGCGCTCAGGCTCAACAAGGATTGTGAATGCAAATTGGGAGGTGGGGCGCTGTCGTTGCGCTGACGTTGTCGGGCATGCTCCTTTGGCAGACGCAGCCACAACACGCCAATGTGGTCGCAGCAGCAGTTCGTGGGGCTGAACATTCAGCACGGAACTGGCCTGCCTACAATGGCGGAGTCAATGGGGACCACTATTCGCCCTTGACGCAGATCAACCGCTCGAACGTTCATCAGTTGAAGGTTGCCTGGACGTTCGATACGCATGAAAAGGGCGGGCTGCAGACGAACCCCCTGGTGATTGGCGGAGTTCTATATGGGTACACGCCGACGCAGAAGGTGATTGCGCTCGATGCCGCGACGGGCGAGTTGATCTGGACCTTCGATCCGGGAAAGCCCGGCACTCAGCCGACTCGCGGCTTTAGTTACTGGACGGATGGTAAGGCCAGCATTCTGTTTGCTGGCGCGCTCACCAATCTCTATGCGCTCGATCCGGCGACGGGGAGGCCCATCCTTACCTTTGGAGATAAGGGCAAGATCGATCTTCGCCGGGGACTGACCGATGGCGACTACTCAGGCATCTACCTCGCTCCTACCACTCCAGGCGTGATCTTCAAGGACATGATCATCGTAGGCTTTCGCGCTCCGGAGGCGGAACCGGCCCTGCATGGCGACATCCGGGCGTTCGATGTCCATACGGGCGCGCTTCGTTGGACATTTCACACCATTCCTCATCCGGGCGAATATGGCTACGAGACGTGGCCGAAGGATGCGTGGAAGATTACCGGGGCAGCCAACAATTGGGCGGGCATGTCGCTCGATGAAAAGCGCGGCATCGTGTATGCGCCCACTGGCTCTGCGGTAACTGATTTTTACGGCGACGATCGCGCGGGCGACGATTTGTTTGCAGATACGCTGCTCGCGCTCGATGCCAACACCGGAAAGCGCATCTGGCACTTTCAGGATGTGCATCACGATATATGGGACCGCGACTTTCCTTCGCCCCCGGCGCTCGTCACCGTTCATCGAGAGGGCAAAGCGATTGACGCCGTAGCGCAGACCACGAAGCAGGGCTTTGTCTTTCTCTTCGATCGCACCAATGGCAAACCGCTGTTTCCTATCGAAGAGAAGGCGTTTTCTGCATCGAATGTTCCCGGTGAGACAACCTCGCCAACACAGCCTGTTCCGCAGATGCCGCTGCCTTATGCCCGCCAGTTGCTGACTGCGGACATGCTGACAACGCGGACGCCGGAGGCCCATGCGTGGGCGGAGGAACAGTTCAAGACGTTTCGCAGCGAGGGACAGTTTATTCCCTTTAGCGTCGACAAACAGACGGTGGTCTTTCCCGGCTACGATGGCGGAGCCGAGTGGGGAGGGCCGGCGGTCGACCCACGCAGCGGTGTGATCTATATCAACGCAAACGATGTCGCCTGGACGGGCGGATTGACGGCGAACGAAGCAGGCGGGGGTGAGGGAGCCAATTTGTATCAGAGTCAATGCTCGATGTGCCATGGTGCAGATCGAAAGGGGTCGCCACCGGCGTTTCCGTCTTTGATCGATGTTGACAAGCGCCTTTCGGACGCTTCGATTACAGACCTGATTCACCATGGCAAACAGCGAATGCCTTCTTTCCCGGGAGTAACCGGGGAACGACTGGATGCAATTCTTGCCTTCCTTAGGGCCGGACCCGGTGCTATGAACACGGCGCAGAGTGATCGTGCTCAGCGAGCGTCTGCAGGGGCGAGTGCCAGAACGGCCAACGCGGTAACATCGTCAAAGAGTGAGATGGGCACCTCCGGAGCGCCTGTGGTTGAAGCCCGCTATCACTTTACGGGCTATCGCAAATTTCTCGATCCCGATGGCTACCCGGCGATCGTTCCTCCGTGGGGAACGCTCAACGCTATTGACCTGAATACAGGGAAGTATCTCTGGAAGATTCCACTGGGTGAGTATCCCGAGCTTGCGGCGAAAGGAATGAAGGGAACGGGCTCGGAGAATTATGGTGGACCTGTCGTTACGGCCGGGGGCATCGTGATCGTCAGTGCGACGATCTACGACAGGAAGATTCGAGCGTTCGATAGCCGGACAGGAAAGCTTCTCTGGGAATCCGAGCTTCCTTACGCCGGGAACGCGACACCCGCTACCTATATGATCGACGGCAAGCAGTATGTGGTGATTGCCGCAAGCGGCGCGCGAAATCCCAATGGACCGCAGGGCGCAGCTTATGTTGCGTTTGCCCTGCCGTAGCGAGCCTCGACTTCGGAAGCGGTTGTCCCCACTGGTGCGCTCGTGAAATAGTGGGATGCCTACGTAGGTGCGCCAGAGACGGAAGAATGAGGGTCGGATGAAATTGCAGCTTCGGGTGCGCCTGAGCACCATGATGTTTCTTGAATACTTTATCTGGGGTGCATGGTATGTGACCCTGGGCACCTGGCTCGCTGGACCTTTGCATTTCACGGGACAGCAGATCGGCCTGGCAGCAGGAACTACTGCGGTCGGCGCTATCCTCGCCCCGTTCTTCGTTGGCATCGTGGCCGATCGATTTTTCGCAACCCAGAAGGTGCTCGGGCTTCTCCATATTGCCGGAGCGGTCTTATTGTTCATTGCTTCGATCCAGACTTCATTTACTGCTTTCTATGTTTTGATACTGCTGTATTGCCTGGCTTTTATGCCGACGCTTTCGCTGGCAAACTCTCTTGCCTTCCGGCAGATGGACGATCCAAAAGAAGAGTTTGGGGCGATCCGTGTTCTGGGCAGCGGCGGATGGATTGTTGCGGGCCTGCTCATCGGCACGCTGCGATTGGAGGCTACTTCGACGCCAATGCGGCTCGCTGCGCTGGCCTCGCTTCTGATGGGTCTTTATAGCTTTACGCTGCCTGCTACACCGCCGCTTGCACGGACAGAAAAGTTCACGCTGGACAGCATCTTTCCTCGTGAGGCGATGAAGCTGCTTTGCGAGCGGTCGATGTTGATTTTTGTGATTGCTTCTTTTCTGATCTGTATTCCGCTGCAGTTTTACTATGCATTTACTAACCTCTTTCTTAATCAGACTGGAGTAAGCAATGCTGCCGGCAAGATGACCGGCGGCCAAATGTCAGAGCTGGTTTGCATGCTCCTGATCCCGTGGTTCTTTCGTCGATTAGGCGTGAAATATATGCTGATCGCCGGCATGTTGGCCTGGGTTGCCCGATATCTTTTGTTTGCGTATGGCAACGTCAATGCACACATGTGGATGTTGTGGGGCGGCATACTACTACATGGCATCTGCTACGACTTTTTCTTTGTCACCGGTCAAATTTACATCGACCGCAAAGCGCCGTTGAATCTTCGCGCGGCTGCGCAAGGCATTATTATCTTCATCACTTATGGCTTGGGCATGTTTGTCGGTTCGTGGCTCTCTGGCGCCGTGGTCAGCCACTATGCACTTGCCGCCCCCGTTGGCGCGGCCACCTATGATTGGAAGTCGATTTGGCTGTTCTCGGCTGGCGCGTCCGCCATTGTTCTTCTTCTATTTCTATTTACGTTTTCCGATAAGGGGGAAGATTCAAAGTCGCTTCCATCGGAGAGCGTTGATACTGTACATGTTCCGATTTAGAGCTTTGCAATATTTTTATCTGAAGTATGCCGTTACCCACAGCGTTATCCACCTTAAGGAGCGAAAGAGATGAAGGGAAGTACACGAAGAGAATTTCTGCGGAACTCTGGCGGTGTTGGCGCGGCAGCCTTGGCAGCTACGGCATTTGGATTCTCCGCTAAAGCATGGGCTGATCCGATGGGATTGCCTGTGGGGATTCAGCTCTATACCGTTCGCGGTGTGATCGAGGCGGACACTCCGGGAACGCTAAAGCAGTTGCACGACATCGGTTATCGCGAGGTCGAGACCGCAGGCTTTGGCAAATACTCAGCCAAGGAGTTTGGCCAGTTTATTAAAGATGCGGGATTGTCATGTCCGAGTGCTCATCTGCAACTGAACGGTCCAGATTACGGTCAGGTCTTCGATGATGCCCATGCGTTGGGTGTGACCTATGCCACCAGTTCCACGTTGTCCGCGTGGACCAGCAGACCGCGACCTGCTACAACGGGAGCTTCTCATGGATGGCCGAAGTTAGGGCTGGATGACTTTAAACGTTTGGCAGCGAAGATGAATGATGTCGGCACGAAGGCAAAAGCTGCCGGTCTTCAGTATGCGTATCACAATCACGATCTTGAATTCCAGAAGATGCCGGATGGAAGTTACGGCTACGATGTACTGCTCAACGAGACTGACCATGCATTGGTGAAGTTTGAGATCGACTGCGGCTGGATGGTGGTGGGAGGGGCCAGCCCGGTGGCGTATATGAAGAAGTACCCTGGTCGGTTTCGCATGATTCACGTGAAGGATTTCAAGGCAATGCCGCAGGTGGGCAAGCGTCCCGAAGGCAGCGAGCTGGGTGCTGGGTTCATCGATTACAAGCCGATTTTTGCAGAGGGACGACGGGCTGGCATTCAACATGCTTTTGCCGAGCAGGAAGGGCCTTATACAAAGCCGGAAATGGAGTCTGCGCGGATCGACTACGCGTATCTTCATTCCATGAGTTAGAAGTCATAATTTTGTAGGGTGAGGGGGACAAGGGACACCAAAATCCTCCTCACATCTGATAGACTCATTTATGTTGTTGGGTTGGTGATGTGAGGTGCCTCTATAGGTAACTCCGCTCCAAATTACATCCACGTTGTCTAATAGACAGCATGGGGACGTAGCTCAGTTGGTTAGAGCGCTGCCCTGTCACGGCAGAGGTCGCGGGTTCGAGCCCCGTCGTCCCCGCCATACAAAGCAAAGGACTTAAGCTTGTATGGCACCCACAGTGACAATCCACAACCTGATCCACAATTCACTGCACTGTGCGACTTCCAAGCCCTACCGCGCTTAGAAACGCGCCCTGTGCTGCCTGCTTTTCGTCGCGGTCATCTTGCGTGTAGAGGTTCATGGTCGTGCGGATATCGCTATGCCGCAACATGCCTTGAACCGTCTTCGGATCGACCTTCCCCTTGTTCACCAGCCAGGTGCTTAAGCTGTGCCGCAAGTTGTGAAGGCCGAAGCGCTGCCCCTTCGCGAGTATGACGCCAGCGCTGATTGCCGCCGGCCGCAGATGGTCCTGCACGAATGTCGATGCCCAGATGGGCACCTTGCCGTCCTTGAGCAGCGACGGAAAGACAAAATCATCGACCTTCGAGTATGGACTCTGCGCACGCCATTCCTTCAGATATTGCGCCAGTACCGGATGCATCGGCACATAGCCGTTCGAAGCCGCCGTCTTGGTCTCGCCGTCCTCCCCCTTGGCCCATCGCTTTGATATGCGGATTTGCCTGTCGCTCCACAGAATGTCCGACCAGCGCAACGAGATGATCTCGGATGCGCGAAGCGCCGTAGCTGCACAGGTCAAAACCAGCGTGTAATGCAGCGGGTTCGTCAGCTTGTTAAGAATGGCGAGGGTTTGCTGCGGAGTGATGACGACTGCTTTGTAGAGGGACTGCGACCGCGTCTCGACATGCTCCACCGGATTCTTGTCGACGCGCTCGTGCAGGATGCCGACCTTATAGACCCGGTGCATGATGCCGCGGATCTTCGAGACCGTCGTCCAGGCAAGTCCATTGCCGGTATGAAGCGACTTTAGCCAGCGTTGAATCTCCAGTGGCCGAATATCGCTCGCAAGTTCATTGCCCCAGCGGGCAATGAGGTAATCCCGGACGTAATGCTCCACAATCGGGATGGTGTTGGCCGACTTCGGGCGCGCTGCATCGTCGCCAAAATCAGCCTTCAAGTAGTATTCCGCGAGTGCGTCGAAGCGAATGCGAGTACCAGATTCTTCACTGTTGATGCGAACCAGCAGCCCTAGTCTGTCTACCTCGCGCCATGCAGTCTTCTCAGTCGGGAAATCGCTGAGGAGACCGATAGGCAAGGTATTTTCTTTGCGGCTGCCGTCCGCTGTGTTGAGCCTGTACCGGAGCATCCACACATCTCCGCCCTTTCGGGACACAAGTCTGAGTGATCCCCTCTGATATGCCATAACGTCTCATTTCAGTAGGGAACGCCTAATGATTGAATGATACGCTCGCTCGCTTTCTGGCGGACGGCGTTGGTCCAGGCCGTTCTTGCGATCGATTGCCGCCGCCAGCTCCGAAAGGCGGAAGACCCAGGTTTTGCGCAAGTCGCCAGTCCCTATCGGGTAGGCGCCCGCGATCCCGCGACGAGCCAGTTCCGTGAGGAAGCGGCGGCTAATTCCGACGAACTTAGCGGCTTCCTGGGCGGATACGAAAGGTTCGGGTGTCATGACAATTCCTCCGTCAG
>NZ_DATKQC010000049.1:0-2554 GCF_035532915.1 Edaphobacter sp.
GCTTCGACAGCGCGCTGATTGCGGTTTGCATTGAGGGAGACGAACAGGATGAGATCCCGTTCGAGAACGTCGTCGAGCGTTAGCAAGTCCTGGTAGGAGCCAGTCACGATCGACAACTCGTCCTCAAGGAAGCTCAACAGCTCGTTCAAAAGCCCCTGAATCTTCTCTACTCGCTCGCGGTCCGAGAGTGACCGTTGCAGCATTTTCACAGACATCTCGAAGTTCAAACGCTTTTGCATGGAGATGCCCGGCGAGGAGGCAAGCCGAGCCTTCGCAACCCCGATCTGCTCCTCCAGCACCTTTTCATCGAGCGCCATTACCAGCACGTCGTACACGTTGAAGAGCTTGCCGGTGTACTGAAGGATGCGAACGAGATCCGAGAGATAGGCTTCCTGGTGGCCCTTGAAGAAATCTTCGCGCAGCCCGAAGGAGCGAAAGATGAAGTTCACATGCTCCTGATAGGCGTCATCGAGCGCGTAGAAGGGGTTGTATCGCGCCGACTCTGAAGGGTGCGTCGGATCGATCACACGTAAATCTTGCAGGCGGCCGGCGGCTTCGATGTGCGGCAGCAAGCGGTCAAGGAATTCGCGTTCCCCCTTGCCATCGAAAATAATCATGGGCATCTTGCGCGTGCCAAAGCGCCGCGTCAGATCCTGGGCGATGATGTTCTCAAGGAATGTAGATTTGCCCGCGCCGGTGCCGCCCACAATGACGCCGTGCTTCATCCGCGCCGTATCCGGCCAAACCCAAGGCTCCTTGTGGACGTTGTATCCGAGCAGCGTAGCCCCGGCCAGTCTGGCATCGCGGACCATCCTGGCGTCTTTGGATGCCGGAATCACGATGGCGGGGTGAGGCCAGGTCTCCTCTCTCTTCTTCCTGCGGCCAATCATTTGTGCTGCGATGAGGCCGCCGCCGAAGAACAGGATGGCGCCGTACAGGAAAATTTCGAGGCACTGAGCATTGCGCAGATGGAGGCGCGACACAGCGACGTACCAGCAGAATCCAACGGCGGCACAGGCGAATAGCACAAGGACGCCGGCGACATCCTCCGGCCCTCTCTGACGCCAACCGGGCTGATCGTCGTACGGGCTCATCCGCGTCCTCCGACGGAGAAGTAGATAAAGAGACCGACAAGAACGGACAGGATAACAACCGTGAGAACGAACAGCGGGCTGGGTTTCCAGCGCCCCTTCTCATCGACGGGTTTGAGTTCATCGGAAAGGGATTCAAGAAGGGCATTTTGCAGACTGGACTCGGCATCGCTGCGATATATCTGTCTGAGTGCCTGGCGCACTTCCTCCGCCGAGATGTAGCCCAGCGCGTCCATGACTAGAGGACCACCTCGACCTTCAGAGGCCCGTTCTGGTCGGCGCCGAAGTTCAATTGATAGACCTGCGGCGGATTGCCCGTCGAATTTCCAATGCTGATGACGCCGGTTGTCTTCTCCCCCGGCGCAAGATCGTGGGTGCCGGTTTCGGCCTGCGTTACTGGAATGCCAGAGACATGTCGCGCTTTGAAGGCTGCGAAGGTCTGGGAAGTGATCTGGTGATTCCTGAGACTCACGAGCGAGATTGGCTGCTCGGTCGGAAGCGGGACGCAAACATCGGGTGTCGTCACCCGAAACGGAGCTTTGGTCTGATTGGTGACCGAGTACCGAATATAGAGCTGGTCCTTCGCTCGGTAGACCTGTTCGAGTTCAACCTGCACGCGGTCAGATGACGGTTTTGTCGCATCGTGTGCTATTTCCTCAACTCCCATCAGCGCCTGTGCCAGCACTAGCGATGCGATCTTTCGGATCTCGGCATCTGACGGTTCGGCTGCGGCACGCGCGCTCGCGTGTGGATTGGGCGCAGGCTCGGTGCGGACCAGTACATCCATTGCCGCAAGCTGGCCAGCAGGGTCGAGTTCATAGCTCAGCTCACGCGATGCAGTCCATACGAAGAGATTGGTCGATACCCCTTCTCGGAGGGGCTTCACAAAGACCTTGTCGTCATGCCGCTCGACCTGGAAGCTGTCGGGATCGGCTATGGCGAGCGTGGTCACGGACTCGCCGAATTCGAGAACGGTGAGATGGTTCAGCGAAGTTTCAATATGGCGGATCTGGATTTGGCTGGTGGTCTGCGCCCCCGCAGCGGCTACCGCAAGAGCAAGAGAAATCGTCGTGAGCGTTTTCATAGCGGCCTCCTGAGGCGCAACGATCGTCCAAAAAACGGAAAGGAGAAGCCGAGCCAGAGGCTCAGACTTCTCCTTTGCCGGCTAAGAGTGCCCCAGGGGAATGGGAGCACTCGTGTTTTCGAAGAGCAGATTGCGCTTCCCCTTGTACTGAAAGAGGAAGACTCTCTTTTCACATTCCGGGCCCTCGGGATTGGCGATTCGTTCGACGAGGAATGCTCGCCGTTCGTCGTCAAACCAGGCATAGCCATTGACGGTCTTCGGCATTCGAACCCGAACCCGTTGGCCGCCAGTCACCTCCGCAAAGGCATCGACCACCTCCTGCGGAAACGACTGGAAGAGGACCGCGCCGGAACCTGTGCCGCCAGTAACGACAGCATTC
>NZ_DATKQC010000050.1:0-2643 GCF_035532915.1 Edaphobacter sp.
AGGCGTTGCTGGCATGGTCCGACCATCAAATTGGACTCGACGTTGCCTTGATCGATGGAGACACCGTTTCCGAAACCAATTGCGTTCGCCAGCCGTTTACGCGCAATGAGATTGGGCTGAACAAGGCCACCGTGCTCGTCAGCCGCGTCAATCTCTTCTGGGGACTCGACTGGGAAGCCTACCCGGTGTTTCTCTCGAAAAAGAACATCACCTTGCTGGAACGCATGAACTTTGTCATCGGATGTGTTGATACGAAGGCGGGAAGGAACCTGATTCATCACGGCCTGGCGAAGGGTGAGGATGCCTTTGCCGATTATTGGCTCGACCTCGGCAATCGCGCCCATTCCGGTCAATTCGTTCTCGGGCAACCTCGCACAAAAGCCGGAGAGAAACATCTCCCCACAGTTGCGGAACTCTATCCGGAAAGCGTCGATACGACCACGCCGGAAGACGATCTCCCCAGCTGCAGCGCCGAGGAAGCGCTCCAGCGGCAGGAGCCCTTCATCAACCAGACCCTCGCTATGCACGCGCTGGCCATGCTGACACAACTGCTTCGGTACAACGAGATCAGCTATCACGGCGGCTTCGTCAATGCCAAAAGTGGAATCGTCCAACCGATCCCCGTGCCGGCGTCGGATTGTAAACCGCGCCTCCACAGTATTGCTCCGATGGTGGAATTGGAAGGCACGCTGGCTTGAGGTGCTAGCGCCGCAAGGCATAGGGGTTCAAGTCCCCTCCTCCGCACCAATCTGAAAGTAAAGCACTTAGAGGCCAACCGGAAACGGTTGGCCTCTTGTATTTTTGGCGACTGTGGCAGTTTTTGTGGCAGTTGTAGGAGAACTGCTATCTCAGCAAGGCTCCAACGCAGGCCAATACTGTTCCCTGTGGAGAAGGCGTTGATAGGGCTTGCTGCGCAGTTCAGGGGCTTACTCATTTCTTTCGACACAATAAGCTAATGAACGTACAACATAAAAAGCTAATTTCGGTGCATGGTTGAGGGCGTGTGCGTAAAGGGTTCGCAGGTGAAACCTTGCGGGCTGTGCCAGAGGCTTCCTCATGACTACCCCCCGTGCAACCGAAATCTAAGCTTGCGCTACGAGTTCCACGAATGCCCGGAATCGCCCTTCGATATCCGTGGCAGAGGTCGCTGGGTAGCCGAGCTGGCCGGCCAATACTTCAAGCTCCGCCTGCCACTCTGCGGGGATTCGAACGGTCGGCGGAAAGTCATGCGTGGCGCGTTCGGCGAAGACCTGTTCGGCTGCGGCGTGTACCGCCTTCACATCCAACTTACCGAGCAGGTCGATCAACAGGATGTCGAGGACATCACGGGCACGACCTGCTGAGTAGGGTCCGGTGCAGGCGTGCAACTTTTGGGCAACCTGTTCACTCAGATTCAGGCACCGAACCGGAGACGGCACCCGCAATCCCATTGCGGCAAATCCACGAATCATAGGCACTACGAGTTCTACTGCTCCTCGGCCTGACGCTCCAAGATCGACCTCGATTGTCTGCCATGCACGGGTGCGATATCGGATGGCGAGTTCCAGCCGCACCGCGTCCACCTTGTCCATGTTCAAGGGCTTCCCTTTCAAGAGAAAGGTGAAATCGTCGAAGCCGAGCGCCACGGCATCCTGAAATACCCGCAACCGCTTCGTCCGATCGACTGGCACACCGATGTCGATGTCTTTGGTGGCGCGTGCTCCCTCCGCAAACCTGAGTTCAAGGGCAACGCCGCCTTTCAGGTCGTAGCTATCCAGAATGCCTTCGTTCACCGCACGTTCCAAAACACCGCATAGTGCCAGAAAGGAAACCCAGCGCCGAAGACGCTCCTGCGCCAAGCCCTGCTCTTTGGCGACTCGGGCCAATGTCTTTTCGAGGCGTTCAACTGGTCGCGGCTTCATACACCTTCACCTGGCTTCCGTTCGTTGATGGTGAAGGTGCAAGAGAAGTCTGCGAAATGGATCTCCGAAGGCTGCTTGCCTCAGCACTGTTGAGCAGCCCCTCGCGGACAGCATCGCCGACGGACTGCCGAGCAACGTCGATTCTGTGTGTCGCCAAGAGAACATCCATGATGGTACGGCTCACCGTGGTAACGGGCAGTCCTTCATGCTCTCCGATATCTTGGGGAGATAGATTGGCTCTATGGATCGCTACCCACTCCGGGCACTTCCGACGTAGCCTTGCCGACGTTGGAACCGTAAGGTTCACACGCGATGGATTCGCGTCAGAGATTCCATAGAGAAGCAATGCCGTCTCGTGTGAGAGGGCGATGCGCTCTGGTCCCTGGCTGGCCTTCGCCCACAGCACGGCCTCGCGGTACTGAGCGAGGCGGTCTGCCGGATAATGAGCGATCCGGTAGACGCCCCTTGTCATACGTTCCAATCGGCCACGTTGCGCCAGACGAACCAAGACAGAATCTTGTATGCCGGCGGCGCGCGCCTCTCTCGAAGTGAGCAGACCATCATGCTCTTCGGCGATTGCAAACAGCTCGTCCATGCGGGTACGCGACATTTATTGATTTTGCCCCATTGTGTTCTCCTTGTCAATATAGTTCCATTATTGAATGATATTGACATGCTCGCATCGCTCAGGGAACGGCTCGGCGATTCTGCGTAAATCGAGAATCCAACCGAGCTTCTAGTG
>NZ_DATKQC010000051.1:0-17090 GCF_035532915.1 Edaphobacter sp.
AAGATGCTATAGACGACAAGGAGCGAGAGTGCAGCTTCCAAGGCGTAGGAGCTCCAGTAGACATAAAAATAAATACGATATGCCAGATGTTTATCGATGAGAGCTAAAGTGTTGAGCCTAACTAAGCTCAACCAAACCAAATCCGCCCCTAATCTGACCGATAAGAATGCAACCAGATAACGGAAATTTCGTACGGCTTCGCTGCGCAATAGGAATACAAGAGCCGCTGCGCAGAGCAAAGGTTCGAGATACGAAAAAAGAGATACTATCCAAGCTGCATTCATCTTGCCGTCCCCGTGAGACTAATAAAAGCCTAGCCTATTCCACGGGGGCATACAACAGATAAATCGCAAGCTAAGCATTTTTTGCATAACTCGATCTTTGCAACGAACTACTCGAAAAACTACCAGCTGCTTCCAAAATTGCATGCATTGGGAGAATTCGGGGGGCACATGGGAGTCGGAGCAGCGCTGACCTTTGCAGTGATGGTGGCCTTGGAAGAGGCGGAGGAGGTCTGGGTGGTTGCAGCGGCACCGGTGAGGGCGAGGACGACTACGAAAGCGCGGACGATGTTTTTCATGACTGGGTACCCCAAAAGTTGTATTTCTCTACTGTCGATTTTGGTGGACAGATTCGATAGACTGAGAGTAGGATCGCTTTGGAAGTAAGTCCAATAGAATCAAAGACATACTTGAGTATTAAACTGCAAAAGTGACCGACGTAACTATGCGGTTTTTGCATGCGCAAGACTATGCAGTTTTCACTTGATAAAAGTGGAATCTAATTTCCCTTTTCAGATTCACTGCGAATGAATTACCCAGAACGGGAAGATTAGTGTCGAGGGAGATAAGACGGACGGGAGGCACTACATTACCGTCGCATTCGTTTTTTCTTCTCCATCCTGATCCTGGGCAATGGGGACGGCAGCTCTATTGTTTTGGGAACCCATCGCCTTCGAACTTTGCCTGACGACGTGGACGGGGATGCGTGCAGATCGTCTCCACTCCGCAGAGGACAAAAACCGTTCGCTGCTCCGGTCGAGATGACGTTATTTCGAGTCCACGGGGGACTTTTTAGCGGAGGTCTGATTAAGTTCCTGAACCATCCTTCGGGGGCTAAAGCCCGTGATAGATGAGCGATTTGCGGCGCGGCTGAAGCCACGCCCTTTCAAAACGAAGACTTAATCAGAGGTTCCTTAGGGGCTTTTGACAGGTTTTGGGATCGCTGTTCGTCAGGGGAGTTCGATAAATGAGGGTCCCTGCGCCGGAGTTCTCCTGGCAAAAGATCTTTTATCCCTGACGAGGTGCGACGCGGAGTTGCGGGATCGTCGCGCCACAGTGGGCGACAGACGTCCCTTGAAAGACCTAGCTCAGGCCGACAGGCTTCTCCGATCTACGCCAACGGTAGAAGACGTCCCTGAAAACAGGGGGGGAATGGACGAGGGTTTACCAACTCAAAAACATGAACCAGGGCACTCGGAGCCATCGGGACTTAGTCGCGTTGACGACAATCTCCGGTTCAGAGACTTGAAATGTGAACTTTTCGGGGGGATGAAAAAACGATCCCCGCCTAATCCTCGAAATGATGAAGAGGTGTCCGGCGGGGATGCAGGTTCTAAGCCTGAGCAGGGGCAGATTCAGCGGGCGTCGGGGTGACCGGTGCGGGCTTCTTTACGGGTACGGCTTCCGCCTTCTTCGAAGGGGCGATGATGGCATGAAGCGTTGTGCCTTCCATGCGGGGCATGAATTCGACCAGGCCAGCGTCGCCGATATCGAGGATGAGGCGGTTAATGATCTTGTAACCGAGGTCGCGGTGGGCCATCTGGCGGCCCTTGAAGCGGAGCGACGCCTTGACCTTGTCGCCTTCGCCGAGGAAGCGGACTGCCTGGTTCTTCTTGGTCTGATAGTCGTGCTCGTCGACGGTGACGGAGAATTTGACCTCTTTGATGACGATGATCTTCTGCTTTTTGCGGGCGGCGCGGTCGCTCTTGTCCTTCTCGTAGAGGAACTTGCCGTAGTCCTGGATCTTGCAGACGGGAGGAACGGCGTTGGGGGAGATCTCTACGAGGTCGAGAGAGCGCTCGCGGGCCATCTTGAGGGCTTCAAAAGGAGCCATGACGCCGAGTTGTTCGCCGTTCTCGTCGATGACGCGGATTTCGCGTGCGCGGATACGTTCATTGGTGCGGATGAAAGACTTTGCGGAACGTTTATCGATCGGTGGAATAAGTCGCCTCCACAGCGTGCTTTGCGGCTCGCTATGCGTTTGTATAGGGTTAGGCGCACCTCAGGTCTTAAAGGTTGCGTCGCAACGTGAAGTATAGCACTTCTATTGCCACGATTCGGATGCGGCACGAACCGGGACGCGGCGGCTTGCCTTGAAGACGGAATAGCAGATACTGTGTGTATGCTCCGCCGATGAGAGGAAACCAATGAAACGTCGCATTTTGCTGGTCGATGATGAAGTTGCCGTACTGCTGACTTTGAAGGCAGTGCTCGAAATCAGTGGATTTGAAGTGGACACGGCCGCTTCGGCGAAGGAAGGCCGGTCGAAGCTGCATACGCATGAGTACCAGATGGTCATTACGGACATGCGGATGGAGGGCGAGGCCTCCGGGTTGGAGGTCATCGAGGCAGCACGGGCGGCGGCATATCGGCCGGCAGTGGCGCTGTTGACGGCGTTTCCAGCGGCGGAGGAGGACTGGCAGGAGATGGGCGCGGACAAGATGCTGGTGAAGCCGATGCATACGCGCGTTCTGCTGGAACAACTTGAAAAGCTGCTGATTTCGCACGAAAGCAAGCTGGCCAAAGGAGCGAGCGGGAAAAAGGCGGCTACGAAGAAGACCTCGGCGAAGAAATCTCCGGCAAAGAATACTCCAGCCAAGAAGATCACTGCCAAGCAGGCTCCGGCCAAAAAGGCAGTTTCGAAGAAAGCTGCCACAACGAAGTTGGCAGTGAAGAAAACGACGGCAAAGAAAGCTTCCGGGAAAAAGCGGAGCTGATTTGTGCGGTTTTCCTGCGCGAATTTTGTCCGTTTTTCTGCCTTGGGTGGGCAGCTTTAGGTGGAGCTGTGGGCCTTGATGTAATTGCGAAGGGTGATGTTGATGTCGAGGGCCTTCTGGACGCCACCGTCCAACATGCGCAGCCAGTCGGAGGCGGGCTCCTTCATCTCAGTGGTGCTGAGCAGGTAGCTGGTCTGCACGATGATCTCAAGGGCGTTGCTGAGGTCGTGGGCGAGTTTGCGCATCTCGACGGCGAGATCTTCGGGGATCTGGGGAGCGTTGCTGTCGTTCCGGGAATCAGAGGGATGCGTGCCGGGCCTGGAGCCTTGATCGTTCATGAGTAAAAGTCCTGCTTCGAGGTTTCGTAGATAATCAGATGCTAGATTGCGGGAATGGTCTCTCACGCGGCAGTGGAATTGACAGGCGCGCCGGTGTTTGTAAGACTGAATGCTCGCGGTTGAACGGTTCTGGATCTTACTGGAACGTCTATACCGGGCCGTAGTGGCGGAATTGGCAGACGCGCATGGTTCAGGTCCATGTACTCGCAAGGGTGTGGGGGTTCGAGTCCCCCCTTCGGCACCAAAGATTAAAAGAATGAGCACCTTTCGGGGTGCTCATTTCTGTTTTGAGAGGGTTGAGGACGCCGAGGAATCCGGTGTCGTTTATCCTTATCACTGTCCACCATGAACGATGCCATCCCCCAGCTACTGACTTACGATGAGACCGCGCTTGACAGCGCCTTTGCCGCCGTTTCCGACGAGGTCCGCAGCGGGGCCTCGACGCTCGCGACTCCTAACGCGCAGGAGGCCTTTCGGCTGCACTGGCTGGGAAGGAAGCAGGGCCGACTGAAGCTGATCAGCGAGGCGTGGTTGAAATCGGCCCCGGCCGAGGCGCGCAAACCGCTGGGCATACGGTTCAACCAACTCAAGCAGGAGATTGAGGCGGCGCTTGAGGCCCCAGTGGCTGCGTCTGGCGCGGCGGTGGTGCGCGGAATCGACATTACGCTGCCGGGAACGGTTCGGCAACCGGGGATCGCTCATCCGCTACTGCAGACGATGGAGGAGATCGTTCGGGTCTTCCACCATCTTGGCTACTCGACCAACCTTGGGCCGCAGGTGGAGAGCGACTTCTATAACTTCGAGGCGCTGAACTTTCCGCAGAACCACCCGGCGCGGGATACGCAGGACACGCTTCAGATCGCGAATCAGGGATCGAAGGCGAGCCGCGACCGGTTGCTGATGCGGACGCACACTTCGCCGGTACAAATACGGACGATGGTGGCTCAGGCTCCGCCGATCCGCATCGTCATTCCGGGCAAGGTGCACCGCAACGATGCCGCGGACGCTACCCACTCCCCGATCTTTCACCAGGTCGAGGGACTTTGCGTGGACACGAACATCACCTTTTCTGACCTGAAGGGGACGCTCGACCATGCGATGAAGGCGCTCTTCGGCTCGGGGGTGAAGACACGGTTCTTTCCCAGCTTCTTCCCTTTCACGGAGCCGTCGGCCGATGTGCAGATCTCGTGCATCTTCTGCGGAGGCAAGGGCTGCCGGAAGTGCAAGCACTCGGGCTGGATTGAGCTGCTGGGTTGCGGCATGGTCGACCCTGCTGTGTTTGCCGCAGTGACCGACGAACGGCGCAAGCTGGGTCTCGATGACGATGCCTACAATCCTGATCGCATCACCGGCTTTGCCTTTGGCATGGGCGTCGAGCGGATTGCCATGATTCAACATGGCATCTCGGATATTGGGCAGTTCTATAGCGGCGATATGCGGTTTCTGGAGCAGTTCGCTTAAGGAAAATAAGCAAAGGCCGCCCCTAGCGGACTCCGAGCACGTCGCATTTTGCGTGCAAGGCTAACTGGTGGGCCGTGCCGCCGAGGTAGCGGCTGAATCCTCCAGGCTCACGACGAAGGCCAACGACCAGAAGCTCAGGCAATAGCCGATCGATCCCCTGGAGCAGAGCGTCGATCTCGTCTCCTTCGATCAACTCGGAGCGCAGGCTGATACCGGCCTGCTCTGCCATGGCTCGGGCTTTGTTGTGCAAGTCCTCATAAAAGGCCCGCTTCTGATTTTTGAGCAGTAGCGGAACCTCGGGAGCAACGGCAGATACGTAGCTCATATAAGCGGGCTGGTTCTCGATGACGGTGATGAGATAGATCTCTCCGGCGACGAGCGTGGCCAGATCGAGCGCCGAACGAAAGGCACGCTCCGCTTCCGGCGATTCATCGAATGCAACTGCAATCTTCTTGAACATCGCATCTCCTCAGCTTGCAAACTTACGAGATTGTGATGCTTCAGGTTGTGAGGCAGACGTTTTAAATGCTAGGAGCGCTTTTTCTTTGAGAGGCCAATGAAGCCGAACAGCAGATGCAAGACGGCCAGAGCCAGCGCACCCCAAAAAGCCGCGCCAAAGGTAGTTACGGCGAAGCCCGGTACGAACTTGCTGGAGAACCATAGGATCACCGCGTTGATGACCAGGAAGAAGATGCCGAAGGTGAGGATCCCCAGCGGCAGCGTGATGATTTTGAGAAAGAGGCCGAGTGTCGCGTTGAAGAGGCCGATAATGATGACCGCAATGAGCGCGGAGATGAGGCTGCTGACGTGGAATCCCTCGACAAAGTGCGAGACGATCAGCAGGGCCACTGCATTCAATATCCAGTGCAGAAGTAATCGGAGCATAATCGGTTTTCTCTCTTTTCAGCCTGAAGTTAAGTTCCGACTTCGCCGGTCAGGCTCACTGACAGAAAAAGCATACCCTATCTTCTTTAAAACGATTCCGGTTTGATGAGTCCAACGAACTCTTCGGAATGTCTAAGTATCACGCGAGATAATGTTCCGAGGGAGGGCTACCAACCGTGGCGAAACAGTTTGAGCGGATTGAACCGCTCCATCGCGAGTTCATCGAAAAACAGCGGATCTTCTTCAACGCCTCGGCTGCGGCGGAAGGGCATGTCAATGTCTCGCCGCGGGATGGCGCTGCGCTCCGCGTCTTGACAGCCAATACCGTGGTCTATCTTGACCGCACGGGCAGCGGAAATGAGACTGCCGCCCACCTGCTCGCCAATGGCCGGTTGACTCTTATGTTCTGTGCGTTTGAAGGGCCCCCGTTGATTCTTCGGCTGTATGGGCAGGGGCGCATTGTGCCGCGTCATAGTTCCGAGTACGCCGACCTGCTGGCTTCTGAGTTTGGAGGCGTGGAACCTCCCGGAGCGCGGCAGATGGTCTGGCTGGACGTCGATCTGGTGCAGACATCATGCGGCTTCGGCGTGCCTCTGTTCGACTATGCGGGTGAGCGCGATCAGCTCACGCGCTGGGCGGAGGCGAAGGGCGAAAAGGGTCTGGAGGAGTACTGGCACCTGAAAAATGAGCGCAGCATCGATGGATTTCCGACCGGGCTGTTTGAGGAGCCCACTTCTGCGTGACCGCGGCGAGGCGGGCAGCTCAACATTTAGACTAGAGAGCGTCCACCATGAAGATTCTTACAAGCTGGCTCCGCTCTTATCTGCCCTCACTTTCCGTCTCTGACCGGCAACTGGCCGATGACCTGACGCTTCGCGGCATCGCTGTCGAAGGCGTGCATGACCTTGGCGAAGGAAATGGCCATCTTTTTGAGATGGACATTACGACCAATCGCGTCGATGCGATGAACCACTACGGCATTGCGCGGGAGGCGGCAACGATCTATAACCTGCCACTGGCTCCGCTGGAGACGGCGCTGCCTGTTGCAGTGGCGGCCGCAAGGACTTTTCCGGTGCGGATTGAGGCGCCGGAGCTTTGTGGGCGGTTTACGGCGCGGGTGCTGCGCGGGGTGACGATTGCTCCGAGTGCGGGGCGGGTGGCTGAATACTTCAACCTGCTGGGGCAGAAGCAGATATTGAATGCTGTTGATGCGAGCAACTTTGTGCTGATGGGGATGGGGCATCCTACGCATGCCTTCGATCTGGACAAGATTGAGGGCGGGATTGTGGTTCGGCTAGCGCGCAAGGGCGAGAAGCTGCGGCTGCTGGACGGGGCGGAGCGGACGCTGGAGGCAGACGATCTTGTAGTGGCCGACGAGAAGAAGGCGCTGGCGCTGGCAGGCGTGATGGGCGGCTGGGACTCCATGATTACGGCGGAGACGAAGAACATTCTGGTGGAGGCGGCGTGGTTCGATCCGGCGAGCATTCGACGTAGCTCGCGGCGGCACATGCTGCACACGGACGCTTCGCACCGGTTTGAGCGGGGAGCCGACTTCAATGCTGCTCCGGTGGCCAATGCGCTGGTCTCGCGGCTGATCCTCGAGAGCGGCGGACAGGTTGAGGGCGAGCTTGTGGACGTAGTCATTCCAGCGGCTGCGGCGAAGACGGCTGATCGTATGCCGATTGCGCTCTCGGTGAGGCAGGTGCAGCGGCATCTCGGGACGACGATTGCCGCTGAGGGAATTACTAAGGAGATTGTGGCGCAGTATCTGGCGGCGCTGGGCTGTGAGCTGACGGCGACGGGAGGCGATACGTTTGCGGCAAAGCTGCCGAGCTGGCGGCTCGATCTGGAGCGCGAGATCGACCTGATCGAAGAGGTGGCGCGGGTCTACGGCTACAACGGATTTGCCAATACGCTGCCGACTCCGGGCATTGTGATTGCGCATCCTGCCGCAGCTGCCGAGGCCGCGGTGCGCGAACGGCTGCTGGCGCTGGGGTTCAGCGAATCGATCTCGAGCACCTTTGCCTCGCAGGCCGAGAGCGATTTGTTTGCAGCGACGGGCAAGGGGACAGTTGCGATGGAGAATCCTCTGTCGGAGGAGGCGGCGTTGCTGCGGCCTTCTCTGGTGCCGGGAATGTTGACCATGCTGGCGCATAACCTGAACCGCGATGTGCAGACGGTGAGACTGTTTGAGCAGGGCGCCATCTTTACTGGCGGGACCGATGAGGTGGTGGAGTCGGCTTCGTTGTCGTTGGGGCTGACGGGAGCGGTGGCGGCAAGTCCGCTCCATAGTGCGCAGGATGCTCCAGTGTTTGAGCTGAAGGGCGTGATTGAGTCGCTGCTCTCGCTGTTTGCTTGCGGCGAGGTTGCCTTTACGGCCGATGCGCCGGTGTGGTTGCAGGCGGGACGAAGTGCTACAGCGTTATTGAATGGCGAGCCTGTGGCTCGGTTTGGCGAGCTCTCCGCTTCAGAAACAGCCCGGCGCAAGCTGCGGCAGCCCATTTATCTGGCGCAGATTGACCTCGACAAGCTGTATGCGATTCCCCTGCGCCAGGTGACGGCGCGTGAGATCTCGCGGTTTCAGGCTGTCGAACGCGATTTTTCGTTTACCTTTTCTGACTCGATGCAGTGGCAGACCATTGCTGCGGCGATCCGTGCGCTGGGGATTCCTGAGCTACAGCGGCTGGCACCGACCGAGATCTTCAGGGATGCGAAGGGCAAGTCGGTGCCGCCGGGTTACTACGCAATCCTGCTGAAGTGCGTGTTTCAGTCGAACGAGCGCACCCTGCGGGAGGATGAGCTGACGACGTGGTGGAGCAACATTATTGCCACGCTGACCAAGCTGGGCGGGACGATTCGCGCTCCGGGGCTTTAGGGTCGAAGCATTTTCCATCACCTGCTGCAAGTGTTTGCAGCAAAAGAGGCAGGCATCCACATAGATTCCACACAGCTTTTCCCCAACAAAATCCACGTCGCTGCCGTCTATACTTTAAGAATATGAGTACATCTACCATCAGCGTCGATGAGTTTCAGGCGCTTGAGCAAAAAGTCCTTCGTGCCGTTGAGATCGTAAAGCGGGAGCGCGAAGCCCGCGCTGCTGCCGAAGCCCAGGTTGCATCACTGAACGAACAGCTTGAATCCCAGCTTACTGCCCAGATTGCCGTCGAGTCGCAGCTCAACACGCTGACCAAGGAGCGCGATGCCGTGCGCCAGCGGGTCGAGAAGATGCTGCAACAGATGGACGAACTCCTCTAACTCGATTTGACGAACTCCTCTTACTGAATTTTCACAAGGAGCAGCGATGGAGCAGACAGTCGAAGTCCCGGAACAGCAGGCCGAAAGCCAGTCCATCGCCGTCGAGATCTACGACCAGATCTATAACCTGCGTGGGACGGACCCGGACTATATCGAGCGGCTCGCTCATATAGTCGATGCCAAGATGCGTGCGGTCTCGGCGCATGGCGGCACGGTCGACAGCCTGCGCGTGGCAGTGCTGGCAGCGTTGAACATCGCCGACGAGCTGTGCACCGCGCGGCAGCGGCAGGATGTGCTCGCCGGAAGCCTGTCGCAGTCGCAGGTCTCGATGCGTTCGCGCGCGGGATCGCTGGCGGGCCTGCTGGACGAGGTTCTGGAAGAGCGCAAGGCCGGTTAGTTTCCTGCCCATCGCCTCGGAAAAGAGGAGCCTGCGTGTATATCCCCAAAGCCAACGAAGAAAGCCGGCTCGAAGTGCTGCACGATCTGATTGAGTCGCATCCGCTGGCATCGCTGGTCACGATGACTTCCTCCGGCCTCTTCGCGTCGCACCTTCCGATGGTGCTCGAACGCAAATCGGCGACGCACGGACTATTGAAGGGGCATCTCTCGCGGGCAAACAAGCAATGGCGCGACTTTCAGCCTGAGGTCGAGGCTTTGGCCATCTTCTCCGGCCCGGAGCATTACATCACTCCATCCTGGTACGTCGAGAAGGAAGAGACCGGCAAGGTTGTGCCTACGTGGAACTATGCCGTTGTCCATGTCTACGGGACTCTGAAGGTGATTGAAGACCCTGCGTGGCTCATCGAGCATCTCAATGCGCTGACTACCGTTCATGAAGCTGCTTTTCCTACTCCGTGGCAGGTCAGTGATGCGCCTGCCGATTATGTGGCGTCGCTGCTGAACGGCATCGTCGGGCTGGAGCTTCCCATCGAACGCATCGAGGGCAAATGGAAGGCCAGCCAGAACCGGTCGGAGCGCGACCGCGCCGGGGTCGTCGAGGGGCTGGAGCGTCTCAATACTCCTGAAAGCCTGGCGATGAAAGCGCTTGTGGCTGGGGAGAAGAAATAAAAGCTACGCCACTTGAACTTCAGGATTGATTGCGTCAAGTCAGCGGGCAGGTTTCTTGAAGCCGGGAACAATACGCGACTCGACTTCCAGCTTGTGGTAGTTACGATAGCTGGCGCGGAACGACCAGACGATCTTATGGAAGGTTCCGGAACCACTGGTGACACGCAAGGCGATCGTCGAAGGCATCCAGAAGGTCTTGCCACCGAGGAGGACAGGCACATAGTCGACGGTAATGACCCGCTCGCCGATGAAGGGCGATCTGTATCTGTCCCCAGGGGTAATCGTGTGGTGCGGGGTGTTGAGTTCCAGGTGCGTGATCTGCATGGATGCGGGATCGATGAAGACACGTCCCTTGCTGCTCTCCTGTAGAAGACAGCCGGCGGTGTTCTGGGGAGTGAGAACCGTCGCGAAGCGGACAATGTAAGGGTCGGCCCGGCGGTTCTTATGGATCCGCTGCAACGTGTAGTTTGTGCAGGCTGCCTGTTTGAGCGAGACAACGGCGAGGCCGCCCTCGAACGCTCCGCTGAGCATAGTGGGGCCGTCCATATCCTGCGAGGTCGCTGGCTTGCCGTCAACGGTCTTGATCTCGCGCGACTCTACAAGAGTTGTCGTATGGTCGAGGTTGGAAGTGCGCTTGAGGCGGAAGACCGAGTCGGTGACGGTGTCGTCCTCCTTCCGTGGGCCGTGGTCCCTCTCGGAGACGACATGCTCCTCGCAGAAGAAGCTCGGGACACCGGTGTCGTAGTAGCTCAGATTAGCGTCCAGCCGCTGCAGAATCTCGTCCAGCGTGGGCATCTTCGCCCCCTGCGCACATAGCGCAGACGAAAATCCGATCAATGCAACTAGCGAAATGGCCGTGGATGCTCTGGAGTTCATGGCGTATCGCACAATTTGATGCAGTCCCATCATAGGCAATCAAGTTCACAGAGAGATTGATTTGACCGATGACGGGCTTCTCGACAACTCATCGCGGAGGAGAGGCGCGGCAGAATGCGCTTCTATACTACGCCGTGCTGTCAACTTGCTAATCCGCGCCGCCGCGTTTAGCATCCAACCTAGAAACCGGCCTGCGAAGCAGGTGCGCGATCTACGCTGGTTGAACCAACATTCATTGAACAGGGGTCTTGACTCGTATACATGGCTCGGTGTGCAACGTCCGCCAGTCCGGAATGCCTAAAGAGCCACGGCAGGGTCCCGCCGTCTTAGGACGGGTTCACCAGCGCTTCGTCGCACGGCCCAGCGGGTCGGTCTTCTTTTTTATTCTGCGATAGCTTTAGCGGCGGCATACTGCGCCTGAATTTTGATCGTGCATCCCACCCTTCTCCACTTCGGCCACATTACTCTCCCTACCTTCGGTGTCCTTGCCGCCGTGGGACTTATGGCCGCGCTGGCGCTTAGCCTGCGCACGGCAACCATTGCAGGGCTTAGCCCGGACCGGCTTTGGAATGCGGGGCTGTTCCTTCTGCTCTCTGCGTTCGTACTCTCGCGGTTGCTGCTGGTGGTGATGTACCTGCACGCTTTCTTGACCTATCCGATATTGTTGCTGGCGGTGCCTTCGCTTACGCCGCTGGGACTTCTGCTGACGGGCATCGTCACGTTGCTCTACCTGCGGGTTCGACGGCTTCCGCTGCTGGCGACGCTGGATGCGTGGGCTCCATGCGCGACGCTGATCTGGGCGTTTCTTGCGCTGGGGCACTTTGCCGAGGGCAGCGACCCGGGGCTGGTGACTACGCTGCCATGGGGAAGGCCGATGATCGCGGGAGGAATTCCGCTCCATCCGGTAGCCCTGTATGCTGCGATTGTGGCGGTATTGCTTACGGTGGTACTTTTTGGACATCTGCGGCGACGGCCAAGGCGCGGCGATACGGCTGCTTTTGCGCTGGCTGCCGTAGGGGTTGCACAGTTTCTGCTGACGTTTCTGCGTCAGCCCGATCCGTCTGTCGAACTGCTCGGCAATGTTCTCGATCCGATTCAATGGGTTGCCATAGGAATGATCGTTGCGGCTGGAATCATCTGGCTGCGACCACGAAAGCTGGTGTCCCATGCCGTCTAAAAATATGTTGCCCAAGGGCCAGCGCCGCCGCTCCGTCATGGCGGAATACCGCGCCACGCGCGGCGTCGAAGAGGCTGCACCCTTACCTGTTCCAGTGCTCGATATTGAAGATGAGACGGAAGATGGAATTCGCACCTTTGCTGCCGATGTAGCGGCTGCGGGGCTGCGGCTCGACCAGTATCTGGCACAGGCGATTCCGGACATCAGCCGGGCGCGGGTGCAGATGCTGATTGAAAATGGCCAGGTACGCGTCGATGGCCAGACTGCCAAGCCGAAGCACAAGCTGCACGGAGGCGAGTCCCTTGAGATAGAAGGCGCACCGCATCCGCCCCCGCTTCATGCAATTCCCGAGGACATTCCGCTGGACGTGCTGTACGAAGACCAATATCTGGCCATCATTAATAAGCCTGCGGGCATGATGGTCCATGCGGGTTCGGGCGCGAGCGAGGATGCGAGGAATCGCGGGACGCTGGTCAATGCCCTGCTCTTTCACTTCGCCAAGCTGTCGGACGTTGGCGGCGAGCTTCGGCCCGGCATCGTGCACCGGCTGGACAAGCAGACCAGCGGCATCATCGTTGTAGCCAAAGACGATAGCACCCACCGCAAGCTGGGGGAGATGTTCTCGCAGCGGGAGATTGCCAAGACCTACGTTGCGCTGGTTCACGGCAACGTCGCCAAGGACGATACAACCGTCAACCTGCCGATTGCACGCGACCTGGTTCGGCGTATACGGATGACGACGCGGAGGCCGGATGGGCGCTCGGCCGTGTCGCATGTCAAAGTTGTGGAGCGTATCAAGTCGGACTACGGCCTGTTTACGCTGGTCGAGGTTCGCATCGAGACCGGGCGGACGCACCAGATTCGCGTCCATATGCAGTCGCTGGGGCATCCCGTGGTGGGCGACAGCCTCTATGGCGCGCCGCATCGCATTGGCGACGGCGAGGATGCCCTGTCGCTGGATCGAAACTTTCTTCATGCAGCGCATCTGGCCTTTACCCACCCCCAAAGCAAGAAGGCAATGGACATAAAGACTCCCCTGCCCCAGGAGTTGCAGGCGTTTCTAGAGAAGATTCGAACGGGTTTTGGGGGAGTTGAGTAAAATCAATGCTTGTGATCGCATTTAACCGTACCCATCGTAGGCCCGGGTTATTGACCTTTGCTTTGCTGCTCCCAGTTGCATTTGCCGCTGCGCCTTTACGGGCACAGGCAAAGCCGACGCCTCCCACTGCTTCGGCAGCCGCCGCACCACAGACCTCTTCCGCGCAACAGTCGCCAGCATCCAGGACAACGCCACAGGGTCAGCCTGCGTCGCAGGAAGAGCCGATCACGACCATCAAGGTCCAGGTCAACGAAGTCAACCTGATCTTCACCGTCACCGATAAGAAGGGGCGCTTCATTACCGGTCTACAGCGCCAGAACTTCGGTCTGCTCGACGATGGACGGCCACCGGAGGCGGTCCTCGGCTTTACGCAGCAGACCAATCTGCCGCTTCGCGTCGGCATCATGCTCGATACGAGCAGCTCGATCCGCCAGCGGTTCCAGTTTGAACAGGACTCCGCAATCGAGTTCCTGCTCCAGGTGCTGCACCTGAACGACAAGGCCTTTGTCGAGGGCTTCGATATTTCGACCGACGTGGCCCAGGGCTTCACCAACAACGTCGACCTGCTGAACCAGGGGATTCGCAAGCTGCGGCCCGGAGGCGGTACGGCCCTTTACGACAGTCTGTATAAGACCTGCCGCGACCAAATGCTGGATCTGCCCGAGCCGGGATCCGTGCGGCGCGCATTGATCCTCGTCTCTGACGGCGACGATAATTACAGCCGAGCGCAGGAGAGCGACGCGATCAAGATGTGCCAGCGCGCCAATACCATCGTGTACGCGATCAGCACCAACGTCAGCCCCAGCCGCGACAAGGGCGATGACGTGCTGAAGGCCATCTCGGAGGCAACCGGCGGACAGGCTTTTTATCCGACGAAGATCGAAGACGTCGCCGTCGGATTCCGCAACATCGAACAGGAGCTGCGCAGCCAGTACTCGCTGGTGTATCGCCCGGCAGACTTCAGGCAGGATGGATCCTTCCGAACGATCTATCTGCAGGCACTTGACCCGCGATATCACGTCCGCGCGCAGAAGGGCTACTTCGCTCCGAAGCCGCCACAATAACTTACGAACCAGGAGAGACAGAAGCTATGGCTGAAGGCGCGGCGTTGTGGAAACAGGTCGACCAGTACATTACCGATCAGCTGATTCCTGCCGATTCGGTTCTTGAAGAGGCGCAGGCGGCCAATGCAGCCGCTGGCTTGCCGACAATCGATGTTGCACCCAACCAGGGGAAGCTGCTGCATCTGCTGGCCAGAATTGCGGGTGCAAAAAAAATTCTCGAGATCGGGACGCTGGGCGGCTATAGCACCACGTGGCTGGCGAGGGCGCTGCCTGAAGATGGCCGCCTGATCACGCTCGAATTCGATGCGAAGCATGCCGAGGTAGCTCGGAAGAACATCGCGCGCGCAGGACTGGACAAGTTGGTCACGGTGCGGCAGGGAGCTGCGCTCGATACGCTGCCGCTGCTTGTGGAAGAAGGCGAAGGCCCATTCGACCTGATCTTCATCGACGCGGACAAAAAGAATATTCCGAATTACCTGACATGGTCGTTGAAGCTCTCTCGCAAAGGGACCCTCATCCTCGTCGATAATGTCATCCGCGACGGCGAGGTCATCGACGCGTCTAGTGAAGACCCGAATGTGCAGGGAGCGCGGCAGCTCTTCGACATGCTGAAGTCGGAACCCAGGCTGCAAGCGACCGCGCTGCAAACGGTTGGCAGCAAAGGCTATGACGGCTTTGCCATGGCTGTCGTCGTCGAGTAAAGCCAGCCCCCTCCTCCGGCTTTGTCTGCTGCGAAATTACGAGGCAGGCAGGAAACTCTCAGGCTGCATCGGTGTCTAACTACGGAGGGAGAACTCCCATGAAGATGCGTCTGCGTTTTGCGCTGCCAACCTTTGCCTTGCTAGCCGCTACGGCCTGTGCGTCACTCATCGGTGTATCTACCGCATCGGCGCAACAGCCTGCGGGAATCCAGAATGCGTGGACAGAGCTGGCGAATCAACCTGCCAGCCACACGGCTTTCAGCTTCGACCGCACCATGATGCAGGTAGCACAGGCGCTGCTTGAGTCCGGCGGTATGGCCCCGGAACGCGCTGCCGCAGCCCTGACCGGCATTGCGGTGGACAACTACCACTACTCGGAGCCTGCCTTTTATACGCCCGAGGCGATGAGCGCCATTATCGCCAGCTATCATGCGGCGGGCTGGAAACATCTGGTCAACGCTAACCAGTCGCCCGAGTCATCGGCACAGCCTCGCGGTCCCATCACCGATCTCTGGCTGCACAACTCGGGGCCGAATATCAGCGGTGTGGTTGTGCTCACGCGCTCTCCGCGCGATATGAGCGTTATCCAGATCACATGCGATCTACGTCCGCTCGATCTTGTTCATCTCAGCGGTCACTTCGGCATTCCCAAGGTCGATCCCAACGCCGTCATGGTGCCTGCGCCGGACGGAAGATAACCTCTACCAGCCGTACTGCTCGACCTGCCGCAGCAGCGCGAGTTTGCGCTCGGGCGGCAGAAAGCTCGCCTCGACGGAGTTGGCTGCAAGCTCGCGCATCTGCTCCAGCGTGAAACCGTAGCGCTCCTGGGCTAGAACATACTCGTCGAGCAGGTTGCTGCCAAACATCGGCGGGTCGTCGGAGTTGAGCGTGACCATCAGGCCCGAATCAAAATATTGCCGCAAGGGATGATCGTCGAAGTTCGCGCAACAGCCGGTGCGGATGTTGCTGGTGACGTTGATCTCGAGCGGAATCTGCTTCTTGGCTAACACCTCGATTAATTCAGGATCGTCCTGGGCTGATAGCGCGTGGCCTACGCGTTCGGCACCGATGTTAATTGCTGACCAGATGCTCTCGGGGCCGACCGATTCTCCAGCGTGAGCGGTGAGGCGCAGGCCGACTTGCTTTGCCTCCGCATATAGCTCGCGGAAGAGGTCGGCGCTGCCGCGGGCCTCATCGCCGCCGATGCCGATGCCGACGATACTGGGATACTTCGGCTGCAGCTCGGCCGCCTTGCGAAATACCTTTGCGGCCTCGTCCGCACCGAAGTGACGAACGGCGTCGATGATCCAGAGGACGGTGGTGCCAAACTCCTGCTCACCACGGATGCGTCCCCGCTCGATGGCCTCAACATAGGGTTCGACCTCGGTCTTCTTCCAGTAATAGATGATGCCGAAAGAAATGTAGACCTCGGCGTGCACGACTCCCTGGGCCGCCAGCGCACGAATCATGTTGTAGGTGATCAGCTCGTAGTCCTCTGGCCCGCGCAGGCGCTCAGTAACGGCCTTGAAGGACATGAGGAAACCAAGAAAGTTCTCATACTTATAGAGTTCACGGGCAGATTCGAGGGTGAGAGGCTCGGCGTCGTGGCGGCGGCTCAGCTCGACCAGCGTCTCGGGCAGGATGGTGCCTTCGAGGTGGAGGTGCAGCTCTGCCTTAGGAAGTTTGCGGAGCCAGTCGACAACATCGATCTCTGCGTCTCGCTTTGTAGTTCGTTTAGCCATTCGTACCAGTTTAGGGCTTGCCGCTTGCCTCATGGTGCCGAACGTCTTCAGCCCTTGTAAAACTCGCTGCGTTTACGGCTGTAGAAGATATAGACGACCAGGCCGATAATCAGCCAGACGAAGAAGCGAATCCAGGTCTTGGCTGGCAGACCTGCCATCAGCAGCACGCAAAACAGAATTGAGAGCATAGGGATGATGGGGCCAAAGGGCACACGGAATCCGCGTGGCCGCTCCGGCTGCCTGATGCGCAGCACGATAACGCCGATCGAGACCAGCACAAAGGCAAACAGCGTTCCGATGTTCGACATCTCGGCGAAGGTGCCCACGTCGAAGAGGCCTGCCGGAATTGCCACGAGAATTCCTGCTACCCAGGTGGCAAAGGCGGGAGTGCGGAACTTTGGATGTACCCGGCTGAAGACATCGGGA
>NZ_DATKQC010000052.1:0-4866 GCF_035532915.1 Edaphobacter sp.
ATAAGGCCCCGTTCACTTACGGTCAATGATGCCAGATTGTGTCGAACAGTTCAAACCTTCGTAGATTCGTTTCGTTCAGCGTGATCCACAATGTAGCCGCAACAGATTACTTCTCCGCCAGGCGCTAGACTGAGGTAGCCGGAAGGAAACAGTACAGTGAGCCAAGCAAACTACAGTGTCGAACGGATTCTCCAGTTGGTACGCGCCTCGTTCAAGAAACAGATGGGCGATTTAAGCTGCAAGATTTTTCATGAACGTCTCTGGGGAGAATTGGAAGCTATCACTGATCCAGGTGTTGTCAAACCCCTACCTCATCAGAACTACTCGTATCAAAGATATCTATTTGAACAGGCCCCCATCGCCCTGCGAAATGCTGCCACGGAGGGATTTTTCTATCTTCTAAATGCTGGGTATATTTCCCCGCAGCCGACGAATGACTTTATAAACTTTCCTCTGCGCTCAGATTCGTATCGCTGGACAGAGCGCGGTCTGCAATGGGTTAAAGGCGCCGAACCAATTCCTGAAGAGGTAGCAGGGTACATGAAGTTCCTGAGAAAGCACGTTGGCACTCTGGACGATGTGATCGAACAATACATCCTGGAAGCTCTAACGGCATTCAACCGTGAGGCGTTTTTCGCGGCTGCTGTGATGGTGGGCGCCGCGTCCGAGAAAGCCGTGTATCTGCTGACAGCATCCCTGTTGAATGCACTGAAACCATCGCGCCGACGCACCACACTCGAAACGGCGCTGAGCAAGCGCCAGCTCTTCGCGCTTCTGGATTGTGTGAGGAAGACGATTGAAGACTGTTCCGCCGGTAATCCCGCACTGATTCCATACTCAGCAACGGAAGGCGCGTCCGCACATCTGGCATCGCTCTTTGAGGCCATCCGCACACAACGGAACGATGCGGTTCACCCGATGAACGCGACGGTGTCTGCTTCATCGGTTCGATTGCTGCTGCACTCGTTCCCGTATGCTTTGAACGCGACTGAGAAACTGAGAGCTTGGTTCGACGCGAATCCCGGCAGCCTTTAGGAAGCGGATTGCATAATCAGCACGCATACCAACTTCGTCATCTTCGATCATCGACCCCCAGCGACCGGCGCCGTTCACCGGCGAAGGTCAATGTCTGCTCGCCTGGAGAGACTTTCCACCACGCATCCATCTCGCCTCTGAAAAGATCGCTCGGGAGTTTCTTCGTAGCGACCGCATTCTCCCAAACGATGACCCCCGTCTCCTTCGCTTCGGTGTCTTCGGGAAGCCCAGCAACGCCGTCGTAGATGTCTTGCACCCGCTCACGGGACGTTCTGCCGTCATCGGTACGAATGTACTTCCGCATTGCCAGATGCCAGACCGCGTACTCCTGGATTGAGATCAAGGCAGCGATGCGCGTGTTTTGTAAACGAGACGGTCTCACCATCTTCCCGTTGCCAACCAAGAACTCTGACGTGGCTTCTACTCCCTCCGGCGGTTCGCCCGGCCCCAAATAAAACGGAACACGAAAGCCTAGATCGCCATACATGGCGCCTAGCATTACGGAGGGTTCGTTCAGTTGCACAAAGCTGCCCGGAGGAGCGGCCAACACTAAGCCACACACGTAGTCTGCGGTTGATTTGAACTTCCGCGTTCCCTCTTCGATGTGCTCACGAATCGATTTATAGGGATTGAATGTGCTAAAGCCACGCACCGGCATCGGGTTTACGATGTCCTTGACTTCGAGCAACACCTTGCCGTGTGTCGGATGGTCGATAACGAAGTCGATGAGTTGGGAGACACCCGGCAGCTTCGGTTCTCTCTCAAACGCAATTCCCTGCGATACGAGATAGGCTTCAAACAGGCTCTCACCGTAGGTCGATTTGTTCATCGAACGTCGCACTCCTAGAAGTGCCCGCGTGAATCGTACTCTTCCGGTTTACGACCGTCCGCCTTGCACGCTTCGCACTCACTGATGTGCGCGTTGCGTCGTGAATAAGCCTGATGAACTTCCCGAACGGCGTTTGCAATGGCCTCCTGCCGTTTCTTCTCGGAATTGTGAGGATAATGGCTTCGCGAGCTGCCTCTAGCCATATCCTCGCGCATCATCGCTTTGTAACGGTCATCGTTCAACTTGTCGTATTCAGGGCAGGGCATGATGTCAGAATAATCTAGTGCGTGCTCAAAACACGAGGCAATACCGCAGATTGGGCACAGTGCTATCGAGGCTTGCTATGGACGCGACCGCAAAAGGATGCTGGGCTGCATCGTTAGGAGACTGTGAAGGCAAGATCAGTCGGGAGCATCTGGTCTCTCAGGCGCTATTTCCAGACGGCAACATCACGGTGAGCGGTCTGCACTGGTGCAAGGATGAGCCGAAGACGGTAGGACTGGCAGCACTCACGGGAAAGATTCTCTGCCAGAAGCACAACAGCGAACTCAGCGAATTGGATGACAACATAAAGCGGGCCTTTGAAACATTCGATGAGTCAATGCAGCTCTTCCATGTCCGAACCAAACTACGGAGCAGACGGTGGACAATCAAGACGTTCACCATCGACGGCGCGTTGCTCGAACGATGGTTTCTCAAGACGCTCATCAATTTCAGTCATGGCGGCCAATGGATCATTGGGGAAGGTTCACATCCTCCTGGATTGCCGAATGACGAGTTGGTAAAGATCGCGTTCGGCAAGGCAGCATTTTGAGAGAAGGCCGGACTGTACACTGCCGCGCACGATGGTGAGCAAGTCACACTCCAGCAGGGTTTGAGCCTGACTCCGAAGACGACAGGAAACAACCTGCTCGCGGGCATGTTTTCATTGTGTGGCTACAGGTTTTTTCTCAGTCTCCTGCCGGAGGAGTTCAAGGAACACCAAGGCTCCCATCTGATGTATCGAGACGTACATCACTGGTATGCGCCGCGTGATGACAAAGGGCGACCTGTGCGGTCGCATCGGCTCGACATCACATGGTCGTGACTACGGCAACAGCTTCGACGCCGGGTGGGCTGAGAATGTCGCCCCGGAGCTTGTCCGGGGCATCGAACACGGGCGGGCAGGCGGACAGACGACACAAAGATGCGGAGCCTGTCTTACAGGCTCCGCAGACTATTCCTATTGAGTTGATGATTAGGCTGCGGTTTTCTTCGCAGCTTTGGCTAGCGGCTTGGGCGCGGCTTTCTTTGTGGACTTGGCCTTTTCTTTCGCGGCGAACTCCTGCTTGACCTTCGCCGAGATTGCCTCGATGTCCACTTTGTAGCTCTGCGCCGCATCGCGCAGCACCTTTACACTATCGGCAGCGGTACGCATCGAGAGCAAGATGACCGTCTCCACCAAAATGCGCCCCAGCGTGCTTTCCTCGGCCTTCGGCAGAAACGCTGCCAGCAATTTCGCTGGCGAGCCAGCATCCTTCGGCTGGCCGATCTCATGCTGCCGGATGAAGATAGCGAGTTTGCGCTCGTCCAGCATCGTGATCAGCCGTTCGACGGCAAACTGCAGGTCGCGCTTCATCAGCCGCACAGGAACCGCTTCGCCGATGGCTTTCAGTACGCGCAACCCGATAGTCTGGGCCAGTGCTTCCGCGCGGCGCTGTTTTTCCCGCTCGGCCTTGAACTCAGCGTCGGCATGTGTCTGCTGCTGCTTTTTCTTTGGGTGATGTACTGGACAGTCTGGATTGGCACATATCCGGCGGAGTTCGCCCTTCTCGCTGCCCTCGGTGACGATGGCTTCGGTGGTGGACTTGCAGGTCTTGTATTCCGGCCAGTCGCGCTGCTCCTTCTTCTGCGGCTTGTCCTGCCGGATTTCGACATACTGGTTGCGCGGAATCGCCGCGCTGCCTTCGGCGGGTTTGCCGTAGGCGGTGCTGATCTGAACCAGCTTGGGCTTTGCGGCGACGGTCTGTTTGACGTGCATCTCCAGTTTGGCGGCATAACAGTTTGGATCGGAGCAACTGTCTTGACGCGGGCTGATGCCATCAAACAACAGAACGTTATGTCCTGTGCGTTTGAGGCATTCGATGCAGGAACCTGCTGCGGGCACAAGCTGCGTGTCCTCTTTCGAGAACGGCGCGGCGGCAAGCTCCAGCAGAATGTTGTGTTCAATCCACTGCTGGAGATGACGGATGGGCAGCAGAATGCGCTTCGACTTGCTGTCATTGCCGTAGGCTTCCTGATAGCAGGCGGCGAGTGCTTGCTCCTGCTGTTCCGGCTGAAGTTTCGCCAGCAAGAGCGCATGGCCTACGCCGATCTCGTCTTTCGAGAAGGCTTGGACGACGGCAGGCGCAAGTTGTGCGAGGCGAACGCGGGCGAGTACATATCCCGGAGATTTGCCGCACTTGGCGGCAATTTGTTCGATGGAATACTTCGGCTCGTCGAGCGCCAAAAGCCGAACGTAGCCGGTCGCCTCGTCCAGCGGATGCACGTCGCGGCGTTGCAGGTTCTCCACGATGCTGACTTCGACCGCTTGCGCATCGCTGAGTTCCGCGATGCGGACAGGGACGTATTCCAGCCCGGCCCGTTGCGCCGCGCGATAACGCCGCGCTCCGGCTACGATCTCGTAACTGTGTCCTCCTTTGGGCCGAACTACCAGCGGGGAGAGCACGCCCTGCGCCTTGATGGACTCTGCCAGTTCATCAAGTGCCTTTTCGTCAAACGTGCTGCGTGGATTGTTGGCCGACTCGGTGAGGCTGAGAAGCGGCAGATTGCGATATTCCGATTGCGATTGCACTGCTGTAGTCATTGCGATTCTCCTTATCAGGTTGTCGAGCGTGAAAGCGTGAGCGGGCACAGCCAGTACCCGCCCGTAGAGTTGCGGATCAGGCGGCTGGGTTCTCCGGTTCCTCGGCGCGTAGTGCGGCGAGAATGACGGCGGAGGTGCGCTGGATGACTTCCAGACT